>NZ_JBEXMT010000060.1:0-18301 GCF_040610675.1 Nonomuraea sp. NPDC003804
AAGTCCTCAAGACGGCCTCGAACATCAGCCAGCTCATCCGGAGTCACACAAAGATCATCTCACACAAGATCCCGAACTAACAAAGTACTACTAGGCGGCCGGCGAGATGCTCCGGACAAGACCGCCGGCACGGGCGGGCGCGTGACGGTGCGGGCCGATGCCGAAGGCGCCTCGCCTGCCAAGCCGTCAGGTTTCGGGGACGAGCCCTCCGTTGACCGCTCGAATCCACAGCCTCTGGTGCCATTCGTTGGCGTCAGCAGCGGGCCGGGCCGTCGGCACGGGATTCGGGCCCGTCTCGACGAGATGCAGAAGCGTCCAGGCGACGCCGTAGCAGTCGTCCGGGCCGAAGCAGGCGGCGAGTGCCTTCGCCTCCTCCGCCGTCACCGGCGCGGGGATCGCCCGGAGCTGCTTGTCGCGCCTGTCGATCTGCTCTTCTTCGGCCTCCCAGTCAGGGAGGGGGCCATCGGCGATGAAGGCCTGCACTTCGGGTCTCATCCTCCAATGATCAACCGCTGCCGCCCCGTGCGGGTGTACGGGTCACGCCGGCCCGCCCGTGTCAGGGCGCGGCGGGATCGGCCAGCCTGGACAGCTCCACGCGCTGCAGCATCTGATGGACCAGCGTCACGGGACCTCCCTGCTTGATGGTCACGGTGGCCCGCCGTACGGTCAGGTCCCCCGAGCGCACCTCGTCGTGCTCGACCTTGTCTGCCAGCTGCACCAGCGGCTTGCCCCCGACCTGGGCCTGCAGGGTGAACCTGGAGGTGAACGTCTGCGTCACCTCGGCGATGCGTGGCAGCACGCACACGACGTTGACCGCCTGGTCGCCCGGCCCGGCGGGACGCCGCAGGCCGACGCCGTACAGGCTGACGCCCGCCGGCTGCTGCGGCGCGAAGACGGTGGCCGTCACGACATCGCCGAGGCATTCGGCGACGGCGACGTGCTCGGGCCTGTCGTCGAGGGTGGAGCCGCCGCCACCCAGGGCGGCGGCCACAGGGGCCGCGGCCGCTCCTGCCACCAGCGCGGACCGCGTCACCACGACCTGGTTGAGCTGGGTCACCAGGCCCAGCTCGGCGGTCAGCCTGGTTTGCCTGATCTCGTGGTCGGGAGCGAACGTCAGTCCTTCCTGCCCGCCGATCGTGCGCGGCTTGGCGCCGAGCGCGGTCAGCTTCTCGCTGATCGCCGCGGCGTCGAGGCCGCCCTCCAACCTGACCGCGGTGTCGGGCGGACGGCCGACGGACACCGCCCTGTCGGTCGCGAACGCCTTGATCCCCGTTCGTTCGGGCAGGAGATCGATGCGTGAGGCGAGGTCGCCGAAGCCGTACCCCACGGCAGCCAGCCAGCGCCGGTCGTCTCCCAGCCCGTCGGCCGTGACCACGCCCAGCGCGCGCCAGTGGGCCATGTCACCGTAGTCGAGGTAGGTGGCGGCTGGCCCGTCGGCGGACAGCCGGCCCATGACCTCGCGCAGCCCGCTGCCGGGCAGCGAGGTCTCGCCCGTGGTGCCGCAGCCCGCGACGGCTAGGCAGGTGATCAATAAAAACGTGTTAATCGCGCGCATGGGGTGATCATAATCTCGCCGTCAGGCCATGCGGGCCGGTGGCTCGGCCCCCATGGTGCAGCAGATCGCGCCCACCAGCGCGGTCCACGCCCGACGCGTGGGCCACCCACGCCGGAAGAAGACACCTTCGCACCCCGCACGCTCTGATTCGCGCCCGCTTCGCATCCCGAACCCGCCTCCCACTCAGTCCGCACTCGCCCCGCATCCGCCCTCATCGCTTCGCGCCCGCCTCGCATCCGCGCCACACGCGCTCTGCGCCCGGCCCGCATCCGCTCTGCGCCCGCCTCGCGTCATGCGTTCCCTGGGCTGTGGCCTGGCTCCTGCGTCTGGTTGACGGCCGCGGTCGGATGGTAGGGCGCGGTGGAGATCCGATCCATGGGTCCGCTGGAGGCGCGTGACCGGCGGATGCGTGGGTCGCGGTGAGCTCGGCCAAGCGGCGTGGGAGCCCCGTGGAGATGGCCGCAGGAGGTGCGGGCAACTGGGCCCCGAAAATGTCGGTGCCGTCTGATGGGATGGATGCAACATCGCCGAGGCGAGCGGAGGGGCGGCATGAACATCGACGCGTGGCTGCCCTTCCTGCGGCCCTGGCCCCTCCCCACGGTGCTTTCCCTGGGGTTCGCGACGCCAGGCATGTACGGCGGGCCGAGCCTGCCGCCTGTCCCGAAGGAGGAGCCGGACGCCGCCCGGTCCGTGCGCGGGTGCGCGCCCCCGCCGTCGTTACACGCGTTCCCTCTGGCGACCGGCCGCTGACGAGTCCGCACGACCTTGGCCAAGCTGGACGGCCGGACGTGGCGGCACATGGCGCTCTCCGCGGATGACAGCGATATGGCGATCTCCGCGGACGACGGCGATCTCCACGGATGACTGGGGCCTCCAGGAATCATGGCGATCTCCAGAGCGGTGACGGCCATCCTGTCCGCCATGACTCCGGGGGAAGTCCGGGCCGCCGACGTCGTGGCCTGATGCGACGGTAGGTCGCCGCAACCCCAGGCAGTGGTGAGGGCTCTTCCGCGCTCCCGGAGGCGGCGACGAGGCCGACAAACGGGTCCGTGGAGGCACGGCGGGCTCACGGAGAGAGGCGCGGGCGACCTCTGATCGGGCCGTCCGTGACCGCGTGGACAGGGGGGTCGCGGGAGCGTCCCCGCGTCACTCGGGTGCGACACGCTCGACCTCTGATCGGCCGTCCGCGACCGCGTGACAGGGAGGTCACACGAGCGTCCACGCGTCACTCGGGTGCGACACGCCCGACCCCGCGGGGCTGATCAGCGACTTCGATGCCGGGGGCCCCGTCAACTTGCGTTCATGCTCGCTCGCTTCTACGGTTGGACCACAACATCTAGTAGTTACACCGATGTAGTTCACCACAAATTGTGTTTCCGTGACCGCTCCATGGCAGGCCGTGGAGTGGGCGCGAGCATCTGCCGACGAGCATTTTACGAGTGGTGAGCAGGTGGCGTGCCGAGGAGGCGAAGCGTGCACTGTCCGTTCTGTCGTCACCCGGACACCAGGGTCATCGACAGCCGCTCCACGGACGACGGTGCCGCCATCAGGCGACGCCGTACCTGCCCTGAATGCGGGCGCAGGTTCACCACGCAGGAGACGGTCCTGCTGATGGTGAGCAAGCGCAGCGGAGTGACCGAGCCGTTCTCGAGAGACAAGGTGGTGGCGGGCGTGCGCAGGGCGTGCCAGGGCCGGCCTGTCACCGAGGATTCGCTCGCGCAGCTAGGGCAGCGGGTCGAGGAGGCCATCAGGGCCAAGGGTGCGGCCGAGATCCCCTCCAACGAGGTGGGCCTGGCGATCCTGGGGCCGCTGCGTGACCTGGACGAGGTGGCGTACCTGCGGTTCGCATCGGTATATCGCGGTTTCGAGAGCCTGGCGGACTTCGAGGCCGAGATCAAGCAACTGAAAGCCGAGAAGGGGGAGTCATGACGGAGACGGTCAGCGGGTCAGCGACGCGTGGGGGCAGGCGCAAGGGGCTGAAGATGAAGAGGATCTTCACCACGCCCGGTGTGCACCCTTATGACGAGATCACGTGGGAGCGCCGTGACGTCGTCATGACCAATTGGCGCGATGGCTCGATCAACTTCGAGCAGCGGGGCGTGGAGTTCCCCGACTTCTGGTCGGTCAACGCGGCCAATATCGTGACGACCAAGTACTTCCGCGGCGCTGTGGGCACCCCGCAGCGCGAGTGGAGCCTGAAGCAGCTGGTCGACCGCGTGGTCGGGATGTACACCAGGACCGCGGTCGAGAACGGCTACTTCGCCAGCGACGAGGACGTCGAGATCTTCGACCACGAGCTGAAGCACGCGCTGGTCAACCAGGTGTTCGCGTTCAACTCCCCGGTGTGGTTCAACGTGGGCACGCAGAGCCCGCAGCAGGTCAGTGCCTGTTTCATCTTGGCCGTTGACGACACCATGGAGTCGATCCTCGACTGGTACAAGGAAGAGGGTGTCATCTTCAAGGGCGGTTCGGGCTCGGGGGTCAACCTGTCCCGCATCCGCTCCTCCAAGGAGCTGCTGTCCAGCGGCGGTACGGCCAGCGGCCCGGTGAGCTTCATGCGCGGCGCCGACGCCTCCGCCGGCACGATCAAGTCGGGCGGCGCCACCCGCAGGGCCGCCAAGATGGTCGTCCTCGACGTCGACCACCCCGACATCGAGGAGTTCATCGAGACCAAGGCGCGCGAGGAGGACAAGATCCGCGCGCTCCGCGACGCCGGGTTCGACATGGACCTGGGCGGCAAGGACATCGTCTCCGTCCAGTACCAGAACGCCAACAACTCCGTCCGCGTCTCCGACGAGTTCATGCGCGCGGTCGAGAAGGGCGAGAAGTTCGGCCTGCGGGCCCGCCTGACCGGCGAGATCATCGAGCAGATCGACGCCAAGGACCTCTTCCACAAGATGGCCAAGGCCGCGTGGGAGTGCGCCGACCCGGGCGTGCAGTACGACGACACGATCAACGACTGGCACACCAGCCCGGAGACCGGCCGCATCACCGCGTCCAACCCGTGCTCGGAGTACCTGCACCTCGACAACTCCTCGTGCAACCTGGCCAGCATCAACCTGCTGAAGTTCCTGAAGGACGACAACTCCTTCGACGTGGCCGGCTTTGTCAAGCTCACCGAGCTGATCATCACGGCGATGGACGTGTCGATCACGTTCGCCGACTTCCCGACCGAGAAGATCGGCGAGACCACCCGCGCCTACCGCCAGCTCGGCATCGGCTACGCCAACCTGGGCGCGCTGCTCATGGCCACCGGCCACGCCTACGACTCCGACGGCGGCCGGGCGGTCGCCGGGGCGATCACCTCGCTGATGACCGGCGTGTCCTACCGGCGCAGCGCCGAGCTGGCCGCGGTGGTCGGGCCGTACGAGGGCTATGCCAGGAACGCCGACGCCCACAAGCGCGTCATGCGCAAGCACGCCGGCGCCAACGACAGCCTGCGCACCATCGGCACGATGGACGCCAAGATCCACACCGAGGCGTCCAAGCAGTGGGCCGACTGCCTCAAGCTGGGCGAGAAGCACGGCTACCGCAACGCGCAGGCCTCGCTGCTGGCGCCGACCGGCACCATCGGCCTGATGATGGACTGCGACACCACCGGCATCGAGCCCGACCTGGCGCTGGTGAAGTTCAAGAAGCTGGTCGGCGGCGGCTCCATGCAGATCGTCAACCAGACGATCCCGCGGGCGCTCAAGCAGCTCGGCTACCAGCAGGAGCAGATCGAGGCCATCGTCGAGTACATCGCCGAGCACGGCCACGTCGTCGACGCCCCCGGGCTGAAGCGCGAGCACTACGAGGTGTTCGACTGCGCGATGGGCGAGCGGGCGATCGCGCCCATGGGCCACGTCCGGATGATGGCCGCGGCGCAGCCGTTCCTGTCCGGCGCGATCTCCAAGACCGTCAACCTGCCCGAATCGGCGACGGTCGAGGACATCGAGCAGGTCTACATGGAGGGCTGGCGGATGGGCCTGAAGGCCCTGGCCGTCTACCGCGACAACTGCAAGGTGGGCCAGCCGCTGTCGGCCGCGGGCAAGAAGGAGGCGCCTGCCGCCGCCGAGACGCAGGAGCCCCAGGTCAAGGTCATCGAGGTCAACCGGCCCACCAGGCGCCGGATGCCCAACCAGCGCCCGAGCACCACCACCCGCTTCACCGTGGGCGGCGCGAAGGGCTACATGACCGCCTCCTCCTACCCTGACGACGGGCTCGGCGAGGTCTTCCTCAAGATGTCCAAGCAGGGTTCGACGCTGGCCGGCGTCATGGACGCCTTCTCCGTGGCGATCTCCGTCGGCCTGCAGTACGGCGTGCCGCTGGAGACCTACGTCAGCAAGTTCGTCAACATGCGCTTCGAGCCCGCCGGCATGACCGACGACCCCGACGTGCGCATGGCGACCTCGGTGGTGGACTACATCTTCCGCCGCCTGGCGCTCGACCACCTGCCCTTCGACGAGCGGGCCGCGGTCGGCATCTTCTCCGCCGCCGAGCGTACGGCGCAGCAGCGCGGTGACGACCCGGCCGTCGACAAGGAGGCGCTGGCCCAGTCGGCGCCGATCGAGGCCAAGGCCGTGGAGCCGGTCGCGCCCGCTCCGGTGCGGGAGACGACGAAGGAGCTGACGCTGGAGAGCCACCAGCGGTTCACCGCCGACGCGCCGCTCTGCATGACGTGCGGCACGAAGATGCGCCCCGCCGGCAGCTGCTACGTCTGCGAGGGCTGCGGCTCCACCAGCGGCTGCAGCTGAGGCATCCCGGCCTGACCCGATGAGGGTCGGGTCGGATGAAGGGGGAGTCCGGTCGCGACCGGACTCCCCCTTCGCCATGTTCGCCGGTGGGGCGCGTGGCTCGCCGTGACATGTTGAGCAGTCGGTGGGCGCGCCGCAAGCCGGGGCTGAAGGCGCCGCACTCGGCAGGTGCATGGACCGGGCACCAGAACGGCCGGCCGCGCCGGTCAGCGGGCGGGGGACACCAGGCCGGCGTCGTAGGCCATGATGACGAGCTGCACGCGGTCACGGGCGTCCAGCTTGGCGAGCAGGCTGGCCACGTGCGCCTTGGCGGTGCCGGGGCTGATGTGCAGCCGGGCCGCGATCTCGGCGTTCGACAGGCCGCCTCCGACCAGGGTCAGTACTTCGCGCTCCCGCCCGGTGACGCCCGCGAGCTCGCGCGGCCGGGGAGCCGGGGCGGGGCGGCGGGTGAAGTCCTCGATGAGGCGGCGGGTGACGCTGGGCGCGATCAGGGCGTCCCCGGCGGCGACCACGTGGACGGCGGACAGGATGTCCTCCAGCGCCATGTCCTTGACCAGGAACCCGCTCGCTCCGGCGCGCAGGGAGGCGTAGACGTTGTCGTCGTCGTCGAACGTGGTCAGCATGATCACTCGGCAGGCGGGAGACTCGGCGGTGAGGGTCTGGGTGGCCTCGATGCCGTCCATGCCGGGCATGCGGATGTCCATCACCACGACATCGGGACGCAACTGCCTGGCGAGCTGGACGGCCTGGGCGCCGGTCCCGGCCTCTCCGGCGACCTCGACGTCGGGGGCGGTGTCGATGACCATGCGCAGGCCGGCCCGGATCAGCGGCTGGTCGTCGGCGAGCACGACACGGATCGTCACCGGGCCTCCGTCCGCCCGGCCTCGGCCCGTGCCCGGACGATCGCAGGTTCGGCCGCGGTGGTGAGCGGCAGCCGGGCGGTGACGCGGAAGCCGCCCTCGGGCCGGGGGCCGGCGCTGAAGTCGCCGTTCAGCAGGGCGACCCGTTCCCGCATGCCCGCGATCCCGTGCCCGCTCCCCTCGCCGGCGGCGGGGGAGGCGGCGCCGCGTCCGTCGTCGACGATGTCGATGCGCACGTCCTCGCTCCCGTAGTCGATCAGCACCCGGCAGTGGCCGGCATCCGCGTGGCGGAGGACGTTGGTCACCGACTCCTGGACGATGCGGAAGGCGGACCGGTCGACGGCGGCGGGCAGCAGGCGTGGTCGCCCGTGTCTGCGCACGTCCACGCGCACACCCGCGGCCGTGGTCGTCCGGGCCAGCCGGTCGACGTCGGCCAACCCGGCGCCAGGACCATGCTCGGGCGAGCCCGGATGCTCGCGGTCGGTCTCGCGCAGCACGCCGACCATCTGCCGTAGTCCCTTCAACGTCTGCCTGCTGGTGTCCTCGATCGCGCCGAGCGCCTGGCGCGCCTGCTCCGGCCGGGTGTCGATCACGCGAGCGCCCGCACCGGCCTGGATGGCGATGATGCCGATGCTGTGCGCGACCAGGTCGTGCAGCTCGCGGGCGATGCGCAGCCGCTCCTCGGTGACCGCCTGCGCCCCGGCGTGCGCGCGCAGCGCCAGGTCGTACGCGCGCCGCTGCCGGACGACCACCCCGGCCAGCCATGCGATCAGGACGCCCAGGCCGAGCAGGAACGACAGCGCGAGGAAGCCGGGCGCCCAGGCGCGCAGGCCGTGGCGCAGCAGGTCCGCCTGCCAGGTCGTCTCCTGGACGATCAGCGTGGCAGCGGCCGCGACCAGGCCCGCGCGACGCGACCGGGTGGCGGTCAGGAGGCAGACCAGGACGTCGGCCGCCGGGAACAGCGGCCACCACCGCTGCACCGGTTGTCCCAGCACCGCTGCCCCGATGGCGCCGGCCAGCAGTACCGCGAGCACCGCTTCGGGTGATCGCCGGGCCCAGGCCAGCGGAACGGCCATGGCGACGGCGAACGCTGCGTGGGAGGCGGCCACCGGGAGCAGGTCCTCGCCGTCCGTCAGCGTCATGACGTACAGCAGCGGCACCAGGCCCGCCAGCCCGCACCAGACGACGAGCGTCCGTACGCCACGGGGCAGGCGTGCCCAAAGAGGTGGTCTGGGCGTTCTGTCACGCACGTGTCGATCGTATTCGCCTGCTCAGGTACGGGCATCGGCCCGAAGGCCTATGCCCGCGGGCCACCCGCGCAGCGCGGAAACCGGCCCGCGGACCGATGCGGCGGGGCTGTGACCTGCGTCAACGTTGGCGACGTGATCGAAGTCAATGGACTGACCAAGCGCTACGGCGCGGTGACGGCGGTGAAGGATCTCACGTTCGTCGTACGGCCGGGGCACGTCACCGGGTTCCTCGGCCCCAACGGCGCCGGCAAGAGCACCACCCTGCGCCTGATCCTCGGCCTGAACCGCCCGACCGCGGGGAGCGCCACCATCGGCGGCGGCCCCTTCGCCCGCCATCGGGCCGGGCTGCGTCACGTCGGCGCGTTGCTGGACGCCGGCGACGTCCACGGCGGCAGGAGCGCCGCCGCCCACCTGCACGCGCTGGCGGCCGGCAACGGACTGCCCCGCCGCCGGGTGGCCGAGGTGCTGGACGAGGTGGGGCTGGCCGGGGCGGCGCGCCGCCGTATCGGTGGCTTCTCCCTGGGCATGCGCCAGCGGCTCGGCATCGCCGCCGCCCTGCTGGGCGACCCGCCCGTGCTGCTGTTCGACGAGCCGATCAACGGCCTGGACCCCGAAGGGGTGCGCTGGGTACGCGGCCTGTTCCGGCGCCTGGCCGCCGAGGGCCGCACCGTGCTGGTCTCCAGCCACCTGATGAGCGAGATGGAGAACACCGCCGACCAGCTGGTCGTCGTCGGCCGCGGCGAGCTGATCGCCGCGGAGAGCCTGGCCGCGTTCGCCGCCCGCGGCGCCGGCGCGTCCGTCGCCGTGCGCACGCCGGACCCCGCGGAGCTGGCTGCCGTCCTCAGCGCGGAAGGAGCGTCCGTACGGCCGGACGGCGCCGACGGCCTGACCGTGACCGGGCTCAGCGCCACCCGCATCGGCGAACTGGCCCATCAGCGCCGGATCATGCTGTACGAGCTCGCCCCGCGCACCGCCTCGCTGGAGCAGGCGTTCATGGAGCTGACCGCCGACCGCGCGGACCACCGCGCCGCTGACTGTGCCGCCGACCGTGCCGGCCACCGCGCCGACCGGGGCGCCGCTGACCGTGCCGCCGACCGCGCCCGCCACCGCGCCGACGCCTTGGAAGGTCGCCCGTGATGACATCGGCCCGCTTCCGCGACCTGCTCGCCGCCGAGTGGATCAAACTCTGGTCCCTGCGCTCGACCTCCTGGCTTCTCGGCCTGGGCACGCTGGCCATCGTCGCGCTCGCCGCCCAGAGCAGCCTGGACGCCTACCAGGGCTGGCCTGGCTTCACCGCCATGGAGAAGGCCAGGTTCAACCCCCTGACCGAGGCGTTCAGCGGCCTGGCCGCCTGCATGCTCATGATCGGCGCGGGGAGTCTGGGAGCCCTGACGATCGTCGGTGAGTACGCCACCGGCCTGATCCGCACCACGCTCATCGCCGTTCCCGTCCGCCACCGCGTGGTGGCCGCCAAAGTCACCGTCACCGCGACCGTCACGCTCGTCGCCGGTGCGCTCGTCTCGGCCGGCACGTTCGGCGTCAGCCACGTCATCCTGTCCGGCCGCGGCGTCGCCGTCTCGGTCGGCGACCCCGGTGTGCTGCGCGTCCTCGCCGCCAACGCGCTGCTCGCCCCGGTGTCGGCACTGGTCGGCATGGGCATCGGCGCGCTGGCGCGGCACACCGCCGCCGTCGTCGTCAGCGTGTGCGCCGCGCTGGTGATCGTGCCCATGTTCTTCCGTCCCACCGTCCACCAGTGGGTCAACGACCTGTACGCCCTGGTCCCCTTCTACGTCTGGCGCACCTGCCTGGGCCTGCCCCAGCTCCGTGACGACCCCGCCCTGCCCACGGTGGCCGGCTCGTGGGCCGCCTTCGCGCTGTGGCCGCTCGCCGCCGCCGCCGTGACCCTGATCGTCGTCCGTCACCGCGACGTATGACCGCCCCGACAAGGAGAGATCCCATGACAGCACCGACCACCCGGGCCCGTCTGCTGGCCGTTCCGCTGACGGCCTGCCTCGTCCTGAGCGCGGCGACCTGCGCCCCGGCGGCCGCGGCGGCGTCCGGACAACCCAGCCCCACCGTCACGGCGGCCGCCGTACGGCTGGCGCTCCCACGGCCGACCGGGCCCGACGCGGTCGGCCGCGACGTCCTGCACCTGGTCGACAACAGCCGTAAGGACCCCTGGGTGCCCGAATCGGGCCCGCGCCGGCTCATGGTCTCGATGTACTACCCCGCCCGCTCGGCCACCGGCGACCCCGCCCCCTACATGACCGCCGCCGAGGCCGCCTCGCTCCTGCAGCGCAAGGCCCCCGGCACCGAACTCTCTCCCGAGATCGTCAGCACCATCCGCACCCACGCCCGCACCGGTGCGTCACCCAAGCACGGCCGATATCCGCTCGTCGTCCTTTCTCCCGGCTTCGGTCTCCCGCGGGCCAGCCTCACCTCCCTGGCCGAGGAACTGGCCAGCCGCGGCTACGTCGTCGCGCTGGTCGACCACGCCTACGAGTCCTCCGGCACCACGCTTCCCGACGGCCGGACCATCACCTGCGCCCCCCTCTGCGGCGAGCCCAAGCCCCCGGAAGGAGGGCAGGCGACCATCACCAGGAACCGGACCAAGGACATCCGTTTCGTCATCGACGAGCTGACCCGCCGACACCCCGCCTGGAAGCACGCCCGCATGATCGCTCCCCAGCGGATCGGCATGGCGGGTCACTCCCTCGGCGGTGACGCCAGCGCCGCCACCATGGCCGTCGACAAGCGCGTGCGGGCCGGGGCGAACCTGGACGGCACCTTCCACCCCGCGATCACTTTCGACCGGCCCTTCCTGCTGCTGGGCAGCCAGGCCGACCACGTCCCCGGCAAGGACCACACCTGGGACGGCAGCTGGGCCATTTCGCGCGGCTGGAAGCGCTGGCTCACCGTGGCCCGTACCAACCACCTGAGCTTCACCGATCTGTCGATCCTGCAGAAGGCGGCCGGCATGTCGGGCCCCGATGACCTGTCACCGCAACGCTCACTGGAGATCACCCGCAGCTACGTCGGCGCCTTCTTCGACCAGCACCTGAAAGGCAGGAAGCAGCCACTGCTGGGCGGTCCGTCCCCGGTCAACCCCGAGGTCGCCTTCCACAATCCCTGACCCCGCCCCGCGTTCCGGCAGTTAAACCAAGGTTGAAGTCACGTTAGTCTGGGGGCGTGCAGGAGCCCGCCGCGATCACCAAGGAACTCTCTATCGGCGAACTGTCGGAGCGTAGCGGCGTGCCCGCCTCCGCGCTGCGCTTCTACGAGCGGGAAGGTCTCATCGCCAGCCGTCGCACCGCGGGGAACCAGCGGCGCTACCACCGCAGCACCCTTCGCAGGGTGGCCTTCATCCGGGCCTCCCAGAGCGTCGGCATGCCGTTGTCGGTGATCGGCGGAGTGCTCGCCTTCCTGCCGGCGGATGTTCCGCCCACGCGGGAGTTCTGGGTGCGGGCCTCGCAGTGCTGGAGCGAGGAGATCAACGCCAGGATCGAGAAGATGGAGCGGATGCGCGACAGGTTCACCGAGTGCATCGGGTGCGGGTGCCTGTCGTTCGAGCAGTGCGCGCTGGTCAACCCCGGTGACGCGCTGGGCGCGCAGGGGCCTGGCCCCCGCCGCCTGCTGGAGCCCTGATCCCGGCGCACTCGTCGCCGCCCGGGCCGCGGATTCCTGGCGACCGCCCGCTACGGTGACCGGCCCGCCGGATGGCGGGGCGAGGGCGACACCGGCCGGCCGGCGCCTCCTGCCCGACCACCGACCGGCGCCCCCCGTCGGCTGATCACCCACGGCGTGCGTTCGGTCGGTCGTCGGGCGGGCACCGGTGATCACGGCCATGCGCCCGGTCCTGGCGCACCCCGCGATGTCCGGGTCCGGCCCGTCAAGGGCCGGACGGCGGCCGGTCAGCCGCAGTTGGTGAACGCGTTGTTACCGCCGTGGACCATGCTCGTCCTCCGGTAGCCGGTGGCCATCGAGCCGGAGAACTTCACGCACATGCCCTTGCCGTCCAGCTTCACCGGACCGGCGTAGTACTTGAACAGCCCGGAGTCGGAGTCCTTGTGGATGTAGGGGCCGGTGTTGTTGCCGAACGGGCGCTGCACCTGCAGCTCCACCGTGGTCCGGGTGCTCTGGCCGGCGAGCTGCGACTTGATGGTGACCGCGCAGTTCTGGCCGTTCCGGCGGTTGTACAGCAGGTAGACCGTACCCAGCTTGCCGACCGGCGCCTTGTTGACGACCGCGAAGCCGTTGCCGCAGATCCCTTCAGGGGTGTATCCGGCCGCGTTGGCGGTCGCGGGCACGGCGAGAACCCCACCCATGATCACCGTAGCCGCGAGAACAGACTTGAGCACGCTCTGTTTTCCCTTCGTTGAGACTGCCGATCATCATGCCGGACAATCCCTGACAGTGGGGCCGAAACCCCGAAAATGGGGTGGTCAATTCGGCTAGGTTGCATGCATGAATATCGCGATTACCAGCGGATATGTGGTGCCTGTCGACGGTGATCCCATCGACGGAGGCACCGTGCTGATCCAGGATGGCAAGATCGTGGCGGTCGGGCGCGACGTCGAGATCCCCGAGGGCGTGCCGGTCGTCGACGCGGCGGGCGGCTGGGTGCTGCCTGGCTTCGTCGAGGCGCACGGCCACCTGGGCGTTCACGAGGAGGCCGACGGGTGGGCCGGCCACGACACCAACGAGATGACCGACCCCAACGGTGCCAGGCTGCGGGCGCTCGACGCCATCAACCCCGGCGACCTCGGCTTCGGCGACGCGCTGTCCGGCGGCGTCACCACGGCGGTCATCAAGCCCGGCTCCGGCAACCCGATCGGCGGCCAGACGGTGGCGGTGAAGTGCTGGGGCCGTACGGTCGAGGAGATGCTGGTCCGCGAGCCGGTGAGCGTCAAGAGCGCACTCGGCGAGAACCCCAAGCGTGTGTACGGTGACCAGAAGAAGATGCCCTCCACCAGGCAGGGTGTGGCCGCGGTGATCCGTGACGCGTTCCGCAAGGCGCAGGACTACCGGGACAGGCGCGAGCAGGCCGAGGCGGACGGCAAGGCCTTCGACCGGGACGGCACGCTCGAGGTGCTGGTGAAGGTGTTGGACGGAGACCTGCCCTGGTGCCAGCACACGCACCGGGCCGACGACATCGCCACGGCGCTGCGCCTGGCCGACGAGTTCGGCTACCGCGTGATCATCAACCATGGCACCGAGGGGCACCTGATCGCCGACCTGCTTGCCGAGCGGGAGATTCCGGTGATCATCGGGCCGCTGTTCACCAGCAGGTCGAAGGTGGAGCTGCGCAACCGATCCCTGCGCAACCCCGGCATCCTGGCGCGCGCGGGGGTGGAGTTGGCGATCACCACCGACCATCCGGTGGTGCCGATCCACTTCCTGGTGCACCAGGCGACGCTGGCGGTGAAGGAGGGCCTCGACCGGGACACCGCACTCCGGTCGATCACCGTGAACCCGGCGAGGATCATGGGATTGGACGACAGGGTCGGATCGTTGAAGCCGGGGCTGGACGGCGACGTCGTCATCTGGTCGGGCGACCCGCTGGACATCATGAGCAGAGCGCTGCGGGTCTTCGTGGACGGGCGCGAGGTGTACTCCTACTCGACCGAGACCGGCGACGGCACCGTCGCCGACCCGTACTACCGCGAATCCTGAGCTGGACGGGTAAGTCCTGACGCCGGTCAGTGGCCGCCGGCGATCAGCGACCCGGCCGGGACCGTACCGCCCGGCGGCGTCACGGTTCGCCACCCTGGGGCGTCCGGAGCCGAGGGCGGGAACCTGCGGCCCCACCCTCGGCCCGGTCGTCACCCGACGGCGTACGCCCGTGTCACGGTCTGGGCGACACGGGCCTGGTCGTCACCCGACGGCGTACGCCGTGTCACCGTCTGGGCGACAGGGGCCCGGAGGTCACCCGAGGGCGTAGGCCCGTGTCACGGTCTGGGCGACACGGGCCTGGTCGTCACCCGACGGCGTACGCCCGTGTCACCGTCTGGACGACGCCGTCGTCGGCGGCGTCCGTCACCGTGGCGCGCAGCGAGACGAAGCCCGGCGTGCCGGGGTTGGCCAGCAGCGCGGTCCACCCTGACGGAGCGGGAATCACCGGCACCTCACGCCAGCCGGCGCCGTCGTCGAAGGACACCTCCAGCTTGAGGGATCTCACCGCGGCCTGGGCCGCACCCGGGTTGCGCTCGATCGAGATCGGCAACCGGGTCACGGATCTCGGCGCGGCGCGGTTGAGGCCGTCGAGGCCCTTCGGCGCGTAGCGCACCGCCATCAGCGGCAGCGCCTGCTGCTTCTCCGCGGTCGCCGAACGGAAGGTCCAGACCGAGTCCACCGCCGTGGACAGCGCCGCGTACGGCACCTGCCTGCGCGCCGACGCGTGCAGCGTGTACGTGTGCTCGGCCGCCGGAAGGCGTGCCGACAGCAGGCACTGCGACGTCTCATACTGCGTGCAGTCGGCCAGATCGGTCTTGGCGAGCACGCCGCCGCCGGTGGTCAGGGTGATCGTACCGGTGGCCGCGCCGTCGCCGCCGGTCCGTCCGGGCGCGCCGTCCGCGAAGAGCTGGTTGGCCGCGAAACGGAGCTCGTCCCCGGTACGGCTCCCGCCGGAGGTGGCGAAGGCCGGCCCGGTCACCGCTACGTTCCAGGTTTCCTGGACGGGCCCCCGATCGAGCCGCCTTCCGGTGTCGCGCACCCACGACTTGCCCGCCCTGACCTCCGTGCCCCAGACGAAGCCCGGCGTCCGGTAGTGGGTGAAGGTACTGGGCAGAGGGACCTCGTGGGTCGGGAACTCCCAGGACATGCCCGACGCCGGGTTGCGGGCACCCGCCCAGACGGATCCCGTGGTCGCCACGCCCGCGGCCCGGTAGGTCGCGGTCAGCTTCACCAGGTCACGCGTCCGCGCGGTGTAGGAGGGATCGTCCGGAATGCCGTCGGCGTGATAGTCGACCAGGTCGTAGCGGTACGGGCTCGGCTTCACGCCCTTCTTGTGCCACACCGTGCCGGCCATGTAGTGCAGGCCGGGCTGTCGTACCGGAAGCACGAGGTAGTCGAAACCGGGAGTCACGGGAGCGGCCCACCCGAAGCCCCACGAACCATTGGCGAGAAAGACCTGGAGTGAGGGCTCAGGCGCGGCGGTCGGCTCGTCCACAGCGAACTGGATCTTCTTGGCCTTCCGCGCGTCCAGCACCACGTCCTGGTCGGCCTTGCCGACCGTCACCGGAACATGGGCGGTGGTGCCCGAGGTCTCCTCGTACACCTCGGCGTAGAGGTTCCACTGGCCGACCGGCAGCCGGACCGTGCTCTTCCCGTCGGTGAGGTAGAACTTGTGCACCGCGCCGGTCTCGAGGCTGTACAGCTCTCCGGCGCCGAAGGCGGGCCCGCCGTCCCTTCCGAGGCCGGTGATCGTGACGTCGTAGGACTCCGGCTCGACGAAGGCGCCGGCCGGCGTACGGACCACCGTGTCACCTGACCTGGCGGTGATCACCCCGGGGTGGTCGCCGGGGGGCTTCTGCTCGGCGTTGATCGTCACGGTGACGGACGCCTCTCCCTTCGCCGGCACCTCCAGCCGGGCGGCCGACAGGGCCAGCACGTCGCCATCGGCGGCCAGGTCGAGGGTGACGGGAGTGTCACCGGAGTTGGCGTAGGTGATCGTCCTGGTCGCCTCCCGCTTGCCGGAATCCTTCCAGGGGAAGGCCGCCCAGGCACTGCCCGGCAGGGCCACGACCTGCTGCGCCAGCGCACGGACGACATCCACCCGGCCCGCGCCCTGGTCGTACGGCCCGGCGTCCGCGATGGGCCTGGCCGAGCCGATCAGCGCCGCCTTGAGCCGCGCACCGTTCCAGTCGGGGTGGCGTTGGGCGAGGATCGCCGCCGCCCCGGCCACGTGGGGGGCGGCCATCGACGTGCCGTTGTAGGAGATATAAGGCCCGTCGGCCTTGCCGGCCGCCGCGGCGGCCATGATGTCCACGCCGGGAGCGGTGACGTCCGGCTTGATCGCGTGGTCGCCCTGGCGGGGACCACGGCTGGAGAACTCGGCCATCCGATCGGACTTGTCCACCGCGCCGACGGTCAGCGCGGCCTCCGCGCTGCCCGGGCTGCTGATCGTTCCGGGAGTCGAGCCGCTGTTGCCGGCGGAGATGACGAACAGCGCGCCGGTTCGCTCCGACAGCGTGTTCACCGCCTGCTCGATCGGATCGACCTCCGGCGTGTCGGGGCTGCCGATGCTCATGTTGATGATCTTGGCCTTGACCTCGACCGCGGCCCACTCCATGCCCGCAAGCAGCTGCGACTCGGTGATGTCCTGTTCGCCGACCTTGCCGACCGCGAGTCTGGCACCCGGCGCCACACCCCGGTACTTCTCCCCGGCGCCGGCGACGATGGAGGAGACGTGTGTGCCATGGCCGACGTTGTCGCGGATGTCCGGGGTGTCGGTGAAGTTGCGCGACTGGGTGACCACCTGCTTCAGGTCCGGGTGGTCGGGGTCGTAGCCGCTGTCCAGCACCGCGACGGTGACCCCGGCCCCGGTCAAGCCCTGCTTCCACGCCTCGGGCGCGCCGATCTGCGCGGCGCTGCGGTCCAGGGTGAACGGGCGGCGCCCGTCCAGCCACAGCTTCGTCCGGCCCGCCGCGAGCGCCCGCGGCCCGGCGACCAGGTCCTTCCACGCCTTGGCCGCATCAGCCTTGGTGACGCGCAGTGCCGTCATGCCGACGGTGCCCAGCCATGCGGTCTGCCGTGCCGCCTGCGGCGTGGATGCGGCTCTCTGGGGCGACTGGCTGATCAGCGGGATGTCGGCCCGGAAGGCGTCGCCGTAACGCCACTGCAGCAGCTGCGTGACGTCGAACAGCCGCTCGTCCAAAATTCCCTGGGTGACCAGCGGCATCGCGTCGGAGGGGAACACGTACAGGTGTCCGTCACGCCGGCGGGTGTGGTACGAGACCTGCCGGTCCGGCCCCGGTTCCACCCGGTGGCTCTGTCCGGTCACCACGACCCGGTCGCCGGTGATCAGTGTGACGGCGCCCTCGGGTGCGCTGTCGTCGAGCCGGGCGCCTCCCCGGTCGGGCGACGGTGACGCCTGGAGCGCCGGCGCCTGGAACGTGGTCATGCCGATCGATCCGGCCAGGACGGCGGCCATCAGTCCACTGCTTAAGTTCATGCTTTCCTCTCCGTCCGAAAGACGATCTACCTCTCTCTTGGTTTCGTACGGAGCAAAAGTTCACGGCCTGGGCCGCCAAGAGCTTCCGACGCCATGAGCTGAGGCGACGCAGGCCGATGAGTGGGCAGGCCGGCTTGAGAAAGGCCCCGCGCGCACCTCCCAGCGGATGAGCGGGCGCCGGACATGGGTGCGCGGGTGCCGGTCACGAACGACGGCAAGCGGCACGCCGGTGACCTCGGTGATCAGCTGGTGCCTTCTGCCGACCCGCCCTCGATCGGACGCGGACGGGCCGGCCTGCGAACCCCTTCCGACGCCCTGTTCTGCGAGGAGTCCGTCGCGGCGTGGGAGAAGCCGAGCGCGCCGGCCGCCCGGACCCGATCCAGCAGGACCTCGTGCGGCTGGCGCCACACCCGTCCGGGCTGAGGCGTCGGGGTAGGGCGGCCTGGCTGGGCTGAGGCGTTGAGATGGGGAAGGCCTGGCCGGGAAGCGGCGTCGGGGCGGTCGAGGCCTGGCCGGGCAGCGCCGTTGGGGCGGCGGGGGCAGGTGGTGAGAGGGCCCGTAGTCCCGGTCAACCTGCGGACAGAGACGGGAGATCCCCGAAGAGGCCCGGCCGGCCACTGATGGGCGCGGCGGCCTAGTACTACATCACTAGATCCGGATGACCTGGAGGCGTAGGCGCTGCTTGAAGTGGTTCCTGCGCGCCCTGGCTTGGTGGGCGCGGCGCTGGG
>NZ_JBEXMT010000061.1:0-17832 GCF_040610675.1 Nonomuraea sp. NPDC003804
GTACTGCACTCGAAGGGGTGTGGGAGAGTAGGTCGCCGCCGCGCAATCTTTACGGTAAGGGCCATCCCGGTTGGGGTGGCCCTTTCTGCTTTTCCAGGCTTGTGTCGGCGTCGCCCCACGATGGAGGTTCGCAAGGCGGGCGAAACCGGGCTGAAAGCCGCTCGCCAGCGTCTCACCGCACCCTCCTCTCGAGAGCAACCGAGGGGCGGGACGAATGCGCACATCACTGGTAACAACGGCAGCCGTGGGGCTGGCACTGGTCGGCATGACCGCGCTGCAGGGAAGCGCGCTCGCCGAACCCGAACCCAGGGACGTCGCGGCCGGCACGAGGCTGACCGCGCAGACGAACCCAGCGGTCCAGCAGATCTCGATGTCCTACGTCGCGACGGTCGCGTTCCCCGAGCCGGTTCCGACGAAGGCCTTCGAGGCCCTTCTGACGAAGGCCGAGCGGCACGCGAAGGCGGGCCGGATTCCCGCCGACCACCAGAGCCAGGTCAAATGGGTGCTCAGGACGGCGGCGCAGGATGTCGGCAGATACCTCCGGCCCGGCAAGGGCGTGCGGAAGGTCGCCGCGTCGGTCGACAGCGTCTGCACCGGCTGGTGGATCACGCCCGACGGCTACATGGTGACCGGCGCGCACTGTGTCAGCACCGGAAAGGCCGAGCTACGGCAGGGGTTCGCCGACAAGACGCTGCCTCCGGTCGTCCAGGGTGAGGTGCGCGGCTTCCTCAAGAGCGTCTCCGATCTCGCGCAGCCCGATGACGGAATGGCGAAGCTCGCCCGGAAGATGTTCACCGCCTACGAGCGCAAGACGATGCGGGTGCTGCGTGTCAGGAAACAGCTCAGCGTCACGATGCACGACAGCAGGGGCAGGATCAGCGCGCAGCCGCTCAACGTGGTCACCAAGGGAGACGACTGGCCGGGTGAGGACTTCGCGCTGGTGAAGATGGCGGGGGCCCGCGCCCTGCCGACCGTGCCGCTGGGCCGCGACGGCGACGTCAGGGTGGGCGACGACGTCTATCTCAGCGGCTTCCCCGTCATCACGCTGGCCAGTGCGGCCCTGGACCGCCGGTCGAAGCTGTACCCGTCGGTGACCGAGGGCGCCTACAACGTGAGGCGCTCCAGCGCGCGGGGCGTGCCGTACCTGCAGGTGCAGGCGCCGGCGTACCCGGGCAACTCGGGAGGTCCCGTGTTCGACAAGGACGGCCGGGTGGTCGGGATGACCATCGCGGTGGCGACGACGCTGGACGGGGAGCTCACCGAGGCCGCCACGTTCGTGCTGCCGGTGAGCGTCATCAAGAAGCGGTTGCGGGCCGCGGGGGTGACGCCCGTCGTCTCGGAGACGTCGCGGGTCTACAGCGCTGCGCTGGAGGACTACTTCGCCGGGCATTACGAGGCGGCGCTGGACGGCTTCCGCCGCGTCCGGAAGCTGTACCCGGCTCACCCCTACGTGGGGGCGTTCATCACGGACGCGAAGAACGCCCGGCACTGACGGCCGAACGGCCCGCGTCCCATCACCGAGGACGGCCGGACCGGACGGAAGGCCTGCGCCCCCATCACGGAGGCGCGGGTCTCCCCATGGCCAGCAGGAGCCGGACAGCCTCCCGAGACAGCATGCGGTATCTCGACCGCGTGGATCTCCCGGTGCACGTGAGGACGCGGGCTCCCGTTGCCATGGGCCTCCGCACCGCACCGCACCGCACCGCCCGAGGGCGCGGTCGGCGACCGTTCGGTTCCGGGTCACGGACGGGTGCGGGCTCCGGTCCCAGTGGGTCTTCGCCCAGCCCCGCCTGAGGGCGCGGTCGGCGACCGGTCGGTTCGGGTCGCGGAAGGACGCGGGCTGCGGCCAGGTGCGTCCTCCCGTGTCGCGGGGCGATGCGGGAGTCGTCGTCCCGGGTGTTACGGGAGGATCAGGAGCGCGTCTCCGACCGGGCGTTCCCTGCCGTCCGACGGCTTGTTGACGACCTTGCCGCCCACCACCATCGCCGTGGACCCGCCGCCGTCGAGGTTGATCGCCTGGACGGCGCCCAGCCACTTCATCAGCTGCGCCGCCTCGATCATGTTCGCGCCGACCGTGATGCCCGGCTTGCGCCCGTCGACCGTGGCCAGGACCAGGCCGCCCGAGCGGGTGACGCCGGCGAGCGTGCGCGGGTGCCGGCGCAGGATCATGTTGACCGAGTCGTGGCCGTCGCGCTTGGCCGTGACCCTGATGCGGCCGTTGCGGATGAGGCCGACGCCGCCGCCGATGACGCTCACGTCAGGCGTGAGCACGATCCTGCGTCCGGTGCGCTCGTCGATCACCTGGGTGTCGACGGTGACCGTCCAGCTCTCCCACGCGTGCTCCCACAGCCAGTCGGCCGCGGTGCCCGTGCCGTGTAGGATCCGCGCCCCGGCCGGTACGGCACCGCCGGCCTGGCGCAGCGCGGTGACCTTGCCGGAGGCGTCGATGACGGCCTCGGCGCCGCCGTCGGCGGGGGTCTTGACGCCGTACTCCTCGGTGTAGAGGACCAGCTCGTTGGCGGCGGGCAGCCGGTTGACGCCGTTGACGTCGAGGCGTTGGCCGTCCTGGGAGACGGCCACGACGCTGGTCTTGAGCTCGGTGATGCGGGCCGTGCGCCCCTTGAGGATGAGGGCGGAGCGGCCGGGGACGGCTTCGCTGAGCAGGCGGCCGCGGACCACGGAGATGCCGACGGGCTCGCCGCGCAGGGCGGGAGAGGTGTGGATGTTGAAGAAGCCGCCGTTGACGGCGGCGATCGCCTTCTGCGCCTTGGCCATCGACGAGGTGGTCTCGCGCTTGGCGACGCTGGTGCCGAGGCTGGCGGCGTAGGAGCCGCGGAAGCCGCGCGGGTCGATGGTCAGGACCTGCATCTCCCACGGGCCGGTGGTCTTCACGCCGTCGTCGCCGAGGTAGTCGGCGCGGGCCTTGACGCCCGCGTCGGACAGCTCCTTGGCGGCCTTGTCGGCCTTGGCCTTGTCCTTGAAGGGCCACAGGCCCACGCGGACCATGTAGATCTCCTCCGCGGGGTCGTCGGACACCGCGGGCCTGATGACCTTCTGGACGCTGGCGGTCTGCCCGGCGGCTTCGACCTCGGCGGCCTTGGCTTCGGCGTTCTCGCGGGTGCCGTAGTCGCGGCCGTTCGGCATGAGCACCGTGACGGTGTAGCCGTCGCCCGCGGTGCCCGTCGAGACGCCGTACAGGTCGATGCCGCTGGTCACGGTCTTCTGCGTCTTCGTCGGAACGCCGCGTTCGCCGAGGGGGAACCTCGCCGAGGGGAAGGGCGCCGATACCTCCTGTGCGATGACGGGCACCGCGGAGGTGACCGTGAGAGCGGCGGCCATGGCCAGGCCGACGATGGCGCGTCGAGACATGAAAACTCCCCGTAGATCAAAGACAAGCCGGTCCATCCTGGCGAGATCAACTACGGAGAGGGGGCGAAACACGCGAATCAGTTGAAGACAGTTATCCAATTGACACGACAATGCCGGATTCGGCTGCGGAAAGTGACCACTCGGCGTTACCTTTCGGTAGGCCGCACATCAAGGTTTCGCGCGGCACACCATCCCGAGAGGCAGCCGACATGGGGCTGAGCATCCTCCTTGTGATCATCGCGAGCGTGGTGCTGGGGTTCGTCCTCGGCGCGTTCGTGGCGCGTCCCCGCCGGTGGGACCTGTACATCTGCGCGGACGAGACGATCCATGCCGCAGTGACGCGGGATCACCGCGGGTGACCGGACCGGGCGCAAGCCGTGCGGCACCTGGGGCCGGTACGGCTTGCGCCCTATAATGGGGTCATGACTATCAGCATGTGGTGGCGGCCGTTCGACGGCCACTGACCTCCGCATGCGCAAGGGCCGTCCTCGGGCGGCCTTTCGTGGTGTCTGGGGACGCTTTCTCGAAAAGGACCCAAAATGCACCACACCGTACTAACAGGTGACAGGCCGACCGGCGCGCTCCATCTCGGGCACTATTTCGGCACGCTGGCCAACCGGGTGAAGCTGCAGGACGTGCACGAGATGTTCGTGCTGGTCGCCGACTATCAGGTGATCACCGACAGGGACCTGCCGGGTGCGATCCAGGCCAACATCGACGATCTCCTTCTCGACTATCTCGCCGTCGGCCTCGACCCCCGCAAGGTGACGATCTTCCAGCACAGCGCCGTCCCCGAGCTGAACCAGTTGCTGTTGCCGTTCCTGTCGCTGGTCAGCATGGCGGAGCTGCAGCGGAACCCGACGGTGAAGGACGAGATCGCGCACAGCTCGCAGAGCGCGGTCAGCGGCCTGATGTTCACCTATCCCGTCCACCAGGCCGCCGACATCCTGTTCTGCAAGGGCACGCTCGTGCCCGTCGGCAAGGACCAGCTGCCCCACGTCGAGGTGACCAGGCTGGTCGCGCGCCGCTTCAACGAGCGCTACGGCCCGGTCTTCCCCGTGCCCGAGGCGATGATGGGCGCCGCGCCGCTGCTCAACGGCCTGGACGGCGGCAAGATGAGCAAGTCGAGAGGCAACGCGATCGCGCTGAAGGACACCGAGGACCAGACCGCGGCGCTGATCCGCGCGGCCCGCACCGACTCCGACCGCCACATCACCTACGACCCTGAGGGGCGCCCTGAGGTCGCCAACCTCCTGCGGCTGGCGGGCCTCTGCCTCGGCCGCGCCCCCGGCGAGATCGCCGAGGAGATCGGGTACGGCGGCGCGGCACAGCTGAAGCGGGTGCTGACCGAGGCGGTCAACGAGTTCCTCCGCCCGATCCGGGCGCGCAGGAACGCCGTGGACGTGGCTGAGGCGCGCCAGGTGCTGGGCGAGGGGAACGCGCGCGCGAGGGAGCGGGCCGTCGAGACGCTGGAGGAGGTGCGGAAGGCGATGGGCTTCTAGCGGTCAGTGCGCCTGGTAGACCTTGCGCAGCGTCTCGTGGACGGTCCAGGTGGTCTTCGCCCCCTCGGGCAGGAGGCAGACGTCGCCTGGGCCGACCTCGACGCTCTCGCCGCCCTCGACGTCGATCGTGGCCCGGCCCGACAGGACCACGAAGATCTCGTCGCGCTCCACGTCGGTCACCACGCCGGGGGTGATCTCCCAGATGCCGCGCCCCTCGTCCAGCTCGGCCACCGAGGTGACGGGCGTGCCGGAGACGATCTGCGCGGGGTCGAGCGGGTCGGGGTCGAGCGGGACGTCGGCGACGTGCATGACGCGGATCAACGGTTCTCCCTACGGAAGGATTCGAGGGCCAGCAGGGCCACGTGGAGCGAGAGGCACGACTCGACGTCGTCCAGGTCGGTGTCGAGGATGCGCTCGAGGCGGCGCAACCGGTCGTAGAAGGCCGGGCGCGACAGGTGCGCCTTCTGGGCGGCGACCGCCTTGTTGCGGCCGGCGTCCAGGTAGATGCGCAGGATCCGGGTGAGGTCGCCGCCGCGCTGGGCGTCGTGCGCCAGCAGCGGGCCGAGCTCGCGCTCGGCGAACGTCTGGATCCTCGCGTCGTCGCGCAGCAGGTGGAGCAGGCCACGCAGGCGCAGGTCGGGCAGGCGGTAGTAGGCCCGGCCGTCCGGCTGGCGGACCGCCACGTCGGCGACCTGCTCGGCCTCGAGGAAGCTGCGCCGTACGTCGCGGATGGACTCCACCGCCGAGCCCGCGGCGAGCACGAACGCCGAGCCCGGCTTCCACAGGGCGCGCAGCCGCTCGGCGAGCGCGGTCAGGGCGGGCTCGACCGCCGTGCGGGGCGGCAGCGGAAGCAGCACGCCGACGCGATCCTGGTCGAGCGCGCCCACGAGCGCGGGCAGCTTGGCGTCGCGGCAGACGGCCGCGGTGGCCTCGGCCAGCTCGCCGAGCTGCGCCTGACCGTCGATCGTCTGGTCGAAGGGCTCGACGAGGCGCAGGACGACACTGACGAGCTTGCGTCCGGTGAGCGGCACGCCGACCGCGCGGGCGCGGGCGGCGGCCTCCTCGGGGTCGGCGTAGGCGTGGGTGAGGATGCCGGTGATGATCGTGCCGTGCGCCTGCCGTTCGAGGGACTCCTGATGGCGTTCCAGTAACCTGCCCAGCGCCAGGGTGGTGGCGGCGCGCTCGGCCAGCACCATCTCGCGCGGGCCCGGCTGCGCGTCGCAGATGAGGATGAGCCGTCCCCAGTCCTGCCCGCGGGCGCCGACCGTGGTCACCAGCCAGCCGGCGGCGGGGTCGTAGGCGGTGCGGTCCTGCGGGGAGACCGCGCGTGACCTGGTCTCCCAGCCGGCCAGCAGCGCGCCCGTGTCGCGGCCCGCCGACTCGCAGGCCAGCACCTGGTGCGCGAGATTCTCCAGCAGCACCGGCCGGCCGGACAGCCTGGCCACCTGGGCCAGGACCTCGGCGGGCGAGGCGCCCTCGACCGACAGCTCGGTGAAGACCTCGTGCAGCTGCTCGGAGGCGCGCAGCTCCTCCAGCTGGATGTCGATGATCCTGGCGTGCACCGACTCGGTGATCTGCACGAACGGCGTCTCGCGGGCCAGCACGATCAATGGGAAGCCGTGGTCCTCGGCCGCCTTGACCACCGCGCGGGGCAGCTCGCGCACGAACCTGCGGCCCAGCTCCACGACCAGGCCCGCCGCGCCGACCGCGGACAGCTCGCCGATGTAGGCGGCCAGCTTCTCGGGGTCCTCGGGCAGGGCGACCCCCGTGGTGAGGACCAGCTCGCCGCCACGCAACAGGTGTGCGATGTCGGCGATCTCGCCGACGTGCACCCACCGCACCTTGCTGTCGAGCCGGTCCGCGCCCGCGACCACGCGGGGGTTGCCCCTGCGAACGGTCTCCAGGGCCAGGACGTCGGCGATTGTGGGCAGCACGCGTGGAGCTTATCCGATCAGGATGTAATTGAGGGCATTCACCCGCTTACAGCCTGTCGATGATTTGTCGATGAATATCGTGATCTAGGAGCGCTGTCCCGAGGGGTTCGACGTCCCCAGGTCCACCGTCTGTGCGGCGACCACCACGATGAGCACCCGGAGGCCCCCGGCCATCGGGACGGTCCGCCCGCCCAGCCCCCGGCCGGTCGTGCGGTCCCGGCGAGCCTCCGGCCACAACGCCTGCCGTACCGGCCGGGCGGCAGGAGCGGGGCAAGGAAAGTGCGCCCTCGTCGGCTTTCTGTGCCATTTCCGGTGCCTGTCCAAGTCGGTCGATGCGCCGATCGTCCGGTTCGGGGATCTTGACCCGTCCCGGTGCCGCGCAAGATCGTCAACGGCGACGGCCGACACGCGGCCACCGTCCCGGAAGGTGCGTGAACCCCATGCCCAGAATCTCGCGAGTCCTGGCGCCCG
Source organism: Nonomuraea sp. NPDC003804 (assembly GCF_040610675.1). NCBI lineage: Bacteria > Bacillati > Actinomycetota > Actinomycetes > Streptosporangiales > Streptosporangiaceae > Nonomuraea > Nonomuraea sp. NPDC003804. Next base: position 7,277 of record NZ_JBEXMT010000061.1, read on the forward strand.
CGGCGCTGGCCGCGTTGCTGCTGCACACCGCCCCCGCCGCCGCCGACACCGCGCCCGCCGGCCAGTCCTCCGCCGGCGTCGTCGCCGCGGCGACTCCCGAGAGCGTGTGCGGCACCGGCTACCGGATCATCGACTCGATCCCGATCTCCACCCCGAAGCTCTGGGCGACGGTCTACCTGCTCTACAACGGCGGCAACGGCTACAACTGCGTGGTCACCTGGAAGAACGCCAACGTGGGCGTGCGCACCTACACCGAGGCGCGGATCCAGGTACAGGGGTCGAGCACCATCTACCGCAACGGCGGCGACTTCACCACCTACGCGGGCCCGGTCCGGGTCCAGGCGGCGGGCAAGTGCGTCCAGTTCGGCGGTGTCGCCTCCGACGCGCCCGGCGGCCAGCGCTTCCAGTCGCTGAGCCCGTGGGGTCACTGCGGCTGACCGATCCGGGCTCGCCGGTCGAGGCGCTGATCGACGGGCCTCGACCGCACCCGGGCATCGGGCGGATGATCGCCCGCCGTGAGCACGGCGAGGCCGCCGCCCGCGCGAGGGCGAGCGGCGACCTCCCTGGTGCCGTCGCGCTCTCGCGTGGCTCGGCACCTCCCGGTCCGGGTCGTCGCACGCTCATCACGCAGAGCGGCGGGCGCCGCGCGGCGGCGGCGCTCACCGGGCGCGGGCGGGCAGGCGCGCCATCGGGAGCCTGCCGATCTTCTGCCGGTAGCGGCGCAGCACCATCGCGCGCACGGGAACGAGCAGCCGGTAGCGGCGGCCCGTGGCGCTCTCGAACGGCAGCACGCAGCCACGGTCCACCAGCGCGGCCAGCACCCCCGGCACGCTCGCGGCGTCCAGCGGCGGTTCGGCGCACTCGCCCATCGCGCAGGGGAGCCCGAAGTCGCCGGGAAAGGCGGCCACCCTGAGCAGCAGCACCCGTTGCAGGCTCGACAGTCCCTGCCAGAGCTGGTCGAGCCCTTCGGCGAAGCGGGCCGCGGCCGGGTTCACGTCGTCGATGAGCGCGCCCAGGTCGTGCTCGGCCTGCTCGGCCAGCACCCGCAGCGGAAAGGCGCGCGTCAGCGAGGCCAGGCTCTCGATGACGGCGGGGACCCCGTCGGCCCGCGCGCCCAGCCGACGCAGCCACGGCAGGTCGTCGGGGCCGAAGTCCAGTCCCGGTACGGCCTCGGCGGCCCTGGCCCGCAGCAGTCGCTCGGCCGCCTCGGCCTCCAGCGGACCCAGGCTCCAGATGACCTCACCCGACACGCCGAGGGGGCGTCGCGCCGTGACCAGGACGGTGAGGTCGGGTCTGGCCGCCGTCAGCCGCTCGACGGCGGCGCGCACCTCACCCATCCGCTCGTCGCAGCCGTCGGCGACGAGCAGCGCGGGCCCCGCGCCAGGGGGCGGTGCCAGCGGCTCGTGCGGCCGTGCGAGCCGTACGCCGCAGGGAAAGTGGCCGGACACCCGCACGGCCAGCTCCGCGCACAGCCGTGACTTGCCGATCCCCGGCGGGCCGATCACGGTGACCAGCCGCCGCCGGCGTACGAGGGCGGCCAGCCCCGCGTGGTCGCGCTCCCTGCCGACGAGCCGGGCCCGTGCCCCCGGGCCCTGATCCTCGTCCTCCCCGTAGTCCCCGCTGTCCCCGTGTTCCCCGTGGTCCCCGTCTTCTCTGTGGCGCCCGTCTTCTCTGTGGTGCCCGTCCGCCGGGTGGGCGGTCTCACCCGTGCCGCCGCTCCTGCCCTGGGTCCCGTCCGGCGGGTCGCTTCCGGTGAGGGCGCACAGGTGCGACTGGCGTAACAGCGTGCCGGGCTCGATGCCGAGCTCCACCGCCAGGCGCCGCCTGATCCGGTCGAACGTCACCGCCGCGGCCCCCTGCTGTCCGGTGGCGACCAGCCCGTCGATCAGGATCGCGTGCGCCTCCTCGTCCAGCGAGTCGGCCCGGCACAGGCGCTCCACCAGGCCGATGGCCAGCTGTGGCCGCCCCTCGTCGAGCGCCGTCCTGGCCGCGCGCCTGGTGACCGTGTCCTGCTCGGCCAGCAGCGACTCGATGATGCGGCTGTCGGCGCGCCGTTCGGGAACGTTGGCGAAGGGGCGCCCGCGCCACAGCGCGAGTGCGGCCGTGAGCGTCTCGCTCGTCGCGTCCGTCCTGGCGACCTCGTGGCGGAACACCTCCAGATCGGTGCGTCCGCCGTCCAGGTCGAGGTGGTAATCGTCCGAGCCGGTGACCACACGCAGCCGGGTCTCGCCCGACGCGCTCAGCCAGGCGCGCAGCCTGCAGACGGCCAGATGGAGGGCGCCCTTGGGGTCGCGGGGCGGCTGGTCCTGCCACACGACCCTGATGATCTCGGCCGACGGCACCGGCGTTCCCGCCGAGACGGTCAGCAGGCCGAGCAACGCCCGCAGCAACGGGGCGGACGGCGTGAGCACCCCGTCGTCGCGGATCAGCCCGACGGCCCCCAGCACGCCGACCGATACGTGGCTCATTCCGGTCCGACTTCGCGAACCTGATCAACGTTCATGTCGCTGATCGTGGGACAGGGTGCTTTCCTCGACCTTTCCTCGGCCTTTCGCCCCGCGCCGAGCGGTGGCCGTCTGTGCTCGCGGCTCACCGGACCGGCACCGGGCCCTCGCCGGGTCCCCTCGGTCTGACCGGCACGACGGGGCGGCGGACCGGCAGTCCCGCCTCGATCCACGCCTGGAAGCCCCCGATCACGTCGGTGGCCAGGGACAACCCGATCTCGCGCAGGCTTGCGGCGGCGAGGGTGGAGGAGTAGCCCTCGTCGCACAGCACGATCCACCGCAGGCCGGGTAAGGCGGCCTCGGGGATGCGGGCCGCGCTTCGCGGGTCGAGCCGCCACTCCAGGTGGTTGCGCTCGATCACGATGGCGCCCGGAGCCTCGCCGTCCCTGCGCCGCTGCCACTCGGGACGGGTGTCGGCGAGCAGGCCGTCGCCGGCGCGAGTCAACGCCCATGCCTGCTCGGGGGTCAGCCGCGCAAGCCCGGTACGGGCACGCAGCAGCAGATCGTCGATGCTCACGACGCTCCACAGGAAGGGGGAGGGGTTGGCGGAGGCGGACGGGAATCGAACCCGCCGCGCCGAGATACTCGGCGCCACCGGTTTTGAAGACCGGGAGGGCCACCAGGCACCTGGTCGCCTCCACTCAGCACCCTAGCGGATCATGATCGTGGCGTCTCCCGCCTCCACCAATTCGCCGATCACCGGGGCGCCCGGGATCTCTCCCGCGACCAGCAGCCCGCCTGAGGTCTGCGCGTCGGCCAGCAGCAACAGCGTCTCCTCCGCGGCCGTGCCCGTGTCGAGACGCGGGGCCACCCACTCCAGGTTGCGCCGCGACCCGCCCGGCACGTACCCGTCGCGGACCGCCTCCCGCGCGCCCGCCAGCACCGGTACGGCGGCGGCGTCGACGACCGCGCTCAGCCCCGACGCCCTGGCCATCTTGAACAGGTGCCCCAGCAGCCCGAACCCGGTCACGTCGGTGGCGCAGGTGACGCCCGCGTCGAGCGCCGCCCGCGAGGCCTCGGCGTTGAGCGTCGTCATGATCTCGACCGCCTCGGCGAACACCTCGCCCGTGGCCTTGTGCCGGTTGTTGAGCACGCCGAGGCCGAGCGGCTTGGTCAGCGACAGCGGCGCGCCGGCCTTGCCCGCGTCGTTGCGCATCAGCCGGTCGGGGTCGGCCAGCCCGGTCACGGCCATGCCGTACTTGGGCTCGACGTCGGTCACGCTGTGCCCGCCCGCCAGATGGCAGCCGGCCCGCGCGGCGACCTCCGCACCGCCGCGCAGCACCTCCCTGGCCAGCTCGTACGGCAGGCGCTCGCGCGGCCAGCACAGCAGGTTGAGCGCCACCACGGGCCGCCCGCCCATGGCGTACACGTCCGAGAGCGCGTTGGCCGCCGCGATCCGCCCCCAGTCGTAGGGGTCGTCGACCACGGGGGTGAAGAAGTCGGCGGTGCTCACGACCGCCGTGCCGCCCTCGATCCTGACGACCGCGGCGTCGTCGCCGGTCTCCAGGCCGACGACCAGTTCGCCGAGCGGATCGGTGGGCGTCACGCCGAACCCGGTCAGCACCTCCTCCAGCTCACCGGCCGGGATCTTGCACGCACAGCCACCGCCCTGGGCGAATTGCGTCAATCTCACCATGATCAGACTCTAGAGGCATCTATCTTGATCGACATGACCGATCCGCGGCGATTCATCCCACGAACGGATGCCGTGCTCGCCGACCCTCGGCTCCATGAGGCCACGGTACGGCTGGGCCGTACCCGGGTGAAAGCCGCCGTCGCCGAGGCGCAGCGGCGCGCCAGGCAAGGTGACATCGCGCCCGGCGAGGTGGTGGCGGCGGTCCTCGACGAGCTGAGCGGGTCGGGTCCGCGCAGGGTCGTCAACGCCACCGGCGTGCTCCTGCACACCAACCTCGGCAGGGCGCCGCTGTCACCGGCGGCGATCGAGGCCGTGCGGGCCGCCGCCGGCACCACCGACGTGGAGTTGGACCTGGCCACCGGACGCAGGGGACGGCGGGGCAGGGGCGCCTTGGCGGCGCTGGCCAGGGCGGTCCCCGAGGCCGGCGCCGTGCACGTGGTCAACAACAACGCCGCGGCGCTCGTGCTGGCGGCCACGGCGCTGGCCCAGGGGAGCGAGATCGTGGTCAGCAGGGGCGAGCTCGTCGAGATCGGCGACGGTTTCCGGCTGCCCGACCTGCTCGCCTCGACCGGGGCGCGGCTGCGCGAGGTGGGCACCACCAACAGGACGCGCGTCGCCGACTACGCCGACGCCGTCGGCCCCGACACCGGGTTCGTGCTGAAGGTGCACCCGTCCAACTACCGCATCGAGGGTTTCACGGCGACACCGGAGATCGCCGAGCTGGCCGGGCTCGGCGTGCCGCTGGTCGCCGACGCGGGGTCCGGGCTGCTGCGGCCCGAGCCCGCGCTGCCCGGCGAGCCCGACGCGGCCACCTGGCTCGCGCAGGGCGCCGACCTGGTCACCGCCAGCGGCGACAAGCTGCTCGGCGGCCCGCAGTGCGGCCTGCTGCTGGGCCGGGCCGACCTGATCGACCGGCTGCGCCGCCACCCGCTGGCCCGCGCACTGCGGGTGGACAAGCTCACGCTCGCCGCGCTCGAGGCCACGGTCGAGGGGCCGCCGCCGCCGACGGCGCTGGCCCTGCACGCCGACCCCGCCGACCTGCTGGCCAGGGCCACGACGCTCGCCGTACGGCTGGCCGGCAAGGGGCTGGCGGCCGAGGCCGTGACCAGCGTGGCCCGCGTCGGCGGCGGCGGCGCGCCCGGCGTCGAGCTGCCGAGCGCCGCCGTCGCCCTGGACGAGTGGCTCGCCGAGCCGCTGCGGCTGGGCGAGCCGCCCGTCCTCGGCCGCGTCGAGCGCGGGCGCTGCCTGCTCGACCTGCGGGCGCTGGCTCCTGACGACGACCGGATCCTGTTCGACGCGGTGGTGGCCGCATGCGGGTGATCGCCACCGCGGGACACGTCGACCACGGCAAGTCCACGCTGCTGCGCGCGCTGACCGGGATGGAGCCCGACCGCTGGGAGGAGGAGCGCCGGCGCGGGCTGACCATCGACCTCGGCTTCGTGTGGACCGGCGACCTCGCCTTCGTCGACGTGCCGGGCCACGAGCGCTTCCTGACCAACATGCTGGCAGGCGTGGGCCCGGTGCCCGCCGTGCTGTTCGTCGTGGCGGCCGACGAGGGCTGGCGGGTGCAGTCGCAGGAGCACCTCGACGCCGTCACCGCGCTGGGCATCGCGCACGGGGTGCTCGCGATCACCAGGGCCGACCTGGCCGACCCGGCGGCGGCGCTGGCCGAGGCGCGGGCCGGCCTCGAGGGCACCACGCTGGAGGGCATCCCGGCGGTGGCCGTCAGCGCCCGCACCGGCGCGGGCATGCCGGAGCTGCGCGCCGCCCTCGCGGCGCTGGCGGCGGCGCTGCCCGACCCCGATCCGGCGTCCGACGTGCGGCTGTGGATCGACAGGGTGTTCACGATCGCGGGACGGGGCACCGTCGTCACCGGCACGCTCGGCGCGGGCCGGCTGGCGACCGGCGACACCCTGCGGGCCGGCGGCCGGACCCTGCGGGTGCGCGGCCTGCACAGCCTCGGGCAGGCGTGCGACGAGATCGCCGGGCCCGCCCGGGTGGCGGTCAACGTGCGCGGCGCCGCCGCCGACGGTCTGCGGCGCGGCGACGTGCTGGTCACGCCGGGCCGCTGGCTGTCCACCGCGGTCCTGGACGTACGGCTGACGCCGCCGGGTGACACGCCGCGGCGGCCGCCCCGTCAGGCGGTGTGGCACATCGGATCGGCCGGCGTGCCGGCCACCGTCAGACGGCTGGGGGACGACACGGCCAGGATTGTCCTGGCGCAGTCGCTGCCGCTGCGGATCGGTGACCGGGCCCTGCTGCGCGACCCCGGCAGCCGCCACCTGTGGGGGGCCACGGTCCTCGACGTCCGGCCGCCGGAGCTGCGGCGCCGCGGCGCTGCCGGACAGCGGGCGGCCGAGCTCGCGGCCATGGACGGCCGCGCCGACCTCGCCGCCGAGCTGGCCAGGCGCGCTCTGGCCCGGCGTGACGACCTGGCCGCCATGGGCGTGCCCGGCACCGGCACCCCCGGCACCGGCACCCCCGGCACCCCCGCCGACGGCGCCCCCCGTACCGGCACTTCCGGCGCCGGCGACCTCGGCGGGGCGGTGGTCGTGGGTGAGTGGCTGGTGGACCCCGCCGCGTGGGCGGCCTGGCGGGACCGGCTGGCCGGGCTCGTCGAGGCGCGAGCCGCGCGCGATCCGCTGGACCCGGGGCTGCCCGTGGAGGCGGCCCGGCAGGCCCTCGGGCTGCCCGACAGGGCGCTGGTGGACGCGCTCGCCGCGCCCCTGCGGCTGAAGAGGGAACGGGGGCGGCTGCTGCCGCCGACGGCGGCGCTCCCACCCGCCACCGAGCGGGCGGTCCGCGCGCTGGAGGCCGGCTGGACGGCCGAGCCCTTCGCCGCCCCCGACAGCGACCGGCTGGCCGCCCTCGGCCTGGACGCCCGCGCTCTGGCCGCGGCCGAGGCCGCCGGGCGGCTCACGCGCCTGGCGCCGGGCGTCGTCCTGCCGCCCGACGCCGCCGGACGGGCGGTCGCCGTACTCGCCACCCTGCCCCGCACGTTCACCACGGCGCAGGCCAGGCAGGCGCTCGGCACCTCCCGCCGCGTCGCGATCCCGCTGCTGGAGAGCCTCGACGCGGCGGGGGTCACCCGCAGGGCGTCGGACGGTGAGCGGGAACTCGTGCGGTCCGCACGGCGGCCGGAGGTCGCCGGCTGACCGGTTCGGGCCGCACGATCAGGCGCCGAGCCGCCGCTCCAGGCCGTCGAGCACGCACAGCAGGCCGAAGTCGAAGTTCACCGCGCGGAGGGTGCGCTCGTCGTGCCGGGCGTACTCGTCGGCACGGGCGATGAGCTCGGGATAGCCGGCCGCCGCCTTCCGCACGACCTCCCGCATGCTCGCGGCGTCGTAGGAGCCGGACTGCGACAAGGCCCGCCAGGCGACCTCGGGGATGGTCGCGCCCATCACGTACGCGGTGATCGCCGAGCCCGCGTAGTCCTGGTCCATCCCGCGGAACCCGGCGAGCCTGAGCGCCGTGCGCAGCATGTCGCCCGCGCGCAGTGACTTGGGGCCGATCGCTGGCATCCGGCCGATCAGGTTCCCGGCCCACGGGTGCGCCAGGATCGCCTGCCGGACGCCGTGCGCGAAGGCGGAGGCGGCGTCCTTCCAGCCCACCACCTCGACGTCGAGGTCCGGGACCTCGCCCCAGATCTCGTCGAAGGCCAGCTCGAGCAGTTCGTCCTTGTTGGCCACGTGCCAGTAGAGGCTGGTGGCCCCCGCGCCCAGCTTGGCGCCGAGCTTGCGCATGCTCAGCGCGTCGAGACCGTCGGCGTCGAGCAGCTCCAGGGCGGCCTTGACGATCTGCTCGCGGGTGAGCCCCTGGCCCTGGGGTCTGCTCTGCCGGGGTTCGCGGGCCCACACCGAGGTGAACTGCTTGGTGGTCACGCCCTCAGCATAAAACGACTCGCACACTGTACGAGTCTTGTCGTACGGTGTGCGAGTGAACTCGAACGCTGTACGAGACCCGCGACGCTGGTGGTCTCTCGTCGTCCTGTGCCTTGCCCTCCTGCCGCTGGTCGTGGACAGCACCGTGCTCAACGTGGCGATCCCGACCCTCATGCGGGATCTCGGGGCCAGCCCCTCGGAGATCCAGTGGATCCTCGACTCCTACGTGCTCGTCTTCGCGGGCCTGCTGCTGACCACCGGAAGCCTGTCCGACCGGTACGGCAGGCGCCGCTTCCTCATCATCGGCCTGGCCGTCTTCGGCGGCGCCTCGCTCCTCGCCGTCCTGGCCGCCGAACCGTGGCAGCTCATCGCCGCCCGAGGGCTGATGGGGGTGGGCGGCGCCATCCTCATGCCCTCCACCCTGTCCATCCTGATCACCACCTTCGACGACGACGAGCGGCGCAAGGCGATGGCCGCGTGGAGCGCCGTGGCGATGCTCGGCGTGATCGCGGGCCCGATCGTGGGCGGCCTCATCATCGCGAACTACTGGTGGGGCTCGGTCTTCCTGCTCAACGCCCCCATCGCGGTGATCGGCATCATCGCCGCCGTCGTCCTCATGCCCGAGACGCGCGGTCCGGCGCGCAGGCTGGACCCACTGGGCGTCGTGCTGTCGGTCGTCGGGCTGTTCTCGCTGGTCTACGTCGTCATCGAGCGCACGTGGAACCCCGTGATGATCACCCTGGCCGTGCTGAGCCTGGGCGGCTTCATGCTGTGGGAGCGCAGGTCGGACAGCCCGATGCTGCCGCTCGGCCTGTTCGGGAACCGCAACTTCAGCGGGTCGTCGTTCTCGATCCTGCTGATGTCGTTCGGCTCCGGCGCGGTGATGCTGATGCTCACCCAGTACCTGCAGTTCGTCCTCCAGTACGGCACCGCGCAGCTCGGCGTGGCGCTGCTGCCGTACGCGATCTCGGCGGCGGTCTTCAACGGCGTCGGGGCCGGGCTCGGCCAGAAGGTCGGCAACCGGACGCTGGTCGTCACCGGCATGCTGGTGATGGGGCTGTCGTTCGTGGTGATGGCGATGGGCGGCGGCTACTGGTCGATGTTCGCGGCCTTCGTGATCATGGGTGCGGGCGGCGGGATCGCGGGGCCCGCGGCGTACACGACGCTCATGGGCGCGGTGCCGGTGGAGCACGCCGGTGTCGGTTCGGCGCTGAACGACACCATCCAGCAGGTGGGCATGGCCCTCAGCATCGCCGCGCTGGGCAGCGTGCTGGCGGGGGTGTACACCTCGTCGATGCCCGAGTCGGCGCCCGCCGCCGCGCGGGAGTCGATCGCCCAGGCGGTACAGCTGTCCCCCGAGGTCGCCGCGGCCGGCAGGGAGGCGTTCAGCGCGGCGATGACCACGGGCGCCTGGATCGGTGCGGCGTCGTGCCTGGCGGCCGCCCTCCTCGCCCTGGCGGTGCTGCGCCCGGCGGCGCCGGTCGCGCCCGTCCCCGCCGAGGTCTGACCCGCCGTGCTCGCCGGCCGCGGGGAGGGGCCGGGTCCCCATGACCGGCCCCTCGACCCGCGGCCGGGAAGGCGCCCGCGCGGGATGTCATCGGGCGGAGGAGTAGCGCGGGCTCTTGAGGTTCTCCAGGCTGTCCAGCTTGTGCACGCGCTCGTCGTGCCCGATCTGGCGCAGCAGGTCGGCCACCGACCGGTGGCGCCCGTACTCCGCCGCGTACGTCCCGGGGTCGGGCATGAACTCCAGCTCAGGGTTCTCCGCCACGAACGTCATGTACTCGTGCTCGGCGTGGTCCTCGAACTCGGCGTTGAGCCGGTAGGAGGCCTCGGGCCTGACCAGGAACAGCACCCACGAGACGTGGTAGTAGAAGAACGAGATGAACCAGGGCGCCACCTTGTGCAGCAGCCAGTTCTGCCTCATCCCGTCGCGCTCGATCAGGTCCTGCATGATCAGCAGGTGCCACTGCTCGTTGTCCTGGTCGGAGCGGGCCTCGACGATCCGCTCGAAGACCCGCTTGGCGAGGGCCGAGCGGCCGGCGTAGCGGTGCACGGCCCAGTAGCCCACCCGCTCCCACGCCTGGTACGGCACGCGGGCGATGATCTCCAGCATCGCGAACTTGGTGAACGATCCTTGCTTGCCGTACAGGAGGTCGACGGGCTTGAACATCATCCTGGCCAGCAGGCTGTAGGCCATGCGCGGGGTGGCCAGGGTGTCGCGCTGCGCCCTGAGCAGCGCTTCGCGGTCGAGCTTCGGCGGACCGGCGGGGGCCTCGGGACGGTCGATCGTGATGGTCATCTCGGGTCTCCTCTTTCGTCGATGACCCGATGGTGCTCGACCGGAGCCCGCGCGGGCGTCCGCCGCCGGAGGGCATTCGGTGTGCCTCTGGCGGTGTAGCGGGCGGAGACGGGGTACGCCGCCAGGCGCACGGGACATCCCCTAGTACTACATCACTAGATCGCGCCTGGTATCTGCTTGGTTTCGCTGCGTGATCAGGCTGGGACGTGCGAGCGTGTCCGCGTGTCCCAGCCTGT
>NZ_JBEXMT010000062.1:0-17240 GCF_040610675.1 Nonomuraea sp. NPDC003804
CAGCGCCGCGCCCACCAAGCCAGGGCGCGCAGGAACCACTTCAAGCAGCGCCTACGCCTCCAGGTCATCCGGATCTAGTGATGTAGTACTAGGCCACTGCGTTCGTCAACGCATGCTCTAGACGACCCTTCCACGCAGCAGCTCGTCGACCTGATTCAGGAAAGCGTCGACGGCCACCGGATCATATCCGGGTGCGGATCCCAGACGAGTGAGGGAGTACCGCTGCACGAGCTCCGTCCTGGCCCAGTCGGGCTCTCCCGCTTTGAGACGGGCGACGACTTGGTCGAGGATTCCGTCGACGAGTTCCGGCATGTAACCCCTCGACTGCACGCGGGGGAACTCGACCGCGCGGATCTCCCGCACGAGCTGATCGGCAGAAACCGGCGGCCGCGCCCTCCGGGCAGCCTCTTCGCGCTGCCACCGCGCCGTTTCTAGCTTGGCCCGAAGCCCCCGAGTCGCGCGCTCACCGATGAGCAGCCCCCCGCCGACCACCACGAAGAGAGCCCCGCCCCGCAAGGCCCAGAAGGAGACGGCGGCGTTCTCCGACTGCTTCTCCTCGGTACTGGAGGGCCCCGACCGGCGGCTGGAACACCAGTCCCCGCTCTCCATCCGCTCCCCACCGCACGTTGGATTCTCCGCATGGAACGAAGCCACGAATCCCACGAGAAGCAGCACCGCCCCGATCCCCAACACCCAGAACCCGGCTTTCAAGGCCCCCCCGTGAGCTTCGTACTTGGCCACAGCAACCCCTCACCCGCGCAACAGGAACCACCCCGGTATATAGCAGGCCTCGCCCCATGATCAATGAGTGACTTTCATCCCACTTCCCGGAGCTGAAGCACAAGGATCGCTTTGACGAGCTGACCTGCCAGAAGAGGGCAGCAGCTGAGTTTGCGCAGAATACGCCGGGTTTTCAACTGTGCACTGGCCCGTTCGCCTGGTCCGCGGAGCTCGGCGTGGGCGGCGTTGGCGGCCTTCTGTGAGGCGGGCTTGTTGCGGCCCTTGTATGGCACGCCGCGTTCGACCTGGTTGACCACCCTCACCCCGGTGACGAGGGCCAGGAAGAGGAGTAACGCGACGACGCCGAGCACGATGGTGATGTCCATGGTGGTGTCCCTTCCGCTTCGAGGCTAGATCGGGACGGCCCGTCGTAAGCGTATGAAAAACGTCAAGATCCGTGGTCAGCGGCCCATTCGTCGTGGTCAACGCCGTATGGTGCACGATGAATACGGCCCTATACGGATCTTTTACGCATACATCGCACCAGGGGGTGGATCGGGGTGAACGTTTCGGCCCCGGTACGGACCGAGTCCGGACTACGTCAGTGGCTGCTGCACGGGCTGCCGCGCTCCGACCCCAGGACGACGGGCCCTCATCACGAGGAGAGCCCCGGCCACCAGCACGCCTGGTGGCAGGTGATGTGCCTGACCGGCGTGGACTACTTCTCCACGCTCGGCTACCAACCCGGCATCGCCGCGCTGGCCGCCGGAACGCTCAGCCCCATCGCCACCCTGCTGCTGGTCGCCCTGACCCTGGCCGGAGCCCTGCCCACGTATCGCGCCGTGGCCGAACAGAGCCCGCACGGGCTGGGCTCGCTGTCGATGCTGGAGAACCTGCTGCCCGGCTGGCGCGGCAAACTCCTGGTGCTGTTCCTGCTCGGCTTCGTCGCCACCGCCTTCATCGTGACCATCACCCTGTCGGCGGCCGACGCCACCGCGCACGTGCTGCACAACCCGTTCGTGCCGGAGTTCTTCTCCGACTGGCAGGTGCCGGTCACGCTGGCGCTCATCGCCGCGCTCGGCGGGGTCTTCCTGATCGGCTTCAGCGAGGCCATCTCGATCGCCGTGGTGCTGGTCGCCGTCTACCTGTCGCTGAACGTCGTCGTCGTCGCCGTGGCCCTCCAGCGCGTCCTGGCCTCCCCGGACCTGGTCGCCGACTGGCAGCGGGCGCTGACGGTGGAGTACTCCAGCCCGGTCGCGATGATCGCCGTGTCGCTGTACGTCATGCCGAAACTCGCGCTCGGCCTGTCCGGCTTCGAGACGGGCGTGGCCGTCATGCCGCTGGTCAAGGGTGACCTCCGCCACCGGATCGCGGGCGCCAAGAAGCTGCTCACCACCGCCGCGATCATCATGAGCGGCTTCCTGATCACCTCCAGCTTCGCCACCACCGTGCTGATCCCGGCCGAGGAGTTCGCCGAGGGCGGCAACGCCAACGGGCGGGCGCTCGCCTACCTGGCGCACGAATACCTGGGCGACTGGTTCGGCACCGCCTACGACATCAGCACGATCGCGATCCTGTGGTTCGCCGGCGCGTCCGCCATGGCGGGGCTGCTGAACATCGTGCCGCGCTACCTGCCCCGCTACGGCATGGCTCCGAACTGGTCCAGGGCCGCCCGGCCGATGGTCCTGGTCTTCACCGCCATCTCCTTCGTCATCACGGTGTCGTTCGGCGCCGACGTGGAGTCGCAGGGCGGCGCCTACGCCACCGGCGTCCTGGCGCTGATCCTGTCCGCCGCCGTCGCCGTCACCCTGTCGGCCTGGGTCAGGGGCCGCACCAGGCCGGCCATCCTGTTCGGCGTCGTCGCCCTGGTCTTCGCCTACGCCACCGTGGCCAACATCATCGAACGGCCCGACGGCCTGGTGATCGCGCTGCTGTTCGTCCTGGCGATCGTGGTGACCTCGCTCATCTCCCGCGCCACGCGCTCGACGGAGCTGCGGGTCACCAGCATCACGCTGGACGACCTGGCCCGCCGCTACATCAACGAGGCCGGCGACATCCGCCTGATCGCCAACGAGCCCAACGCGCGCGACTGCGCCGAGTACGTCGACAAGACCAGGGAAGCCTGGGAACTGCACCGGCTCCGCACGGCCGAGGGGCCGCTGTTCCTGGAGGTCACCGTCCCCGACGCCTCGGAGTTCGAGAGCGAACTGCGCGTGGTGGGGGAGGAACGCCACGGCTTCCGCGTGCTGCGGATGGAGAGCACCACCATCGCCAACTCGATCGCCGCGCTCCTGCTGTACCTGCGCGACGAGACCGGCAAGACGCCACACGTCTACTTCCACTGGGCGGCGGAGGGCAACCCGATCGGCGCGCTGCTGCGCTACCTGGTCTTCGGCGGCGGCGACATCCCGCCGCTCACCCGTGAGGTTCTGCGGCAGGCCGAGCCCGAGACCGCCCGCCGTCCCGTCGTCCACGTGGGCTGACCCCTGGGCGGCCGCCGGGGCGGCGTCGGCGTCAATCGCACGTCAGCGTTCCGGCCGTTCCCGTCGCGATCCCGTAGCGATCGCCGCCCGGCGCACCCGCAGCCCCTAGCGTCACATGCGGACGAATCCCCCGGTGAAAGAAGCCGAAGATGTCAGATGTGCCGCTATGCGTCCCGGTCCGGCAGGGCCGGTTCAGCGCCTCGCTCAGGTTGTTCCGCACCGCGTCGGGCGGCAGGACCGCGGTGGCGTTCTCGTCCCCGCTCCGCCTGGCGCAGGTGCTCGGCACCCGGCAGCCATGGGTACGGCTCAGCGAACCCGCCCTGCGGGGCATGATCCGCGACCTCGGCGTCACCGGCGTCGTCGTCGACCCCGCCGGGACGACGGCTGCCCTCGCCAGCGCCGGAGCGGCCTGATGTGCGCCCTCGAGCAGGACCTCGCCGCATCAGAACCTGACACGGCCGCCGGCCCGCAGGCCGCGGTCGACCGCACGACCGGGTTGACCCGCGCGCGCGGGTTGACCCGCACGTCCACGCGACGACCCAGTCGACCCGGTCGAGCGCCGGGCCGGAAGGGTCGTCGCGCCCCCGCTCGCGCGCGGTCCCGTCAGAGCCAGCCCCGCCGTTTGAAGACGAGGTAGAGCACGGCGGACGCCAGCACCATCGTGACCAGCGCCAGCGGATAGCCGAAGACCAGGTGCAGCTCCGGCATGTGGGCGAAGTTCATGCCGTACACGGTGCCGACCAGCGTGGGGGCGAAGAAGATCGCCGCCCACGCGGAGATCTTCTTGATCTCCTCGTTCTGCGTGTAGCTCGCCTCGGTCAGCAGCTTGACCTCGGCGTTCTGGGCCTGGCCGACCAGCGCGGCCTTGATGGTGAGGGTGGTCTGGTAGAACTCGATCACCCCCTGCAGGTACTCGCGCTCGCCGTCGGCGAGGCTGCGCATCCGGTCGAACTGGTCGGTGATGTCGACCACCAGCCGCTGCCCCTCGGGTGAGATACGGGTGAGGTTCGACATCCGTCCGTAGATCGCCTCGCCCAGCGCCGCCATGGTGCGTACGGCCAGCAACCCGTGCCGGACGCGGAACAGCTCGTTGAGGAACTCCTCGGGATCGCCCACGCGCTGGCCCGTGACCCGCTGCTCCAGCTGCCACACGTCGACGGTCACCTCCTCGACGTACGCCTCCTGGAAGCGGATCAGCGCGGAGACGATCGCGTACGACAGCTCCATGGGCGTGGCCGGATGGACCCGCCCCGCCTGCAGCCTGGCGAGCACGGCGCCGGTCTCGCGGAGGGGTACCCCGGGCGCGACGGCCGGGTTGACCGGGCCGTGCACGGTCACCAGGTAGTTGCGGCCCACGAACTGGTCGAGCTCGATGTAGTGCACGTGGCCGGCCGCGCCGCGTTCGGGCGAGTGCAGGACGACGAACACGTGGTCCAGGTAGGCATGCACCTTGGGCACCCGGTTGCGCTCCACGCACTCCTTGACGGCCATCGCGTGGAACCCGAACACCTCCGACAGCACCCGCACCGCGTCCTGGTCGCACACCGGCATGTCCACCCAGACCAGGCCGTCCTCGCCGTCGAGCAGCGCCGGCAGTTCGTCGACGGAGCGCTCCTCGACCTTGTCATCGTGTACGAGACGAACGTCCATACGGCTCGCACCCCCCCGCCATCACAGCGCCGCCAGGGTGGTCGGTGCCCTCCTCTTCCACCGTAGGCGCACAACCCGTCACCGGCCAGCCACACGCACCGGTGCGCAGCCGTTCGACCAGGTCCGGGTCAGCGAGGAAGGCCGGCCCAAGGGAGACGAGGCCGGCTCCGCCCTCCGTCTGCCGCCCTCCGTCTACCCGCCTCCGTCTGCCGCCGTAAGTCCGCCGTCCGCCGTCCTCCGCCCTCCCTCCGCGAGCAGCGGGCAGCGGACCGGACCTGGCCGGGTCGGGTCGGGACAGGGTCGCAGCGGGTTGGCGATCAGCGTGCCCGGCCAGGACCCGCGGATCTCGCGGACAAGCGGCCGTCCCGGGGCGGCGAAGACGACGAGCAGGCGCGTCTGGCCAGGACGGTTCCATCCCTGCCATCCGTTTCCGGCACAATGCCGGGATGACTGACTGGAAGGCCGTCCACGCCGACGACTGCGCTGTTCCCGGCGACCGTCCCCTCGACGAACTGGTGGAGGAGCTGGCCCTGGCGCTGCGCGACCCCGACCCCGGCATCCGGGACGGCGAGCCGTACGTGGTGCTGCGCACGTGGATCGAGCGGGACGTGATCGATGCCGGGCGCCGGGCCAAGCTCGGCGCGGTGATGGCGGAGCGGTTCGCGGACCCGGAGATCCAGGCCAGGACCTTCGCCCCGCTCGTCCTCGACATGATCGTCAAGCGTGGCGACTTCGACCCGGAGTGGCCGGCCGCCTTCGCCCGCTGGTACGCGGCCGAAACCGACCTGCGCGGTCACGACCCGCTGCTGGGCTGGCTGCACGCCGTGGCCCACGGGGCCGACTTGCTGGGAACGTTCGGCGTGCATCCCCGCGTCGCCCCGGTCGCCATGCTCGATCTGGCCGCCGCCCGGCTGCTGGCCCGCACCGGTTACCTGTTCGCCGAGCAGGAGGACGACCGCCTCGCGCAGGCCGTCGCCCGCGTCCTGACCCGTCGCGAGCTCAGCGAGGAGCAGTCGCTGGCCTGGCTGGACCCGATCGAGGCCGACTTCGCGGCGATCGGCTCGGGGCCCACACCGGTGTACGCCTCCAACGCCATGCGCACCCTGCGGACGCTCTACATCCTGGCCGACCTCGGCGTCCGGACGAGCCGCGGCGCGCAGCCGGTGCCGCTCAGGCACGCCGCCGCGCTCAAGGCCAGGCTCGCCGAGGTGCTGGCCCTGGTCTTCCAGCACTCCTGAGGAGATCCGCGCGGCGGGCGACCAGGCTGCTTGCGGTCGTCCGCCCGTGGGCCGCCGGACCGGGGTGGATCGGCGTGAATCGGTCGAATGGGTGTACGGGACGGTGTACCCGGTGGGCGGAGCCTGCTGGTTCGGCGCCAGCCGGTGGGCGCCGGCGCGGACACGTCAGCCCCCGGACGGTCACGACTCGACGTGGCGGCGCAGATTGGCCAGGTGAACCCGCCACCCCGCCCGATGGTCGGCCGCCATCGCGACCCCGTCCGGAAGGCCCTCCCACCCTGTCTCCCTGATCCGCACCTCCGTGCCGGAACCACGCGCCATGAGAACGATCTCCACATCGGTCGAGGCGGGCTGTCCCTCGTCGGACCAGCTGAACGCCAGCACCTCAGGCGCTGCCGCACGCGTCACCAGCCCCCGGGTCACCACCGGCTCGCCGTGCTCATCGGTCCAGCGCTCCTCCAGCGAACCACCCGGGACAGGCTCGATGAACAGGTAGTCCCACCACTCGGCTCGATCGATGTGGTCGGTGAACGCCCGCCACACCCGCTCGACGGGCGCGGCCACGACAGCGGTCTCGTCAACGATCACTGGCGGGCCCCTCCGGACAGCAGGCGCCGCAGTGCCGTGGGCGTGTGGCCGAGGTGGCTGCGAACGGTGCGGGTCAGGTGCGCCTGGTCGGCGAAACCCAGCTCGGCGGCCAGCTCGGCCAGGCCCGCCGCGCCGTTCTCCAGCCGCTCGAGCGCCCGCCCCACCCGCACCCTGTTGCGGTAGTGCGTCAGCGAGACGCCCATTTCCCGGGTGAAGGCCCTGCTCAGCTGGTACGGCGAGGCGCCGAGGAACTCGGCCAGCGAGAGGAGCCCCTCGGCGGCAGGATGGTCGGCGATGATCGCCTCGCGAGCCGCCGAGACCAGCCGCCCACGCGCCTTCGACGAGCGAGGCGCGGCCATCGCGGCGGGCGGACCGAGGTCGGCCGATGCCTGCCTGAGAGTCGCGCCCAGCAGGCCCAGCAGCCCCTCGGCGAGCGCGTAGCCCGCGTCGCCGCTCTTGGCCGCGCGAAGGAAGGCGCGGTGCGCCAGCTCGACCCGCGCGTCCACGTAGACGGTCGGGCGCAGCCGTCCCGCCCCGTCGCCGGTCATCGAACGCCAGAGGGTGGGGGAGAGACTGAGTGCGGTGCACACGTCGCCGCCGGAGGGATGGGAGAACCGCTCCTCCTCGCCGGGAACACCCAGATAGGCCATCGTCGGATCCGCGAGCGCCGCGACCCCGCCGGCCATCCGCCCGAACCTGCCGCTGCGGACCAGCACCAGCCGGTAGTCGTCGTGGACCTCGACCTGCGACCAGCCGCGATGGTCGTCGGCGCAGGTCACGGCATCGACGGTGAAGCCTGGTCCGATGCCGAGACGACGGTTGGAACGCATGATGCGAACGGTACGCGCCACCACTGACATTTCCGGGCGAAGGCCCGCCCGCTGTCCTCCCGGTCAGGCATGCGCCCAACGCCGTTCCGGGTCGAAGGGGCTGGTCCCGCCGGCACTCCGGGGTCCGCCTTCCCTCCGCGTCCGGTGGCGGCCCTCGCCGGCCTTCTGGGGGCTGGCCTTCCCCGCGCGGCGACGGGTCCCGCCGGTTTTCCGGCGGGCGGGTGTCCTCCCAGCTTGGGACCCCGCCATACGTATGCCGTCCTGCCGGCGATGCGCCTCCGCCCATCATCCCGGCCGCACCCAAGGCGAAGACGACGGGTGCAGATCGCGACATGTCGGCAGAACCTCGAGGAGCGGGGTCAGCGCGCAAGGATGTTCAAGACCCCGCCCCTGGGCGCCGAGCAGCCTGGACCCATGGCAACGAACACCGCCGCACTCGCGGAAATCTCCACCATCGTCTTCGACTCCCTTCGCCCTGCCGCGTTGGCCGAGTTCTATCGCACCGTGCTCGGCGGCCAGATCACCCACAGCGACGACGACTACGCCGCGCTCGACGCGGACGCCGTCCAGCTGGCCTTCCCGCGGACCGAGGACTACCAGGCCCCGGCGTGGCCGGGCGGCACCAAGCAGATGCATCTCGACCTCAAGGTGGCCGACCTCGACGCCGCCGAGAAGGAACTGCTCGACCTGGGCGCCACCAAGCCCGCCTTCCAGCCCGGCGGCGGTGACTGGGTGGTGCTGGCCGACCCCGAGGGACATCTGTTCTGCATCTCGTCCTGAACCGGGATCCCGAACGCGTGACAGGGGATCCCGAGCCGGGGACCGGGAACCCGAACCGCAGACCGGAATCCCGAACCGGGGTTCCCGGCCCCGCCAAGGCACAGCGAGAGCGGGAACCGTCCTTGCCAACGCTGGAACACCCTTGTGCCGACGAGGACATCTGCAGGAGCGGCCCGCCGATCGCGCGGGCCGCTCCTGCGCGTGCGTCCGCAGAGCTGCGGACGTGGGCAGCGTGCGTCGGTCCGGTTGCGCTCTGAAGGCGGCAGGGGCACCGACGGACCTCCAGCAAGGACGGTGACCGTGCAGATCAGTGCCATCGCCCGCAGCTCCACGCCGCGTCGGCCGATCCGCCCGGAACAGGAGCCGGGCAGACCCAGGCGGGAGAGGTACGTCTGGCACACCTCCAAGGGGCCTGTCCCCTGAGGACGGCGCTCGGCGGAGTGTCGCTTCGGGCAAATCTCACTGTCTTGACAAGAAAATTAGTCGGCCATAGTCTGCAGTCATGCAGGATGTCGCTGTGATCGAGGACCCGGCCGCCGCCGAGATCTCACTGGACCCCATCAGGACCCGGCTGCTCGCGGAGCTGAGCGAGCCCGGCTCCGCGACCATGCTGGCCGCCAAGATCGGCTTGCCCCGGCAGAAGGTCAACTACCACCTCAAGACGCTCGAGGCGCACGGGCTCGTCGAGATGATCGAGGAGCGGCGCAAGGGCAACGTCAACGAGCGCATCATGCGCGCCACCGCGGCGTCCTACGTGATCTCCCCGGCCGCGCTGGCGTCGGTCCAGCCCGACCCGGCCCGCTCTCCCGACCAGCTGTCGGCGAGCTGGTTGCTGGCCGTCGCGGCCCGGCTGGTCCGTGACGTGGGGGCGCTCATCCGAGGCGCCGCCCAGGCCCGCAAACGCGTGGCGACCTTCGCGATCGACGGCGAGGTGCGCTTCGCGTCGGCCGCCGACCGGGCCGCGTTCGCCGAAGAACTCGCCGGGGCCGTCACGGCTTTGGTGTCCAAGTACCACGACCAGTCCGCCGAGCACGGCCGCGACCACCGGATCGTCGTCGCCGTCCACCCCAGCCTGAAGGAAGCCCGATGACGCACCCGTTCGAGCTGAACCTCGAGATCGAGCTCGGCGCCACGCCCGAGCAGGTCTGGGACGCGATCGCCACCGGACCTGGTGTCGACTCCTGGTTCATGGGACGCACCGAGCTCGGCACCGCCCAGGGCGGCCCGGCCAACCTGACCATGCTGGGCCACACCGAACAGGCCACGATCACCGCCTACGAGCCCGGCACCCGCCTCGCGACCCGCGGCGCGGAGGCCCCCGACGGCCGGTTCATGGCGCTCGAGTACCTGATCGAGGGGCGCGGCGGCGGCTCGACCGTGCTCCGCATCGTGCAGAGCGGCATGCTCGGCGACGACTGGGAGACCGAGTTCGAGGCGATGAAGGCCGGCTGGCCCATCTACCTGGAGACCCTCAGGCAGTACCTCACCTACTTCGCCGGCCGTACCCCGTCGGTCACGACCGCCTTCCGCCCTGGAGCGGGCGGCCCGGACACCGTCTGGAAGATCGTCACCCAGTCGCTGGGCGTCACGCCGGACGTCGCCGAGGGCGACGCCGTCCGGCTCCCCGACGGCTCCGCCGGCGTCGTCTACTACGCGAACCTGCCCGTCAACCTCGGCGTCCGGACCGACGCGGGTCTGTACCGCTTCATCCACTCCGGTACGGCCCGCGGCGACGCCCTGGTGCTCGGCCACCAGAACTTCGCCGGCCGCGAGGAGCAGGCCGCATGGGACGCCTGGATGGCCGAGCACTTCGGCTGACAGTACGGAAGGAGGCGAACGCCTCCCGGCGGGGTCCTGGTCATCGCGTGACCGACCCCGCCGGTCCCGACAGACCCGTGGCGATGCGCTCGTCCCGGTGCCCGCCGCCGACGCGAGGCCAGGTCAGGGACGTGCCCTCGCACGCCCACCCGCCCTTCCGCGACCACCTCGAATCGGTCACGCCAAGCAAGACCTTCATCGTCGCGCCGCGACGAGATCAGTGATGCCCACACTCAGCGACACCATCCCAGAGGAGAGAGTCCCATGCGTATCGTTGCTACCGAGTTCATGAGCCTGGACGGCGTCGTGCAGGCCCCCGGCGGCGCCAAGGAGGACACCGACGGCGGCTTCGCCAACGGCGGCTGGACGCACCCCTTCTTCGACCCGGACGTGGTGGGCGGCGCCTTCGACGACGCCCTCGCCAAGGCTGATGCGCTGCTGTTCGGGCGCCGCACGTGGCAGACGATGGCCGCGGCGTGGCCCGGGCGAGCCGGTGACCCGTTCGCCGACCGGATGAACGCCATCCCCAAGTACGTCGTGTCCGAGACGCTCGGCGACGACGAACTGACGTGGAACAACACCACGCGCATCCCCGGCGGTGAGGCGGTCGCCCGCATCAGGGAACTGCGCGACACCGACGGCGGCTCCCTCCTGATCATGGGCAGCCCGTCGCTCGTTCGGGCCCTGCTCAGCGAGGACCTGATGGACGAGCTCCGCCTCATGATCATGCCGGTCCTCCTCGGCGGTGGTAAGACGATCTTCCCCAGCGACGGTGCGCTGCGCACACTCGAACTCACCTCCACGGTCATCAGCGACGCGGGCGTGCACGTGTGCACCTACCAGTCGGTCGCCAAGAACTAGGTCGAACCCGCGCCGGGAGCCGACCAGCCGCCGGCACCCTTTCCCGGCGCGCGTCGCCGGTCGAGCGTCAGCGCAGGCCACCGAGCGTGGGTCGCCGGTCGAGCGTCAGCGCAAGCCACCCAGCGTGGGTCGCTGCTCGAGCAGCAGCGCAGGCCACCGAGCGCGGGTAGCGAACTGATCGCTTCTCCGGGCTTACCCGCGCGGGCTGCGGCGCGGCTTCCGGCCGACTGCCCGCGCCGGGAAGAGACGCGACCTGCTCAGGCGGACCCTGACCGTCCACACCGCGCAGCCCTTCCCGGGGTGAGCGGCGTGGGCGACGTGGGGGACACCGCCTCGGCTCAGTCCGATCTGATCGCCTGGGTCGGGCAACCGGTTACGGCTCGCCGTATCGCGGGGCCTGTGGCCGTCTCGTCGAGCAGCACCACGCGCCCGTCCTCCTCGTCCTGCGCGAACACCTCCGGTGCCGACAGCGCGCACTGCCCCGAGGAGGCGCACCGCTCGCGGTCCACCCTGATCACCACTCCACCTCCAACCGGTGCACGCCGTAGATCGCCATGTCGTTCTTGAACGGCACTTCCGCCAGGGGGACCGCCAGCCGCAGCTCGGGTAGACGACGGAACAGCGCCGGGTAGGCGATCTCCATCTCCATCCGCGCGAGGTTCTGGCCGAGGCACTGATGCGGTCCGAAGCCGAAGGCCACGTGCGGTGACTTGGGCCTGGTGACGTCCAGCTCGTCGGGCCGGTCGACCAGCGCGGGGTCGCGGTTGGCGGCGGCGAGCGAGCAAGTGACGAAGTCGCCTTCGGGGATCACCTGCCCGCCGAGCTCCATGTCGGCGCTCGCCCGCCGGAACATGCCGACGTCGACGATCGACAGGTAGCGCAGCAGCTCGTCCACCGCGGTCCTGGCCGCGTCCGGGCTCTGCCGTACCAGAGCCAGCTGGCCGGGATGCCGCAGGAGCAGCAGAGTGCCGAGGCTCAGCATGTTGGCGGTGGTCTCGTGGCCCGCGACCAGCATCAGCACCGAGATCCCGATCAGCTCGTCGTCGCTCAGATCGGTGTCGAGCAGGTCGTCGAGCAGGCCCTCACCGGGCTCGGCGCGCTTGCGGTCGATGAGCCCGGCCAGGTAGCCGGCGAACCTCATCAGCGTCGCCTCCTGCTCCTCCACCGTGCTGGTCAGGCTCAGCAGCCGGGCGCCGGCCTCCTGGAACTCCTCGCGCTCCGCGTACGGCACGCCCAACAGCTCGCAGATCACCAGCGAGGGGATGGGAAGCGCGAAATGCTCCACCAGATCGGCCGGTCGCGGGCGCCGTTCGAGCGCGTCGAGCGTGTCGGTGACGATCTGCTCGACGCGCGGGCGCAGCTTGTTCATGCGTTGCACGGTGAACCGGCCGGTCATCAGCCGCCGCAGGCGGGTGTGCCGGGGCGGGTCCATCTGGATGAACATGCCCGCGTCCGGCTCCACGGCACGCAACGGCGAGCCGAGGAAGCCTCCCTCGATCTCCGAACTGAAACGCGTGTCGGCCAGCACCTGCCTGACCAGGTCGTGCCTTGCCACCAGCCAGACATGATCGCCGTTGGCCAGCCGCACCTTGCCGAGCGGCTCATCGGCCATGCCCGCGGGCGGGTCGAACGGGCACGTGCCCCGTTCGGTGGGAATCGCTCTCATCTGTCAGCTCCTTGTCGTGTGACAGTTGCCGATGGGTCGAGTGGGTGCTCGTCGACGACGCTGGGCAGGCCGCGCAGTGTGAACAGCGCCAGCACGGCCACGACCGCGACCAGCGCGCCGCCGATCAGCGAGGTGATCTGGACGGCGTGGACGAAGGCCTCGGCCGCCGCCGCGAACACCTGCCGGGACAGGTGGACCGGAAGCTCGGCCGCCGCCTGGAGCGCCGCCCCGATCGAGTCGCGTGTCGCCTCGGCCGCCTGTTCCGGCAGGCCGTCGGGCAGCTGCAGCGTCCGGCGGTAGAGGCCGCCGAGCAGGCTGCCGAGCAGCGCGATGCCCAGGGCGGCGCCCAGCTCGTAGGCGGTCTCGGCGATCGCGGACGCCGACCCCGCCCGCTCCTTGGGCACCGTGGCGATCACCGTGTCAGCGGTGACGGTGAACGACAGGCCCGCGCCGATGCCGATGAGCACCAGCGAGCCGAGAACCACGGGATAGCCGGATTCGACGGGCAGCGTCACCAGCACCGCCAGGCCCGCCGCCGACAGCCCGAGCCCGAGCGAGATCACCGCCGCCCTGCTCCACACCATCGCCAGCCGCCCCGCCACCAGCGCCGCGACCGTGGAGGCGGCTATCGCGGGCAGCTGGGCGAGTCCCGCTCGCAGCGGTGTCCAGCCGAGCACGAACTGCATGTGGAGCGAAAGAAAGAACAACGTGCCGACCAGCGCGAACACCGCGACCATGTCGCCGCCGACCGCGCCCGAGAACGCCCTGCGACGGAACAGGCGCACGTCGATGAGTGGATGGGCGAGCCTGGTCTGCCGTCTCCAGAAGGCCGCCAGCGCGCACAGCCCGACGACGGCGGCGACGACAACGGTGGTCTGGCCGGGGCCCGCGTGCGCCGCCTCCTTCACGGCGTAGATGAGCCCGATCACGCCGACGACGGACAGCAGCACGCTCGGCATGTCCATGGGGCCCGCGTCGGGATTGCGCGACTCCGGCAGCGTGACGGCCGCCACGAGCAGGACCACCACCATCACCGGAACGTTGATCAGGAAGACCGAGCCCCACCAGAAGTGGTCGAGCAGCAGCCCGCCCAGCAGCGGCCCCGCCGCCGCGCCCGCCGTGGTCACCGAGCTCCACAGCCCGATCGCGGTCGTGCGCTCGCGCGGGTCGGTGAAGATGTTGCGGATGATGGACAGGGTCGAGGGCATGATCGTCGCCCCGGCCACCCCCAGGACCCCTCGGGCCACGATGAGCAGCTCGGGGGTGGGCGCGTAGGCCGTGGCGAGCGACGCGAGGCCGAAGACGGCCACACCGATGAGCAGGACGCGTTTCCTGCCGAACCTGTCGCCGGCGTTGCCCGCGGTGATCAGCAGGCCGCCGAGCACGAACCCGTAGATGTCGGCGATCCACAGGACCTGCGTGCTGGACGGCCGCAGCGCCTCGGTCAGGCTCGGGATGGCGAGGTGCAGCACGGTGCCGTCGATCACGATCAGCGAGACGGTCAGGCACAGGGTGGCCAGAGCCGCCCAGCGTCTCGTCCTGCTCAAGGGTGTCATGCCGTCAACGGTGGACCGGGGCGCGCACGCGGCCCGCACGCCGTCCGCACGAGCGCGCACGCCGCCCGCACGGGCCCGCACGAGTTGTGGCGGTCAGTGCTCCCGGTCCGCCTCGACGTACACGGCGTTCGAGGAGCGCACCAGCGCGGTGACAAGCCTCACCGGCTCACCACGAGCGCTCCTCATCGGCCACCTCCCATAGTTCACCTTTCGAACTGTCGCTAGGACGGGTGCGGAGACACGGGGCCCGCCTGGAGGTAGGCGAGGACGGCCATGACGCGGCGGTTGTGGTCGTCGCAGGGCGGGAGGCCGAGCTTGGCGAAGATGTTGTTGGTGTGCTTGCCGATCGCCTTGTCCGTGACACCGAAGCGGGTCGCTATCGCCAGGTTGGACAGGCCCTGCGCCATCAGGGCGAGGACTTCGCGCTCCCTGATGGTCAGCTCCGCCAGGGGTTCGTCCCTCGAGCGGCGGGTCAGGAGCTGGGAGATCACCTCCGAGTCCATGGCGGTGCCGCCGGCGGCGACCCGGCGGACCGCCTCGACGAACTCCGCCACGTCGCCGATGCGGTCCTTCAGGAGGTACCCGATGCCGCCCGACCGGTCCGACAGGAGTTCGCGGGCATAGAGCTGCTCGACGTACTGCGAAAGGATCAGCACAGGAAGCCCAGGCCGGCGCCGCCGGGCCTCCAGGGCGGTGCGCAGGCCCTCATCGGTGAAGGTGGGCGGGAGCCGTACGTCGATGACGGCCACGTCGGGGGTCTGCTCCACCAGCGCGGTCAGGAGCATGGGGCCATTGTCCACCGCCTCGACGACCTCGAAACCGTGCGCCGACAGCAGCCGGGTCAGGCCGTCGCGAAGCAGGGCGAGATCCTCGGCGATCACAACGCGCACGGCACCTCCATGGTGAGGATGGTCGGACCGCCCGGCGGGCTCTGCACGGTCAGCGTGCCATCGAAGGCGGACAGGCGTTCTGCGATCCCGCGCAGGCCGCTGCCCGCCGCCGGATCCGCGCCACCGTGCCCGTCGTCGCCGACGACCAGGCGGAGGCCGTCGCGGGTGCGGCGCAGCCGTACCCAGGCACGGGTGGCGTGGCTGTGCTTGGTGACGTTGGACACGGCCTCGGCGGCGGCGAAGTAGAGGGCGGACTCGACCGGCGGCTCGGGGCGGCCGGTCAGGGCGAGGTCTGTCACGACCGGGATGGGACAGAGCAGGACGGCCGCTTCGATCGCGCCCGTCAGGCCGCGGTCGGCCAGCACGGGCGGGTGGATGCCGCGCACCAGATCGCGCAGGTCGGTGAGGGCCTGACCGGCCGACTCCCATGCCTCCTCGATGAGCTCGCGGGCCTGCTCGGGATCGCCGGCGTTCCTGGCCAGGCCGAGGTTCATCCGTACGGAGATGAGCCTGGCCTGCGCGCCGTCGTGCAGGTCGCGCTCGATCCGGCGTAGCTCGGCCGCCCGCGCGTCGACGGCGGCGGCCCTGGAGGCGGTCAGCTCCCGCACCCGCTGGGCCAGCGGGCCGCCGTCGCCGAGGAGCAGTTCGGCGAGCCGGGCCTCGGCCAGTCCCATGAGAGCGGCGATGATCAGGGCGAGTGCCGAGAGGGTGACCAGTGCCAGGCTGAGCGTGAAGGTCACGCTGGGGCTGTTGATGGCGGGCCGCAGGTAGAAGATGACACCCACCGTGTTCACCACGGCGGCCACCGCCATCAGCAGGGCCGGGCCGGCGACGGTGTTGATCGCCAGCCAGGCCAGGACACGCGGGCCGGACGCACCCGCAGGAACGGCCCGGCCCAGCGCCGCTCCCGCCCACGCTCGCTGCAGCGAGATGAGAGCCCTGCGGATGCCCGGCACCCAGGCGAGGACCACCGCCACACCCGCGATCGCGTTCAGCGGCACCCCGGCCGCTGCGATCAACCCCCTCCTGACCCTGCTCACCCCGCCAGTCTGCCCTCTGATCATCCGCCACACGGTAGGCCCAGCCCTACCTTCCAGGGTGAAAATCCCGTCTCACGTGGTGGGCGTGGGCCGATGGAGGACGCGAGCACACCGCGGCGAGGCTGGATCCGTGATCGAAGTCAACGACCTCACCGTCAGGTACGGCGACGCCATCGCGGTCGACGAGCTCACCTTCGCCGCGAAAGCGGGCCAGGTGACCGGCTTTCTCGGCCCCAACGGCGCCGGGAAGCCGAATATCGGATTGTGACACTCTGGTAAGCCCACGCATGGGGTACGTCTTATCTGGTGATGCGGCTACGTGAGGGCGTTGACGAATCGTTGCGGTGGCGCTGACCTCATGGGGCAAGATCTCAAAAGGGGGGCATCACAATGGTTCCTTGATGGGGAGGGGCAGCGCCCCTGCCCCCGGTTTCCCCTCCCCGCCCCCCCTTTTGCGATCTTGGAGGGGTCCCCATGAGGTTGGCTCCGAAACGATTCGGCAACACCCGTCAACGTGCATCCTTGGCTGTTAGGCGAGGAGTTGCTTCGGCCCGCACACTTCCCGGTATGCCTCACGAAGGTCTTCAGCCTCGGGGAGTTGGCGAGCCTCGATCTCTCTGATCACCTCTCGTGCTCGCCAATAGTGGGAAGGCACTAGTAGGCCGCTCGTCACAGCAGTGAGCGTTACCTCGCCTGCTTCGTCCGGTTGATCGGCGGCGAGGAGGGCCAAAGCCAGGTCAAGGCGCGCGGATACCGCTCTGCGGGGGCGTGCGGGCCCATCAGTGGGAGTCTCCAGCCGAGCGAGAACTTGCCTGGCATAGCTTTCGGCAGCGGGGTCTCCGAGCCAAGACAGCGTGGTGGCGATGTACGCTTCGCTTTTGGCGGGGTCGTAGCGGTAGTGGTGTTCCGGGTTATCCGGCATCGATAGCGGGGAGACCAGCCGCGCAACACGGTCGAGGGCGTCTCGTGTCTCTGGGCCTGCGCCAAGGCGCGCCCACACGCGGCCTTCTTGAGCGGTTGCCTGTATGTAGGCCGAGCCAGTACGTGGAGCGATGGCCTGCGCGCCTTGCGACAGCGTCAAGGCGCGACGGTAGTCCCCTGTGGTTACCGCTTGCCATGC
>NZ_JBEXMT010000063.1:0-16290 GCF_040610675.1 Nonomuraea sp. NPDC003804
AACGTCCATGGACCTGCTCACCGCCCTCAACGGCCAGCGCCGGCACGTGCTCGGCATCGTGGACGGCCTGACCGAGGAGCAGCTGCGCCGGCCGGTGCTGCCGTCCGGCTGGTCGTGCCTGGGGCTGGTCAACCATCTGGCGCTGGACGTCGAACGGTTCTGGTTCGGCGCGGTGGTCGGCGGCCGGCGGGCCGCGATCGACGAGCTGGCAGGGACCGCCGACGCCTGGCAGGTCGGGCCGGACGTGCCCGCCCGTGACGTGCTCGACCGCTACCGCCAGGAGATCGACCTCGCCGACGCCGTCATCACCGCCACTCCCGAGGACGCCGCGACCGCCTGGTGGCCGCAGGACCTGTTCGGCGACTGGCGGCCGCGCACCCACCGTGACGTGCTCCTCCATGTGATCACCGAGACCGCCTGCCATGCGGGGCACCTGGACGCGGGCCGCGAGCTGATCGACGGCAGGCAGTGGCTCGTCCTGCCGTGACCGCCGTGACACCGAGTCCGCCTTTCACCGCGCGAGAGGCGCGGCGGGACAGGTAGACGCGGGAGCGTGTGGACGGAGTTCCAGGTCAGGCGTGCCTTCAGGGGCGGCCGGTGGCCGTGGTCACCGGATGACGCGGCCGCGGTGGATGACGCGGGCGGGTGTGCGCAGGACGGCGAGATCGGTGCGCGGGTCCAGGTCGTAGGCGACCAGGTCGGCGGGGGCGTCGTGGTCGAGCACGGGAAAGCCGAGGAAGGCGCGCGCCGTCCAGGAGGCCGCGCCCAGAGCCGCGGCGGCGGGCATGGGGGCGGCCGCCAGGTGGCGCACCTCGCCGGCCACCCGGCCGTGGGGGAGTTCGGGCGTCCCGTAGCTGTCGGTCCCGGCCAGCACCGTCACGCCGGCCTCGTGCGCGGCCGACACCAGCGGCGCCAGGCGGGCGTGGGCCGCCCGGAACCACGAGCGGAACCGTTCGGAGCCTGAGGAGCGGGCGACCTGCTCGAAGGTCTCCCAGACGGTGAACGTGGGCACCAGGGCGGTCCCCTGGCGGGCCATCCGCTCCAGTAGGGCCGGGTCGAGACCCAGACCGTGTTCGAGGCTGTCCACCGCGGCCGCGACGGCGGCTTCGGCGCCCGCCGCCGTCTGCGCGTGGACGGCGACCCGGCCGCCCATGGCGTGCACCCGCCGGGTCAGCTCGGTGAGCACGCCGACGGGGAGCGGCGGCGCGTCGAGCCCCTCCTCGCCGACCACCCAGTCCGCGTAGACCTTGCACCAGCCGCCGGACGCGCGGGCCTCCTCGACCGCCGCGTCCGCCAGTTCGGGCTCGCCGACGTGCCGCGCCCATCCGTCGTAGAACGTGCCGGGCACGCCCAGCCAGCGACCGGCCGAGACGACGCGCGGCTGGTCCGGTTCCGCGCCGAACCACGCGGGGAGCCGGTCGGCCGAGCCGGGCACGCGCAGGAGCGTCACGCCGGCCGCCAGGTGCTCGCGGCCGTGCCTGCGGAGCAGCGCCGGGTCGAGCGGGTCGCCCGGACGAAGGGCGCCCGGATGCGTGTGCGCGTCCACGAGCCCCGGCAGCAGCCAGCCGCCGTCCACGACCGTGGTCGCGTCCGGCAGCGGCTCGCGCGTCAGCCTGCCGTTCGCGATCCAGAACTCGGCCCACTCCTCGGACGGCAGCGCGACGCCGCGCACGCGCAGCCGCTCCTGACGGCGGCCCGGTCGTGTGTCGTTCGCCATGCTCGGCAACCCTCGTCCGGAACGTTCCCCGGCGACGGCGGGAAAACCGCGAGGACCGCGAGGACCGCGCGGGCCTGACCGGGGCCGCTGGAGGATAACCGGGCCAGGCCAACCCCTCAAGTCCCGAAATTTCGTGGCATGACGGTTGATGTCGTGTCTGACCTACTTGAGACGAGCTTCCTGCCACGTCTCCGAGGTGAACGACCGTATGCCCACATCCGACAAGCCCTCCACGGCCGGCATCAGGCGCCGGCTCGCCGCCATGGCGGCGATCGCCACCGTGGTGGTCGCGGGACCCGTGGCAGGCGCCGCCGCCGGCACCGCCGCTCCGTCCCGCGCTCCCGCCACGGCACCGAGCGAGCAGCGTCTCGCGTGGGCTCCCTGCGCGCACGCCAAGGGCTTCCAGTGCGCCACGCTGGAGGTCCCGCTGGACTACGCCGACCCGTCCGGGACGTCGATCAGCGTCGCCGTCATCCGGTCGAAGGCGACCGACCCGAGCCGTCGCCTGGGGTCCTTGGTGTTCAACTTCGGCGGCGGCGCCACCGGCGTCTCGATGCTCCCGCAGGACGCCCCGGCCTACGCCACCCTGCACACCCGCTACGACCTGGTCAGCTTCGACCCGCGAGGGCTGGGACAGAGCACGCCGGTGGACTGCAGCAGCTACCGGCCCGCCGGCGCGACCGCACCCGACCTCGCGACCGCCGCCGGCCGCAGGGCCATCAGGGCGGAGTTCGTCGCGTTCAACCGGGCCTGCGCGAAAGGTTCCGTGAACCTGCGGCACCTCGACACCGAGAACGTCGCCAGGGACATGGACACGCTGCGCGCCGCCCTCGGCGACGACAAGCTCAACTACTTCGGCACCTCGTACGGCACGATGCTCGGCGGGGTGTACGCGGGCCTGTTCCCCGGCAAGGTCGGGCGCTTCATGCTCGACTCGGCCATGGACGGCGACCTCTACGTCGACGGCAAGGAGTTCGTCAAGAGCCAGGTCGTGGCGTTCGAGCGGGTGCTGAACAGGTTCCTCGACGACTGCGTCAGGAGCAGTTCCTGCCCTCTGGGCGGCAGCCGGGAGAAGGCGTACGCGCGCGTGACGGAACTGGTCGCCGACCTGAACGCCGAACCCCTCGATGTCGCCAAGGGCAAGAAGCTGACCGGGACGGACGCGATCACCGGCATCGGCGCCGCCCTCTACTCCCGTCACTCCTGGCCGGCGCTGCGCGAGGCCCTCACCCAGGCCTACGACGGCGACGGCACCGCGCTGCTGGACATGGCGACGGCGTATTCCGGCGCCACCGGCGGATGGCACGTGACCTTCTGCGCGGACACGGCCTACCGCCCGGCCCTGGACGAGTTCGCGCGCGTCGTCCCGGAGTTCACCGAGGCCTCCCCGCTGTTCGGCCCCTGGACCGTCGCCGAACTCATGAGCTGCGCCGGGTGGCCCCGCGGTGACGGTTCGGCCGCTCGCGTGGACGCGACCGGTTCGGCGCCGATCCTGGTCGCCGGCGTGACCAACGACCCGGCGACGCCGTACGAGCAGTCGGTCTCCCTCGCCACCAAGCTGCGGACGGCCACACTGATCACGCTGGACGGCGACGGCCACGGCGCCTACTTCACCGGCGATGCCTGCGTCAAGAACGCCATCGACGACTACCTGCTGTACGGCACGCTGCCCGCCGCGGGCACCACCTGCTGAAACGCTCCTGATGGCCCCGGGCGGGCGGCCGGGGCCATCAGGCTGACACACCGAAGGCGGTGAACCTGCGATCTCACCGCGAGCCGGGTTAGCCTCGTGCTGGGCATCCGGCGTCTCCCCCGGTCAGGTGGCCTTGGCAGCACACACCACCGTGATCGGAGGCAGGTCATGTCCCACCATCTCAGCGGCCCGAACCTGCGACCGCCGTCCGGTGACGCGCGCCTCGACCTCACCGACGTGTTCGCCTTCCGCTCGCCCCGCGCTCCGGAGAGCACCGTGCTGATCATGGACGTGAACTCTTTCTCGTTCGACCCGACCCACGGCCCGCACCTCCACCCTGACGCGGTCTACCGGCTCAACATCGACAACGACGGCGACACCCGCGCGGACGTCGCCTTCAGCTTCGTCTTCTCCGCGCCCAGGGAAGGCCGCCAGACCGTCACCGTCTTCCACGGCACCGGCGAAGCCGCGAGGTCGTGGGAGGCGGCGGGTGACCAGGTGCTCACCGACGTCCGCATCGGGATGGTCACCGACGGCAGGGTCCCGGACGACGGGATCGGCCCGCATACCGACCTGCTACCCGACTTCCCGTACCTGGGCACCCCGCATCCGCAGACGTGATGCCGCCCTATTTCTGGTCGACCCTGTGGAACGCCGCGCTGATCGTGGCGCTCTACTACCTGCTGCCGGTGGAGGAGGCCAGGTACGGCTGGGGGGCGTGGGCGCGGCTGGGCCTGTTCGTGGCCGGTGTGCTCCTGCTGGTCTGGGGTGTGGTGCTGGCGGCGCGGCGGCAGGCGGCGACGGACCGGGCATACCTTCCGGTGAGCGGCCTCATCCTGCTCACGCTCGGCGGCCTCGTGCTGTTCGCGCTGGCCGACTACGCCGTCGCGACCCGGTTGAACGGGCAGTTCGTCGGGCTGACGACCAAGACCGACGCCCTCTACTTCTCGATGACCACCTTCGCCACCGTCGGCTTCGGCGACATCCACGCCTCCGGCCAGCTCGGCAGGGGGCTCCTCCTGGTCCAGATGACGTTCAACCTGGTCGTCCTGGCGACGGCGGCGAGCCTGATGTCCCTGCGGATCAAGGAGCGGGTCGGGCAGCGGGAGCAGAGACCGCCCGACTAGGTGTACTGACTCGCATCGATCCGGATCTGGCTTCGGATCCTGTCGTGTGAGCTACTGGACGCGCTCTGGTCGGCCGGCTGACGTGGCGCCGACGGCCGCCTCGGGTGCGGCGGCCGTGAGAATCGGCTGCAATACGCCCGGAAAGCGAGCCTCCAGGTCGTCACGACGCAGCGTCATGTAGCGGGCCTTGCCCTCGGAGCGAGTCGAGGTGATGCCCGCCTCACGCAGAATGCGCCAGTGATTGGAGAGCGTGGAACGCGGGACGTTCAGGTGTTGCGGGCTGCAGGGCACCTCGCCGTCTGCGGCCATCAGGCGCACCAGGCCCAAGCGGACGGGATCGCCGAGCGCGTGTAGCACGGCGACCAGATCCATGTCTGCCGTCTTGGGCTCGGTCGGCGATCGCATCCCGCTCTCCTGATGTCGGTCTGAGTTGACATGTCCCGATCCGACCAGCATAGGATCATTTCCATATTTCGAGAAAATGGAAATGATCCTGGAGTATCGCATGGCCACCCGTACCACCTACGCCCGCATCTATGTCGACGACCTGGACACCGCTCTGCCCACCTTCGAAGCCCTCACCGCCGCCCGGCCGGGGCTACGCTTCCCCTACGGGGACCTCGAGCTGGCGAGCATCGGCGACTACCTCCTGGTCTCAGGCACCCCAGAGGCGCTGGCGCCCTACCGCGACGTGCAGGCCACCGTCATCGTCGACAGCCTCGATGATGTCTTTGCCATCGTTGAGCGCGAGGGAGGCGACACCCTTGATGGCCCGAACGAAGTCCCCACTGGACGCAACCTGACGATCCGCCACCCCGGCGGCGCGATCATCGAATACGTCGAGTTCGACTCCGCCAAGGTCCAGGCTCAATCGGCGCAGTAGAAGTTCGGGACCGGCCCTGGCCCAGCCGTACGGTGACCGTGGCCGAGCCGCCGCCGGCGCCGGCCAGCGGGCCCCACACGAGCGTCAGCGCCGCGCCCGTCGTGGCGGCCGACAGCAGCGGGTGCCCGCCGAGCACCCCGGCCACCGGCCGTTCCCACGTCACCGTGAGCTCGTCCAGAGCCTCCCGCGGGTCGGCCACGGTCAGCGTGGCCGTGCCGTCGTCCCTCTCCCTGACGAGGACGGCGCACGGCGCGGAGGCGGAAAGCGCTCCCGCGCTGCCCTCGGTCCAGAAGTTGACGGCGGTGACGCCGAGCGAGGGGACGGACACGCCCTGCTGCGCCGAGGTGTTGGCCAGCACGCGCAGCCACCCCAGGTCGGCGGCGCGTGCCCGGGTCCCGGCCGCGCTCGCTCCCGGCATGAGCAGGTAGAGGTATCCGGCCGCGCGCGGGTCGACGCCGTGGTCGAGCCAGAGCGTCACGTAGCCGCGCGTCGCCGCGCCGCCCGAACGCCTCTCGCGCAGCGTGCGCAGCGGGGCGCAGGGCAGCACGTAGCCGCCGTGGCCCTCGAGGTGCGCCCAGCCCGCCACGCGGTCGACGGTCAGCGGCGCGTCGGTCCTGCGGTTGTCCACGACGGTCTCGACGGGGACGCCGTCGTCGCTCGTGATGCCGGCGCCCATGCAGACCACCGCGTCGTCGAGGAAGACCCACGACTTGACGGCCTCCATCGTGCTCTCCAGGCCGTTGAGGTGCTGGCCGACCGTGGCGTACGTGCCGTCGGTGGCGCCGCCGACCCAGCGGCCCGGCGGGCAGGTGTCGCCCCATGCGCCGCCCGCGCCGTCGGGCAGCCGCCGAGTGGAGACCGTCGTGCCGGGCAGGCGGTAGGGGTCGACGGTCTGCCAGAAGGAGTCGGAGTACTGCTCGGCATGGCCGTCGGCCCACCAGTAGAGCATGCCGGAGCCGGTGTGCCAGCCCCGCAGGTTCTCGCCGTTGCCGTGCTCGTAGTGGCCGATCCTGGCCGAGGCCATGCTGAGCCCCGCGCACCAGCCGGGCCTGCGGTGGACGGCTCGGGCGCTCATCGGCAGCAGCCGGTGCCCGGCGGGTTCGGCGAGCGCGGGGATCGTGTCGTCGGCCATGAGTGCCGCCAGGCGGGCGTGCGCGGCCGGGTCGAGCGCGGGGCGGTGCGCGGCCCGCCGTACCCATCCCTTGACCATGCCCTGCCAGCGGATCCGCTCGGCGGCCGAGGCCGACTCGCCCAGCAGCAGGATCGCGGCGGCGATCTCGTGTCCTTTCCGGTGGTCGCCGTAGGGCCGCCTGCCGATTCCCCTGCCGCTGACCAGGTCCATGCAGAACCCGTCGTGGACGAACGGCGCGAACGACCGCTCGACCGCGTCGAAGACGTTCTGGTCGGTGAGCTGCCACAGCGTGCCGCGCAGCACCGCGAACAGCGTCGCCAGGCCGGACAGCAGCACCAGCCCGTACCCGCCCTGGTAGGGGATGGTGGCGTGCTGGATGAACGAGCCGTCGGGGTAGATCCCGTCGCCCTCCCGCACGTAAGGGAAGACGGGGGCGAGCGCCGAGACGGCCAGCGCGGCCCTGTCACCGTCGGCGGCGAGCATGGCGCGCAGGAGCATGACCGTGCACTGGTCGACCCTGTTGGCGCCGGTGCTGGTGCCGCTGTAGTCCTCGAGCACGCATGCGGGCAGGAAGTGGTCCACGGCCTCGGCCAGCGCCCGGCTCCGCGGCTCGCCCAGGTGCGGGCCGATCAGCACGGCCGCGTCGAGGAGCCGCAGGGGGACGCCGATCTGCCAGTTCCACCAGTTGCCCGCAGGCTCGGCGCCGGCCGTGTACACCTGACGCCGGTAGTGGTCGATGCCGGTCGCCACGGCCGCCGCCAGCGCGGGGTCACCGGTCAGGCCGGTGCCCGTCACGGCGTACGCGCGGGCCATGGCCCGCAGCCGCGCGGGGGTCTCGTCGAACGAGGGGAAGGCCAGCCCCGGCCAGAGCGACCCGTCGTCCGGGCGCATGGTGTCCCGGTAGCCGGCCGCCGTCGCCGCGAGCACCGCCACCCTCCTCCGGTACGGCCCGGCCGCGACGGCGCCCTCCGGCTCCGCCGTGACCTCGCGCCAGCGCCGGCGCAGCGCAGGGAAGGGATCGCCGGCCCGGCCCGCCGTCGCCGGGAAGGGATGGCCGGTCCGAGCCGCCGACGCCGGAAAGGGGTCGCCGGTCCGGCCCGCCGGCACCGCCCCGGCCGCGACCGCGACGGCGCCCAGATGGAGGAACGACCGCCGGGAGAAGCCGCGCACGCCTTGATTATGCGGACTATGCGGACTTGGTCACCCGCGCGGCACGCGGTCGGCCAGCCGCCTGGCCAGACGCTGCGCCGGCAACTCGACCAGCCGGTGCGTCGCGTACGCGAGCGGCAGCAGCACGAGGACGTACGACCAGGCCGACGGCAGCAACCGCAGCAGCAGCGGGTGGAGCAGGTACGTCGAGTAGCTGATCACGCCGAGATGGGTCAGGAGGCGCGGATATCGCAGCCGCCGCAGCGCGAACGCCGCCGCGAAGCACGCCCCCGCCGCCACGATGGCAGGGGCCCAGCCGGGGTCGTCCTTGGCGAAGAGCGCGCACACCAGCACGACGGCCAGCGCCGCCGCGGCCGTGCGCGGCCGGACCTGCCCGTGCTCGGCCCGGTGGACGGCCGTGCCCGCGAACATCACCGCCAGGATGACCAGCCCCTGCCACGCCCCGATCCTGCTGCCGAGCACCACCAGCGCCAGCCCGAGCGCGCCACCCGCCACGGCCGCCGCCGTACGCGCCGCTCCCCGCCCCCACACGGTCACGGCGACGGCCGCCAGCACGGGCACCCCGAGCAGCGCGACCCACCCGCCGATCACCGGCCCGGGCAGCAGCAGCCCCAGCGGTACGGCGAGCAGCGCCAGGACCGCGGCGGCCGGAGCGGACCGGTGGGCCTGGCCGGTCCTGAACAGCGCGACGGTGATCAGGTAGAACGCCATCTCGTACGACAGCGTCCACATCACCCCGATGACGGCCGGCACGCCGAGCAGTTCCTGCAGCATCGACAGGTTCCCCAGCGCGACCAGGAACGGGGGCGTGGTGGCCAGGCCCGGGTGCGGCTCGTAGGCGCCGAAGGCGGCGAGCGTGAACGCCAGCGCGATGGCCACCAGCAGCAGTGGCAGCAGCCGCAGGCACCGGCCGGTCCAGAAGGCCCGCACGTCGCCGCGGCGTTCCAGAGAGGCGGGGATGATGTAGCCGCTGACCAGGAAGAAGACGAAGACGCCCCAGGTGCCGACGTCGATCCGGCGGTCCACCTCCGCCCACAGGCCGGGGAAGTAGGTCCAGCCCGCGTGGTGCAGGACCACCGCGAGGGCCGCGGGCCCTCTGATGGCGTCGAGCCAGCCGAGGCGCGAGGGAGGGGGAGGGGACATTTGCCCGACTATAAGGGCCTATACCAGGTGCAAATTGGCCAGTTCGGTCCTGTTGGAGACGCCAAGCTTGGGGAAGGCCCGGTACAGGTGGTGGCCCACGGTCTTGGGGCTGAGGAACAGCTGTGCGCCGATCTCCTTGTTCGTCGCGCCGGTGGCGGCCAGCCTGACGATCTGGAGCTCCTGCGGGGTGAGCTCGGGGAGCGCGCCGGGAGCCGGCGCGACGACGTTCTCGCCCGCCGCGCGCAGCTCGGCCCTGCAGTGGTCGGCCCACGGCACCGCCCCCACCTGCTCGAAGACCTCCATGGCGGACCTGAGCTGGATCCTCGCCTCGCTCTTCCTGCGTGACCTGCGCAGCCACTCGCCGTAGAGCAGCCTGCTCCTGGCCTGCTGCAGCGGCAGGTCGGGGCAGGCGACGGCCTGCTCGTAGTGCGCGTGCTGCTCCTCGGGGTCGCCGGCGAGCAGGGCAAGGCAGCGGTGCCGTACGGCCAGCGCCCACGCCACACCCGAGGCCAGCGCCCAGCTCTCGAACCTGGCGAGCTCCCGCGCCGCCGGACGCCCGGCCCGCACGGCCGCCTCCACCTGGTCGGCGGCGAAGCACGCGCCGTACGGCCGGTGGGCGAGGTGGCCGAGACGCTCCAGCGCTGCCGCCCACCTGCCGGTGACCAGGTCGAGGACGGCGCGGGCGCGGTCGGCCCAGTCCCCGCGCAACCCGGGGTCCGGCTGCTCGCCGCGCAGGGCCGCGGCGTGGGCGAGCAGCCCGCGGGCGACGGCGGCGTGCCGCCGCTGACCGGTGTCCTCCGCGATGCGCAGCGACTCGGCCGCGGTCGCCTCGGCCGTCCTGGCCAGGCCCAGCAGCGTCTCGGTCTCGGCGAGGACGGCGAGCACGCCGGGCAGCCAGCCGATCGCCCCGCGGGAGCGCATGTCGGCGGCCACCGCCTGAAGGTGGTCGCGGGCGGTGGCGTAGTCGCCCGACAGCAGGGCCAGGGAGGTGGGGGTGAGCGGGAGGCCGTCCCCGCGCTCGGGCGCCTGGTCGAGGTGCCGCCTGATCAGGTCGAGACCGGTTCCAGGGTCGCCGGACAGCAGCTCGACGGCGCCGGTCATCAGGCTCGCGGGGCCGTCGTCCATGCGGTCCCTGACGGCGCGCAGGCCGTCGGCGTCGCCGACCGTCCAGGCCACCCGCGCCGCCTCGACCAGCAGGTCCTGGCCGGCGTCGAGGAGCAGCCGCGACGCGGTCTCCGGCGAGCCGTGCTCGAACTCGATGCGCGCGCGCAGCCGTACCAGTTCCCGCGAGGCCCCGCCGAGCCGAGCCGACTGGTCGAGGAGGGCGCGGGCGCGCTCGCCCTGGCCCGCGTCGGCGGCCAGCGCGGCGGCCGCGGTGAGCCTGCGGGCCCGTTCGGCGGTGTCGGGAGTGAGCCTGGCGGCGCGCTCGAGGGCCGTGGCGGCCTCGCCGTACCCGGAGACCTCGCGGGCGGTGCCGGCTGCCGCTTCCAGGGCGGCCGCGGCCTCCTCGTCGGGGCCGGTGGCCGCGGCGGCCAGATGCCGGGCGCGGCGCTCCCCCGTGGTGGCGCCGGCCAGCGCGCGGTGGACGGCGACCCGTTCGGCGAAGGAGGCGCTCTGGTAAGCGGCGGCGCGCACGAGCGGGTGGCGGAAGGCGGCGTCGGCGACGAGGCCCGCCCGCTCGGCGGGGGCCAGCGCGCCGATGCCGAGTCCCGTCGCCTGGAGCGCCGCCGCGAGTTCGCCCTCGGCGGCCAGCGCGAGCAGCAGGGTGCGGGTGTCGGACGGCAGGGCCGACACCCGCGCCTGGTATGCCTCCTGCAACCGGTACGGGAGCGGGAGCGGCCCGGCGGCCAGGGAGTCGACGTTCATGCCGGGCAGCTCGATGAGCGCGAGCGGGTTGCCGCCCGACTCGGCGACGACCCGGTCGCGTACGGCGGGCGGCAGCCCGGGAGCGCGCTCGGCCAGCAAGCGCAGGGCGGCGGCCCGGTCCAGGCCCGCCAGGCGCAGCTCCGCCAATCCCGCCGTCGTGAACAGGTCGCGGTCCATGGTCCTGGTCGCGAAGACCAGCACGACGCCCTCGGCCTCCAACCGCCTGGCGGCGAACAGCAGCGCGTCCAGCGAGGCGTGGTCGATCCAGTGCGCGTCGTCCAGCAGGCACAGCAGCGGCCCCTGGTCGGCCAGCAGCGTCAGCGTGGCCAGCCCGGTCAGGAACCGGTCCTGTCCGCCGGTCGTGGCGGCCATCCCGAGCACGCCGCGCAGCGCGTCGGCCTGCGGCTGCGGGAGCGCGTCGAGGCCGCGCAGGAGCGGGCGCAGGATGAGGTGGAGCGCGGCGTAGGGCAGCTCCGCCTCCGTCTCGGCCCCCGCGACGCGCAGGACGGGGATCCCGGCGTCCACGGCGGCGGCGTCGAGGAGGGCCGTCTTGCCCGTTCCCGGCTCGGCGCGGACCACGAGTGCGGCGCTGTGCCCCTCCTGCGCCCCGGTGACGAGCCCGCGCAGACGTTCCAGCTCTTCCTGACGGCCATGCAGCATGCCACGCAACATAGCGGGCGGCATGTCCGATATGCCGGTCCGCATCCTTGGGCATCTGCCCGATACCGCCGGATCGCCCGGCTTTCTAGGTTGTGGAGCCATGAACACCGCCATCAGCATCCGTGAGCTCCACAAGAGCTTCGGCAGGGCCCACGCGCTCGACGGGCTCGACCTCGAGGTGCGCACCGGCGAGGTGCACGGCTTCCTCGGCCCGAACGGCGCGGGCAAGTCCACCACGATCCGCATCCTGCTCGGCCTCATGCGGGCCGACTCCGGCACCGCCGTCCTGCTCGGCGGCGACCCGTGGAAGGACGCCGCCGAGCTGCACCGGCGGCTGGCCTACGTGCCCGGCGACGTGAACCTGTGGCCCTCGCTGACCGGCGGCGAGGTGATCGACCTGCTCGGCAGGCTGCGCGGCGGCCTCGACCCGGCCCGGCGCGCGGAGCTGATGGACCGCTTCGAACTCGACCCCCGCAAGAAGGCCAAGACGTACTCCAAGGGCAACCGGCAGAAGGTCGCGCTGGTCGCGGCGTTCGCCTCGGACGCCGACCTGCTCATCCTCGACGAGCCGACCTCGGGGCTCGACCCGCTCATGGAGGCCGTCTTCCAGCAGTGCGTGCTGGAGGAGAAGCGGCGGGGCCGGACCGTGCTGCTGTCGAGCCACATCCTGTCCGAGGTCGAGGCGCTGTGCGACCGGGTGAGCATCATCCGCGCGGGACGCACGGTCGAGTCGGGCACCCTGCCCGAGCTGCGACACCTGACCATGACCAAGATCACCGCTACGCTCTCGGGCGCGCTGCCCGACCTGCCGTGGGCGCACGGGACGGCCGTCGAGAACGGGAAGGTCACCTTCCAGGTGGACGACCAGGACCTCGACAAGGTCATGCGCCGCCTGGCCGAGGCCGGGATCACCAGCCTCGTCAGCACGCCGCCGTCCCTGGAGGACCTGTTCATGCGCCACTACGCGGACCGGAGCGCGCGATGACCACCCTGATCAGGCTGATCCTGCGCCGCGAGCGGCTGATCGCCCCGGTGTGGATGCTGCTCCTGGCCGTGCTCGCGGCGGGCCAGGCCAACCGGTACGCCACGGCCATCCCCTCGATCGGCGACTTCGCCAGGGAGATGGCGGCCAACAAGGCGCTGACCGCCTTCGCCGGCGAGGTCTACTCCCCGACCGTGGCGGGGATGGCGGTGTGGAAGAACGCCGACGCGATCTACACCGTCATCGCCCTGATCGCGATCCTCATGGTGGTCAGGCACACCCGCGCCGAAGAGGAGTCGGGCCGCGCCGAGCTGGTGGGCGCCGGAGTCGTCGGCAGGCTCGCGCCGCTGACGGCCGCGCTGACGGTCACCGCCGCCGCCGTGTCGCTCGCGGGCCTGCTGGCCGGGCTCTCGATGGCCGCGATGGGCTTCGACCTCGCCGGATCGCTGGCCTTCGGCGCCGCGATCACCGCCATGGGCCTGGTCTTCACCGGCGTCGGCGCGCTGGCCGCCCAGCTCACCGTCGGCGCCCGCACCGCCGTCGGGCTGGCCGCCCTGGTGCTCGGCGTCAGCTACCTGCTGCGCTTCGTCGCCGACGGCAGCGGCCTGACGGCGCTCAAGTGGCTCTCGCCGCAGGGATGGAGTCACCTGGTCAAGCCGTACGGGGACGACAACTGGGCCGCCCTGCTCCCCGGACTGGCGCTCACCGCCGTGACCGTCGCCGCCGCCTACCGGCTGGCCGGGCGCCGCGACGTGGGCCACGGCGTCATCCCCGAACGGCCCGGCCCCGCGGGGTCCACCACGCTGCGCGGCCCGCTGGCGCTGGCATGGCGGCTGCAGCGGGGCCTGCTGGCCGGATGGACCGTCGGGTACGCGATCGCCGGCCTCGCGCTGGGCGCGCTGGCCCTGTCGATCCCCGAGGTGTCGCGTCAGGGCGCCGCCGTCCAGGAGTTCCTCGCCCGCTACACCGCGGGTGACGGGGTCAGCATGACCGACGCCTACCTGTGGCTGATCGCGCTCAGCCTCGGCTACGTCGCCGCCCTCTACCCGCTGCTCGCCCTGCTGCGGCTGCGCGGCGAGGAGGCGGCCGGACGCGCCGAACTGCTGCTTGCCACCCCCGTCGGGCGGCTCCGCTGGGCGGGCAGCCACCTGGTCTTCGCCCTCGGCGGCAGCGTCGTGATCCTCACGGCGGCCGGACTCGGGATCGGCCTGGCGACCGGCGACCCGCTGGGCGTCCTGCCCGGCACGCTGGTGCAGGTACCGGCCGTGTGGGTGCCGGCAGGCGTGGGCGTCCTCGCCTTCGGGCTGCTGCCCAGGGCGGCGGCCGGCATCAGCTGGGCGACCTTCCTGTTCGTCAACCTCTTCGGCGAGGTGCTCGGCCCGATCATGGGGATCGACTACTGGATCGCCAAGTACGTCGTGCCGTTCCCCAACCTGCCGATGGTGCTGTCCGGCGAGGAGTTCACGCCCGGCCCGGTGGCGGTGATGCTGGCGCTCACCCTGGCGCTCGTCGCAGGCGGCCTGGCCGCGCTGAGGCGCAGAGCGCTCCTCTGAGTCACAGCGTCGCGCTCCTCTGAAGCGCCAGGCGCTCCGGAGCGGCGCGGCCTCCACGCCACGCGACGCCGGCGCCGTCCCGCACGGATTCGCCCGGCGGGGCCGTCCTGGTCACGTCGCCTCCAGGTAGGGGTCGGTGACGCCCTCGACGCTGGCGAGCCTGGCGGCGTCGCAGCCGGTCAGCTTGGCGCCCGCCTGGTAGGCGCTGCCGAGGAATCCCAGCACCGTGGCGACCGGGTCGTCGCCGCGCCTGGCGTCGTCGTACTTCAGCACGGCCAGATGGCTGCCCCTCGAGGGGATCCACGCCGCCTGGTCGGGCCACAGCGGCTGCTCGGACAGACCCTGCGGCTCCGGAGCGGTGTAGGAGTAGAAGGCGGGCCACGGCCGTTCCTCGTCGCCGAACCAGAAGCCCGCGCTGATGACCTCCCAGCTGTACGCCTCCCTGGTGACGGGGTCGGCGTCGGGCGCGGCCCCTACGGCCCTGCCGGTGAAGCGTGTGACGGCGATGTCGAAGGTGTGCCAGAAGTGGTGGACCGGGCTCGTCTTGCCGCAGAAGTCGGCGGCGAAGCGCTCCAGCACCTGCGCGACCTGGCCCAGGACGATCCAGTACCGGTTGACGAGTACGGGGTCGTAGGCGGCGTGCCTGGTGTCCAGGGCGAAGGGGGTGCTGTCCGCCATGTCGTACGGCACCGCCTGGATCTCCACGTCGATCCCCAACTCGTCGAGGATCTCGAAGAGCCGGGCGTAGAAACCGGCGACCGACTGGCCGACCAGCGAGAACTGGGCGCTGCGCCCGTCGGCCTTGTCGACGATCAGGCGGTGCCCGACCAGGTCGAAGTCGATGGAGAACGGGTCGGGCAGCCCCATCGGCCTGGTGGTGAGGCCTCGCCCGGTCAGGTGGAAGGCAACGTTCCACCAGTGGTTGCGGCGCGGGCTCGCGGCCAGCCGTATCTTTCCGACGATC
Organism: Nonomuraea sp. NPDC003804; assembly: GCF_040610675.1. Lineage (NCBI taxonomy): Bacteria > Bacillati > Actinomycetota > Actinomycetes > Streptosporangiales > Streptosporangiaceae > Nonomuraea > Nonomuraea sp. NPDC003804. Next base: position 14,891 of record NZ_JBEXMT010000063.1, read on the forward strand.
TGCGCGAACCTGTGGAAGGTGTCCTTGGTTTCGAGCCACTCCTCGTACGGCATGGCAGGAAAGAGCTCCATTGGCTCGTGCCCCCCTGAAAACGCGACGCCAGATGTATGTGCCCGGAGAGTAAACCGACACAACGCCCAGTGAGGCGAATTTCCGGTCAGTCCTCGTTCAGCACCTCTCCGGGTCGGTCAAACCTCTCCTCACAAATTACGACATTCACTACTTTCGCCACACAGGAGGGAACAAAGAGGGCGGAGGGATCATCATGGTCAAGAGAATCGGCAGCGACATCGCACTGCTGGCCGCACGTGTGATGGTCGGCATCATCTTCATCGCTCACGGCCTGCAGAAGTGGCATGCGGGAATGGACGCCACCACGGCCGCCTTCGCCCACCTCGGCGTGCCGAGCCCCCAGCTGGCCGCCTATTTCGCCACCGCTGCCGAGATCATCGGCGGCGCGATGCTCATCACCGGGTTCGGGGTGCGGATCGCGGCGTTCACCCTGCTGGTGGACATGGCCGGGGCCGGGATCTTCGTCGAGTCGCGCGGCGGCATCTTCACCAGCACGCCGGGCTGGGAACTCGTCGTGGCACTGGCGGCCGTCTGCCTGGCACTGCTGGCCTTCGGCGGCGGCCGTCTCGGCGCCGACGGCCTGCTCGCCCGCTGGACCGCCACGCGTGACGAGCGCATCGACAGCGAGGACGCGCCCCCGAGACCACCGGTGCCGACGGGCGCGGTCATCATCTCGCGCGCCTCCGACGATCCTTCCGACGCCCGCCCCTTCACCGAGGACCGGCCGACCACGCGCCACTCGCCGTACACGCCCTACTCTCCGTACTCCGCCGCCCGCTCGGCACGCGCGGCACGCGCGGACGGCCCCGACCCCGCCCATGCGACACCCGCGGGACCCGTCGCCGCGGAGGCCGGCGCCACGAAGACCGCTGTCCCGGAGACGGGCGCCACGGAGAGCGGTGGTGCGGAAACCGGCGCCATGAAGAGCGGTGGCGCGGAGACCGGTGCCGCGAGCGAGGCGGCGGGCAGCCACGCGGTGCCACCGCAGGCCGGCGCGTCCCAGGCTCCGGCGGAGACCGGGGAGGTGGAGCAGTTGCGTTCCGAGGTCGGCCGGCTCCAACAGGAACTGGCTGCGACCAAGCGCAGGCCAGGCTCCGGCAAGCAACCCTGAGCCCGCCCCGCCGGACTCCGTGGCAGCCCTGACGCCCCGCCGGGCTCAGGGTAGCCCCGCCGAGCCCGCCACCGCAGGCTCACGGCGTGCGGCCCCGAGCCCGCCACCGCAGGCTCACGGCGTGCGGCCCCGAGCCGGCCAGCGCCGGGCTCCGGCCAAGCCGTCCTGAACCCGCCCGCGGCGGGGGCCCGGGCCCAACCGGGGGCCGCCCCGGGCC
>NZ_JBEXMT010000064.1:0-15159 GCF_040610675.1 Nonomuraea sp. NPDC003804
TCTTGCCCACACCGAACCCGCCCGCCACGACGATCTTCGTCGAGGTCAGGCCGCTAGAGCCTGCGAAGTCCACTTAGCACCCTTTCCAGCAGGTTGAGATCCGGCTTACCCGCCTCCAGCTGCGGCTGGTGGACGCGGATCAAGCCCTCGGACGCCATGTCCGCGATCAGCACCCGGGTGATGCCGAGCGGGACCTTTAAGAGAGCGGAGACCTCCGCGACCGACCTGACCGACCGGCACAACTGGATGATCGCTTGGTACTCCGGACTGAGGAGAGAAAGATCGCGATGTTCGGATGTGGCGGAGGAGACCAACGCCTCCATCGCGAACTTCACCCTGGGCGCCGTGCGCCCACCGGTCACGGCATACGGCCTGACCAGCGAGCTCGGCCCCTGAGGGCGTGGGGCCCCATGTCGCCCCTGATTGTTATCACCAGCCCAACCCTGATCTGTCACAGCCTTCTCCTGTCCCCCATCTCACGTCCCCGCTAGCGGGGACGCGCCGCCTGCAGCTCGGCCCGTACGGCAGGTGTCAGCACCTGACCGGCCCGCTCCACCAGCAGCGTCATCTGGTACGCCACCAGGCCCATGTCACAGTCGGCCGCGGCCAGCACCGCCAGGCACGACCCATCACTGATCGACATGATCATCAACAGGCCGCGCTGCATCTCGATCACCGTCTGGGTGACCATGCCGCCCTCGAACACCCTGGCCGCGCCCTGGGTGAGGCTGATCACACCGGAGGCGACCGCGGCGAGCTGGTCGGCCCTGTCCTTGGGGAATCCCTCGGAGTAGGCAAGCGGCAGACCGTCGGACGACACGACCACGGTGTGCGCGACACCGGGCACGTTGTTCACGAAGTCGGTGATCAGCCAGTTGACGCCGCGGGCGCCCTGACTCAGCTCTCTCATCTGTCCTCCTTGTTCTCGCGGGCGTGGTCGCGAGTGAATTCACGGCCCTGCCGCACTCCCTGCTGGAAGCTCGACAGGCGGCTGCGCACCCGGTCGGGCGAGACCGGCGCGGGCACCTCGGGCGGCGCGCTCTCCGGCGTGCTCGCCGTACCGGGGACCAGGTTGGCTTTGGGGACCCTGCGCGGCAGGCCCGAGGAGGTCGTGCCGCCCTGGGCGGGCTGCGCGGCGGCGCGCGCGGCCTGGAAACCGCTGTCGGCGGGCGAGGACCACGAGGTGGACATGCTCTCGCCCGGCCGGCGCTGCGGCAGCCCCTGCGGGCGGCCTTCCGGCGCCGGCGGCTGCTCGCCGGAGAGGCGAGGGCGTGGGGACGGCTCGGGGTCCGCCTCCTCCCGCGTGCTCTCCCTGGCGGCCTTCAGCTCCTCGGGGTCGGGCCGGCGGAACCAGTCGGATCCGACGGAGGAGAAGATCGGCAGGAACTCCTCCCCGTCCTCGTCCATCGGGGAGCTCCGCACGACGGGCAGCGGGCCGGTCATGTCGGCCTCCGGCAGCCCCATGAAGGAGCTGTGGGAGTCGTTGCCCGGGGAGCCGAACGCGCCGGCGGGGTCGCGCTTGACGTGGTCGAAGGCGGAGTTGGCCTCGGGCTCGAGCGGGCGGCCGAAGGCGTCCATCGACCGCGGGTCCGGCTCGGGCAGGCTCCTGGAGAACGGGTCGAAGGCCGGTTCGGGCGTGCCGGACGCCGCGGACGGCCAGCCGCGGTCGGCGAGCCCGCCGGACGCCCCGGCACCGCCGGGGCGCTGGCCGTTGGCGGAGAAGCCGCCTTCGGAGAAGCCACCCTCGGAGAAAGCGCTGTCGGAGAAACCGCTGTCGGCGAAGCCGCTCTCGCGAGACCCGCCGTCGGAGAAGGCGCTCTCGCGGGACCCGCCGTCGCTCTCGCGAGACCCGCCGTCGAAGAAGGCGCTGTCGGAGAAAGCGCCGTCCGAGAAGGAGCTGTCCGAGAAGGAGCCGGTGGAGAATCCCGTGTCGGCGAAGCCCTGCTCGCGCGACCCGCTGTCGGTGAACGTGCCGCTGGGGAAGGCGCTGTCGGACGGGCCGCTCGTGACGGCCTCGGCGTCGGCCGTGCCGAAGGCGGACTCCTCGCCCATGGACGGCCACGCGGTGTTGCCTCCGGGCGGGGGCAGCGTGCCGGGCCACGGCGTGTGCATCGGCTCGTCGAACCCGCGCACGTCCGGGCTGTCCATGCCGAACGGTGCGACGGGGGCGGCCATGACGGGCGAGTCGAACGGGCTGAAGGAGCCCTGGGTCTGCGGGAAGGGGAAGCCGGTCTGGGCCGGGGCGGACGCGCTGACCAGCAGCGTGTCGGGCAGCACGACCAGCGCGGTGACGCCGCCGGAGGGCTGCGAACGCAGCTGCACCGTGATGCCGTGGCGCAGCGCCAGCCGGCCGACCACGAACAGGCCCATGCGGCGCGAGACCGACACGTCGACGACGGGCGGGTTGGCCAGGCGCCAGTTGGCCTGCGCGACCTCGTCGGCGCTCATGCCGATGCCGAGGTCGACGACCGCGATCATCACGCCGTTCTCGGCGCGGTTGCTGGAGACGCTGACCTTGGTCTCCCGCGGGGAGAACGAGATGGCGTTCTCGATCAGCTCGGCGAGCAGGTGGACGACGTCGGTGACCGCGGGGCCCGCCACCAGGGTGCCGGTCGGCACCTGGATGTTGACGCGCTCGTAGCCCTCGACCTCCGACAGCGACGCGCGGGCGATGTCGACGAGCTCGACGGGCTGCGTCCACTTGCGGGCGGCCTCCTGGCCGGCGAGGACCAGGAGGTTCTCGCTGTTGCGGCGCATGCGGGTGGCCAGGTGGTCGAGCCTGAACAGGTCGGACAGGCGCTGCTCGTTCTCCTCGCCGTTCTCCAGGCCCTCGATGAGCTGGAGCTGGCGTTCGACCAGGGTCTGGCTGCGGCGGGAGAGGTTGACGAACATCGCGTTGACGTTGGCGCGCAGCTTGGCCTCGTCACCGGCCAGCCGGATGGCCTCGCGGTGGACCTCGTCGAAGGCCCTGGCCACTTCACCGATCTCGTCACGGGTGAGCACGCCGATGGAGGGCACCTCGGGGATGGCCGCGCCGTCGCCGGACTCGCGCAGGATGCGGACGGTGTCGGGCAGCGTATGGCCGGCCACCTCCAGCGCCTCGGCGCGCAGCCTGCGCAGCGGGCGCACGAGCGAACCGGCCACCCTGGTGGTGATCAGCAGCACGAGCAGCAGCAGCACGAGGATGACCGCGCCGGAGACGATGGCGTTGCGCTGCTCGGCGTCGGCCAGTTCCCTGGTCTGGGCCACGATGGAGGTGGCCAGCTGGTCCTCGACCTTGCGCATGGTGTCGACCGTCTGCTCGGTGCTGTCGTACCAGAGCTTGAGGTCGCGACGCGAGGTGATGTCGAGGTCGCGGATCTCCTTGTACTCGCGCATCTGGGCCAGGGCGCGCTGGCGCATGGCGTCGGCGCGGTCGACCTCCTGGCCGCGGACCATCTTGCGGTAGAAGGCCAGGTCGTCGCCCGCCGCCTCGGACTCGAAGACGGCCAGCTCGGCCTGCTGGGCGTTCCACGAGCCGAGGAAGTCGGACAGGTCGTCGTAGTCGAGGCTGCGCTCGATCTGCGCGACGACGAGGATGACCTGCTGGCGGGAGACCTCCTCCTTGGCGCGCTCCAGCGCGCCGAGGGCGGTGGCGTCACCGAGCAGGCCCTCGTTGTTGCCCTCGGCGATGAGTTCGCCCTGCAGCCCCTCCATGACGTCGATCATGGAGGTGAAGGTCTTGATCGCCGCTCGGGGAGGAACGCTGTCGCTGTCGCCGATGATCGAGTCGCGGAGCCCGTCGAGGCCCTCGAGCCAGCGGACCACCTCCTCGACCTCGTCGCGCACGCGGAGCGGGTGGGCCTCGTCGATCGCCCTGGCGCTGTCGAGCACCTTCTTCTTGCCCGCGTCGACGACGTCCCGCTGGTTGCGCAGCTGGGAAAGGCGGCCGGCGCGGCGGTTGTCGGCGATGTACCAGGCGGTGAGCGCCCGTTCCTTGCCGAGCTCGTGGGAGAGCGCGCCGAGCCGCTGCACGAGTTCGGCCACCTGGGTCAGGCGGCGGTACTCGGACGCGGTGCCGATGGAGTTGGCAAGCTGGATACCCGCGAGGAGGACGCCCACGACCGTGGGAATCAGGATGAGCAGGATGAGGCGCGATCGCACCCGCCAGTTGCCCAGCTGGAAACGACCGCCCGGCCCGGGCTGCTTGCCTGTGTCCTCCCCCGGGGCGGCGTGCCGGGGGTTTTCCGTCCTCACTGAGTGTCGCTACCTCTCGCCATACGTGCTCGGGAAATCTCTGACACGCATGTGGCGCATGGGATTGCAGGAGCGATCGTAATTGGAACACAACCTGACCAGATCAGCGAACGAGACAAAGCTCGCTAAACACCCATAAATCCGGCTTTTTCGCCCATAACGCCACACGCCGTTTAGGCCGGCCGGAACGAGTCCCGCTCGGCCGGAGCCGCGTGCTTGATCATCAAATGGCGGGTCACAGAGTACTCCTGCACCGCCTCCTGGCTCATGTCCTTGCCGAACCCGCTGCCCTTGACGCCGCCGTGCGGGGCCTCGCTGGCGATGGGCAAATGATCATTGACCCAGGTCACGCCGACGTCCAGCCGGTGCGAGACGCGCATGGCCCTGGCCACGTCACGCGACCAGACCGAGGAGGCCAGGCCGTAGCGGGTGTCGTTGGCCAGCCTGACCGCCTCCTCCTCGCCGTCGAAGGGCAGCACGACAAGCACGGGGCCGAAAAGCTCGCCCTGCACGACCTCACTGTCCTGCCGCGGGCCCGCGATGAGGGTGGGCGGGTAGAAGAAGCCGGGCGCGTCGATCGGGGCGCCGCCGCAGACCACCTCGCCACCGGAGTCGGCGGCCGCGCGGGTCACGAAGCCGTGGACCCGGTCGCGGTGCGCGGCGGAGATCAGCGGCCCGATGTCCGTCGTGGGGCTCCAGGGGTCGCCGACCTCGATCTCGGCCAGCGTAGCGCGGATGGCCTCCACCGCGTCGCCGTACACCTGGCGGGCGACGTAGACGCGGGTGGCGGCGGTGCAGTCCTGGCCGGTGTTGTAGGTCGCGCCCATGGCCACGCCGCGCGCGGTCTCGGCCAGGTCGGCGTCCTCGAAGACCAGGGCGGGCGCCTTGCCGCCGAGCTCCAGATGCACCCGCTTGAGCGTGCGCGCCGCACCCGTCATGACCGCCCGGCCGGTCTCGGTGGAGCCCGTGACGCTCACCATGTCCACGCCCGGGTCGGTCACCAGCGCCTCGCCCACCTCGGCGTCACCGGTCACGACCTGCACCAGGTTCGCGGGCGCGCCGGCCTTGGCGATCAGCTCGGCCAGCCGGACGGTCGTGCGCGGCGTGTTCGGCGCGGGCTTGATCACTACCGCGTTGCCCGCGGCCAGCGCCGGGCCGAGCTTCCACACCGCCATGACGAAGGGGAAGTTCCACGGCGCGATCGAGCCGACCACCCCGACGGGACGGCGCAGCAGCACCGAGGTGTAGCCGGCGCTGAGCACCCCGGCCCCGCTGCCCTCCAGCGAGCGCGCGGCCCCGGCGAAGAAGCGCAGGTTGTCGGCGGCGAAGGGCAGCTCGCCGTCCCTGAAGACGGCCGCGGGCTTGCCGGTCTCCTCCACCTCGAGCCTGGTCAGCTCCTCGGCGTCGGCCTCCACCAGGTCGGCCAGGCGCAGCAGCACGCGGGCGCGCTCGGCGGGGGTCGCCTGCGACCACTCCTCGAAGGCCGCCCTGGCCCGCCGGACGACCTCGGCCACCTCGCGGACGGGCGTGTCGGGCAGCTCGGCGAACGGCAGGCCGGTGGCCGGGTTGATCAGTTGACGCATGGTGTCTTTCCTCGGAAACGATCGGGTCGGTCGCCTGCCGTGACGGCCGGAGACCACTTCTGAGGGGAACGCGCGGCGGCGTTCCCCTCAGACGGTCGGTCAGGCGTGGCTTACTTGCCGAGCTGCTCGATCAGGTCGGCGGCCTTGCGCAGGCCGTCACGCCGGCGGATCTCCTCGCCCGCGGCGGCCAGCCTGGCGCGCAGCTCGGTGTCGCTGAGCAGGCGGTCCAGCGCGCCGGTGAGCTCCTCGTCGGTGAAGGAGTAGGTGGACAGGCGCACGCCGTAGCCGAGCTCGTCCACGCGCTGAGCGTTGTCGTACTGGTCCCAGAACAGCGGCAGCAGGATCATCGGCTTGCCGAAGTGGATCGCCTCGGTGGTGGTGTTGTTGCCGCCGTGGGTGATGACCAGGTCGACCTGCGGGATGATCTTCGTCTGCGGGACGAACTCCGCGCCCCACATGTTGTCGGCGAGCTTGATCTCCTCGTGCAGCGGGCCCTTGGAGACGATGTACTGGTGCGGCGTGGTGGCCAGCACGTCGATGACGCGCTGCATGAGCTCCACGTCGGCCGAGCCGAGCGAGCCGAGCGAGAAGTAGACCAGCGCGCCCTCGGTGCGCTCGAAGGGCAGCGCGAAGTCCTCGTCGGTCTCGCGGACCGAGGAGTCGAGGCGGTGCCAGCTCGGGCCGAGCGGGCGGGCGTCGGTGTAGTCGAGCAGCTCGGGGTAGACGTAGAGGTTCAGGTCGCCCTCGTGGATGAAGTCGAGGTCGGGCAGCGGCCGGGTGCCCTGCTCGATGCACCACTCGTTGAAGGCGGACCAGATCTCGCGGTGGGTGCGGTCGTACTCGGCGCCGAAGGCGTCCCACTCGCCGCGGTCGCCGGAGGGCAGGCCGGAGAAGACCGGCGGGATCCCCTCGCCGCGAACCTCCAGCGGGTTGCAGGAGACGATCCTGACGAACTTCTTGCCCGTCGTCAGCAGTGCGGGGAAGGTGATGACGTTGTCCTCGACGATGATGTCGGGCTGCACCCGCTCGATGATCGCCTTGAGCTGCGGCTCGCAGTACTTCACGCCGTCGATCAGGGCGTCCCAGATCGGCTTGGTGACGGTCTCGAGCTGCTCCTTGGTGCTCTTGCGGTACTCCGGAGCCGTGTCGCGGATGAAGTCCTTCCAGAACTGGCCGGCGTCCTGCTCCTCCTCGGCGGGCGGCGCCAGGTCCACCAGGTCCTCCTCGAAGCCGAGCGCCTCGAGCTTGCCCTTCCACGACGCCTCGGCGGCGAAGACCACCCGGTGCCCCCTGCGGCGCAGGATGTCACCGATGCCGATGCTGTTGTTCGTGGGTCCGTACGCGCTCTCGGGCATGAACAGGATGGTGAGAGACATGATCAACTCCGGGGGGACGCTCAGTTGAATTTCAATTCAAATACTGTCTAGCGGGATGGTCAACTTCAAGGCAGTATGTGCCCGCATGACCTTAATGACGCCACAGGAACGGGGGTGCTGGTGACCGCGCGCAAGAGTCGCTCGGACCGGCGGATCGACCTCATCGAGGCGGCCCGGCGGGCCATCGTCCGCCACGGCATCGACGGGGTGCAGCTGACGCACGTGGCCGAGGAGGCCGGACTGACCTCGGGCGCGGTGCTCTACCACTACCCCGACCTCAGCGAGCTGCTGGTCGAGGCGCACCACGCCAGCGTGGAGCGCTTCTACGAGCACCGCATGCGGCAGATCTCCGCGATCAGCGACCCCGCCCGCAAGCTGGTCGTCACCATCCGCTCGGGGCTGCCGACCGGGCCGCTCGACCCGGACGTGCGGCTGCTGAACGAGCTCGGCGGGGCCGCCGGCCGCAACCGGATCTACGGCCTGCTGCTGACGACCCTGTACGACCGCCAGGTGTCGATGTACCAGGCGGTCCTGGACACCGGGACGGCGCTCGGCGTGTTCACCCTGGCCACCGACTCGCTGACGATCGCGCGCAACCTGGTGGCCCTGGAGGACGCCTACGGCTATCGCATCACGGCCAGGCATCCGCTCATCGGCCCCGAGGAGGCCGTGGAGCTGATACTGAGCTATGCCCGGGCGGCCACCGGCTGCGAGCTGGCTCCCCACTGACTCAACCTTCCCGGATCAGCACCGCGTCGTGGGCGTCCCAGTCGAGCCGGACCTGGGCGCCCGCCTCGACCTTCGCGGCGCCCTGCTGGGCCACCAGGACAGGCTTGTCCCTGCCCTCCACGGTGACCGCGATGTGCGAGATGCCACCGTAGAAGCTCACATCGACCACGGTGCCGGGCAGGCCTTCGCCGGACATCTCATCGGACAGCCGCACCTTCTCCGGCCGCACGGCCAGCAGCGCCTTCCTGCCCTTGCTCTCGCCACCCTCGACCTCGCCGCCCTCGGCCTCGCCACCTTCGGCCTCGCCGTCCTCGGTCTCGCCGTCCTCGGCCCCAGCACCGTCAGACTCGGCGTCCTTGCCGTCGGTTCCCTCGGCGTTGGCGCCATCAGACTCGGCACGCTCGGTCTCCGCGCCCTCGGCGTCGGTTCCCTCACTCTCAGCGCCATCGGTCTCAGCACCATCAGTCTCAGCACCGTCAGACTCGGCGCCGCCAGACTCGGGGCCGTCGGTCGCGGTGTCCTCTGACTCGGCGCGCTCGGTCTCCGCGCCCTCGGCGTCGGTTCCCTCGCTCTCAGCGCCATCAGACTCAGCACCGTCAGACTCAGCGCCGCCAGACTCGGGGCCGTCGGTCGCCGTGTCCTCTGACTCGGCACGCTCGGTCTCCGCGCCCTCGGCGTCGGTTCCCTCGCTCTCAGCGCCATCAGACTCAGCACCGTCAGACTCAGCATCGGGAGAATCGGGGCCGTCGGTCGCGGCATCCTCGGACTCGGCGCCGTCAGACTCGGGGCCGTCGGTCGCGGTGTCCTCGGACACCGGCTCCTCAGACGACGACTCCTCGGACACCGGCTCCTCAGACGACGACTCCTCAGACGACGGCTTCTCGGACGCCGCGTCGTCGGGCTCGACGGTCTCAGGATCCTCGATCTCGGCGCTCTCGGCGGGCAGGACGCCGAGTCCGGGGACCTCGAGGCCGCCCGGCACCGCCGTACCCTCGAAGAGGTTGTTGGCGCCGACGAAGTCGGCCACGAACGGCGTGCGGGGCCGCTCGTACAGCGCGACCGGCTCGTCCACCTGGCGCACCTGGCCCGTCTGGAAGACCGCGATCCGGTCGGCGAGCGACATGGCCTCTTCCTGGTCGTGGGTGACCACGACGAAGGTGATGCCGACCTCGTGCTGCAGCCGCTTGAGCTCCAGCTGCATGCCCGCGCGGACCTTCTTGTCCAGCGCGGACAGCGGCTCGTCGAGCAGCAGCAGCCGCGGGCGTTTGACGATCGCCCTGGCCAGGGCGACGCGCTGGCGCTGGCCACCGGACAGCTGGGACGGCTTGCGTCCGGCCATCTCGGCCAGCCCGATGGTCTCCAGCACCTCGCCGACCCGCTGCCTGATCTCGGCCTTGCCTAGCTTCTCCTGCTCCAGGCCGTAGGCGATGTTTTTGGCCACGGTCATGTGCGGGAACAGCGCGTAGGACTGGAACATCAGGTTGATCGGCCGCCGGTTCGGCTGCATGGACAGCAGGTCGTCGCCGTCGAGGGTGACCGTGCCCGCGTCGGGCGTCTCGAAGCCGGCCAGGATGCGCAGCAGCGTGGTCTTGCCGCAGCCGGAGGGGCCGAGCAGGGCGAAGAACTCGCCCTGCTCGATCTCGAGCGAGACGTTGTCGAGCGCGGTGACGTCTCCGAACCTGCGGGTGACGCCGTCAATCTTGAGCACGAATCTCCCCGATCTTCGTCATGCGCTGGGCGACGATCACCACGGTGAAGCTCACCAGCAGCAGGATCGAGGCGAGCGCGTTGATCTCCGGGGTCACCCCGAACCTGACCATTGAGTAGATGACGATCGGCAGCGTCGGCTCGGTCGGCGCCGCCGTGAAGAACGCGATGACGAACTCGTCGATCGACAGGGTGAAGGCCAGCAGCGCGCCGGCGACGATGCCGGGCACGAGCTGCGGCAGCGTCACCCTGACGAAGGTGGTGACGGGTCCGGCCCCGAGGTCGCGTGAGGCCTCCTCCAGCGAGGAGTCGGCGTGGGTGAGCCTGGTGCGCACGACGGCGGCGACGAACGCCATGCCGAACAGCGCATGGGCCAGGATCACCGAGTGCAGGCCGAGGCTGAACTTCACCACGTCGTAGAAGACCAGCAGGCCGATGGCCAGCACCAGGTCGGGCAGGATGGCGGGCATCAGGCCGAGCGCGTCGAGCAGCTTGGACCTGGTGTACCTGGCCAGTCCCACCGCCAGCATCGTGCCGAGCACGGTGGCAAGCACGGTCGAGCCCGCCGCCACGATCAGCGTGTTGACCAGGCCTTTGAGGATCTTCTCGTCCTGCGCGAGCACGCCGTACCACTTGAGGCTGAAGCCCTCGTGGACGTACGGCGAGCGGCCCGCGTTGAAGGACATCACCAGGAGCACGAGGATCGGCGCGTAGAGGAAGACGTAGGTCAGCCAGAACGGCACGTAGAGGAAGCGCGGCTTACCCACGGCGGTTCACCCACGACTGGACGACGAGCAGCACGACCAGGACCAGGATCACGGCGAGCGCCAGGGTGGAGCCGAACGGCCAGTCACGTGACTTGAGGAACTCCGTGCGGATCAGCGTGCCGACCGTGGCTGAGCGTCCGCCGCCGAGGATCTCCGGGATGACGAAGTTGCCGAAGCTCGGCACGAAGACGAACAGGCAGCCGGTGGCCACGCCCGGCAGCGTGAGCGGGAGTGTCACGCGCCTGAAGGTGGTGAAGGCCGAGGCTCCCAGGTTGGCCGAGGCCTCGCGCAGCTGCGGGTCGAGCTTCTCGATGGCGGCGTACAGCGGCAGCACCATGAGCGGCAGGTAGGAGTAGAGCAGGCCGGTGACCATCGCGCCCTGGTTGTAGAGCAGCTCGAACTGCGTGCCCAGCGCGGAGTTGATCAGGCCGGGGCCGCTCAGCAGGATCGTCCACGCGTAGATCCTGATGATGAAGTTCGTCCAGAACGGCAGGACGATCGCGACCAGCGCGATCGTCTTCCATGTGCGCGGCAGCCTGGCGATCAGGTACGCCGTCGGGTAGCCGAGCAGGAGCGCGAACACGGTGGTCAGCGTGGCCAGCTCGATCGACTCCAGGACCACGTCCAGGTAGAGCGGGTCGATCAGCCTGGTGAAGTTCTCCGTCGTGAACTCGTAGACGATCCCGCCGAAGCGGCCGCGCCTGAAGACGGTGTAGCTCAGCACCAGGACGAGCGGGACCAGCATCAGCACCGCCAGGTAGGCGATGCCGGGCCCCAGGAATACGAACGCGCCCAGCCGGCGCCCCCACCGAGGGGACACCGGCCGGGCCTTACCCACGGTTTTCACGCTTACTTGGCCGCGACCTCGGTCGACAGGCGGGTGAACTTGGTCGCCGCCTCTCCCAGGTCGATGATCGACTCACCCTGGAGCAGCTCGGCGGGCGAGATGCCGAGCAGCGACCCTTCGGGGATCTGGACCTTGTCCATGGCCGCCTTGTTCGGGACCTTGTAGTTGATGTTGGCGGCAGCCCAGCTGTGGATCTCGGGGTCGAGGATGTAGTTGATCAGCGCGTGCGCGGCCTCCTTGTTCTTGGAGGACTTCATGATCACCATGGTGTCCACCCAGAGGTCGCTGCCCTCCTTGGGGACCACGAACTTGATGTTGTTCTTCGGGTCCGTGGTGGGGCACCAGCCGTCCCACGCCTCGACCATGACGGCCTCGCCGGACTTCAGCTTGTCGCCGAAGGTCACGTCGTCGTACTGGAGCAGCTTGGGCTTGGCCGCGAGGAGGAGCTCCTTCGCCTTGGCGATCTCCTCGTCCTTGTCGGTGTTGACCGAGTAGCCGAGCGACTTGAGCGCGGGCAGGGCCAGCCAGCGCTCGGTGGTCATCATCGTGACCTTCTTCTCGGCCCAGGCCGGCGGCGTCAGGATGTCCTTCCAGCTGGTCGGCTCGGCCTTGACCAGGTCGCTGCGGTAGCAGATGCCCGTCGTGCCCCAGGTGTAGGGGACGGAGATCTTGTTGCCCTTGTCGTAGGAGAGCTGCGTGGCCTCGGGGTAGAGGTTGCTGAGGTTCGGGATCAGCTCGGGGTGGATCGGCTCCAGCAGGCCCGCCGCCGCCAGCGCCTGGGCGTACTGGCCGGAGACGAAGGCCACGTCGACGCCCGCGCCGCCCTGCCCGGTCAGCTTCGCCATCGCGGTCTCGTTGGTGTCGTGCTCGACGACCTTCACGTCCGCGACGCCCAGCTTGGCCTTGGCCTTCTCCGGCAGTTCCTTGGGCGTGTAGCCCGGCCACACGGTCACCGTCAGGCTCTGCTTGGACAGGTCGGCCTTGGCGTTGAGCGGCGCCGCGCTCTGTGCCGGCTTGGCGCTGTCGGTCGACGACTCACCGCCGCACGCCGCGACGGCGAGCGCGAGCCCGGCCGCCGCCACGACGGCCGGAAGACGACGGGTGTACCGGGTACGGGACACGGCCGCTACTCCTTCTAGATTCAGATGTACGAGGGGTCTCGCGACCAACCGGGCACTGCAGACCAAAGCAGGAGTGTTGCAGCCAACATCAACATGAGCAAGACTTTTCCGGACATTGTCACCAGGAAGTTCGATAAACGTGTTGAATCGCGATTCAATATGGCGACGACTGCCGGTCCCACGTAAGAATCACGTTACCGATCAGGACGGCGCCGTGACCAGTTCCCGGCCGACTCTCACCGCCGCTCTCAGCGCCGGTGAAGGGTTCACGGCGGCGTTCCTGGCGGCGCTGTCTGCCCCCGTGCCCGAGCCCTTCAGGGTCCGCCGCTACCTGCCCATGCCCGCCCCGTACGGCACCGCCGGCGAGCCCGGCGCCGGGGACGCCTGGCGGGAGCGCGGCATCGACGTCGACCAGACCAACCACTCGGTGGTGGTCGGCGAGCGGGTCGTGGTGAAGTGGCTGGCCGAGCCGGCGCCGCTGCCCCACCCGACGCTCGCGGCGTTCGCGCACCTGACCGAGGCGGGCTTCCGGGACACCGCCCCGCCGTACGCGGCGCTCACCAGGGTCGAGCCGTCGGGCGCCGAGACGCTGCTGGCCCTGGTGACCGGCTACCTGCCCGGGGCGAGGGACGGGTGGGAGTGGTGCGTGGACGAGGCGGAGGCGGGCCGTAGCGGCTTCGCCGCCACGCTCGGCCGGCTGGCCGCCGACCTGCACCTGGCGCTCGCCACCTTCCCCGCGGCGGACGGCGCGGCCCCGGCACCAGTGCGCCTCCCGCAGGACGCGGCCCCGTCACCGGCGGGCGGCGAGCCCGGCGGGGCGGACCTCTCGCGGCAGGAGTCCGCGCTCGACCGGGCGGCCGGGGCGCTGGAGGAGGCGCTCGCGCTCACCGACGGCGAGGACGGCGCGTGGTTGCGCGCCCACGAGCCCGCCCTGCGCGCCGGGCTGGCCCCGCTGGCCACCCCGGTCACCACCCCGAGGATCCGCATCCACGGCGACTTCCACGTCGGCCAGATCCTCCAGTGGCGCGACGGATACGCGGTGATCGACTTCGACGGCAATCCCACGGTCGCCGACGCCGACCCCTACCAGCCCGCCGCCCGCGACGTCGCCCAGCTCACCACCAGCCTGGAACACGTCGCCCAGGTGGCCGTCAAGCGCCGCGGCACCGCCCCCACCGCCGCGGCCGCGTGGGCCGCCGCCGCCAGAGCCGGCTTCCTGGAGGCCTACCGGCTGCGGCTGCGCGCCGCCGGCCGGGCCGAGCTGCTGGACGAGCGCCTGCTCGGCCCGTTCGAGATCGAGCAGGAGTGCCGCGAGCTGATCTACGCCGCGCGCCACCTGCCCCGCTGGCGCTACGCCCCCATGGGCGTGCTGCGCACCCGCTACACCGAGGAGAACCCGTGAACCCCGAGCTGTTCCACGCCGACCTGGAGGTCAAGCCCTCCGCCCTCGCCGACCTGGCCGCGTGGCTGGAGAAGGAGCCGCTGACGCTGCCGGAGGGGCTCAGGCGAGTGGTGTTCCTCGGCATGGGGAGCTCGCGCTACGCCGCGAGCGTCGCCGCGCTCCGCCTGCGGGCCAGGGGCTTCGACGCCTACGCCGAGTACGGCTCGGCCGCCGCCACCTTCCCCGCCGGCCCCGAGACGCTCGTCGTGCCGATCTCGGCGACCGGCGGCAGCAGGGAGACGCTCGACGCCCTCGCCCGCTACACCGGCGGCCCCTCCCCCGTCGTCGCCCTCACCAACGTCGCGGACTCGAAGATCACCGAGGGTGCCGACCAGGTCATCCCGATGCTGGCGGGCGAGGAGCGGGGCGGCGTCGCCTGCCGTACCTTCCAGCACACGCTGGCCCTGCTGCTGGCGCTGGAGTCGCACCTCACCGGCGCGCCCCGTGACCTGCCCGAGCTGGTACGGCGGGCCGCCGAGGCCACCTCCGACCTGCTCGACCGCCGCGACGAGTGGCTGCCGACCGCCCTCGACCTGCTCGACGGGCCGAACGGCGTCTACACGATCGCCCCGGCCGAGCGGCTGTCGTCGGCCCAGCAGTCCGCGCTGATGGTCCGCGAGGGTCCGCGCAGGCCGGCCGACGCGTGCGAGAGCGGCGACTGGTCGCACGTGGACGTCTACCTGACCAAGACCCTCGACTACCGCGCCCTGCTGTTCCCCGGATCGGCCTACGACGAGCAGGCCATGGACTGGGTACGGCAGCGCGGCTCCACCGTCCTCACCGTGGGCGGGCACGTGGAGGGCGAGCGCGCCGCGATCCGCTACCGGCACGACGAGGATCCGGACGTGGCCCTGCTGACCGAGACGCTGGTCGCCGAGCTGGTCGCCGCCCACTGGTGGCGCACCGCCTGACGCCCCGCTCCCCGGACCTGGGCCCGCCGGGTGCGGGCCAGGGTCCGGGCCAGGAGGTCGGGCCGTAGGCGGTCAGAAGGTGGGCCCGTAGGAGGAGCGCACGGTCAGGGCGTGTTCGACGAGCGTGATGAGCGTGCTCTTGACCGCGTCACGGGAGCGCGCGTCCGTCCGGACGATCGGCACGTGCGGGGCGAGCGTCAGCGCGTCCCTCACCCGGTTCTCCACGTGCGGGAAATGCCCGTCCCACCCGTTGAGCCCGACCACGAACGGGAGCTTCGCCTCCTCGAAGTAGTCGATCGCGGGGAAGCTGTCGGCGAGCCTGCGCGTGTCGACCAGCACGACCGCGCCGATGGCGCCGCGCACCAGGTCGTCCCACATGAACCAGAACCGGTGCTGACCGGGCGTGCCGAACAGATACAGGATCAGGTCCCTGTCCAGCGA
>NZ_JBEXMT010000065.1:0-14416 GCF_040610675.1 Nonomuraea sp. NPDC003804
TCGCTGGACAGGGACCTGATCCTGTATCTGTTCGGCACGCCCGGTCAGCACCGGTTCTGGTTCATGTGGGACGACCTGGTGCGCGGCGCCATCGGTGCGGTCGTGCTGGTCGACACCCGCAGGCTCGCCGACAGCTTCCCCGCGATCGACTACTTCGAAGAGGCGAAGCTCCCCTTCGTGGTCGGGATCAACGGGTGGGACGGCCAGTACCTCCACGCGGAGGAGGAGGTGCGGGAGGCGCTCACGCTCTCCCCGCACATCCCGCTGGTCCGTCTCGACGCCAGGTCGCGCGACTCGGTGAAGAGCACCCTCATCACCCTCGTGGAGCACGCGCTCACCAGCCACGTGGGCCCCCGCGGCTGACAACCGCGGGGCCCCGTGGCCCGGAGCTGGAGTTCGGCCGGGGTTTACGGCTATTGTCGGCTCTGATCATGGTGGTGAACCCCCTCACCGGCGAGCCCGAGCGGCCGCTGTCGCCGGTCTCGCCCGAGGAACTGGCCGCGACGGCCGACGCCCTGCGCGCGCGGTCGGCGGCCTGGCGCGTGGCCGACAGGGCGGCGGCGCTGTCCGCCTTCGGCGCGGCGCTCGCCCGTGACGACGATCTGCTGGCCGCGCTGGTCGCCGACACCGGCCGCCGCGCCGAGTCGGAGATCGAGCGGCGCGCGGTGGCCGCGATCGTCGACCGGTGGGTACGGCAGGCGCCCGCCCTCCTGGCCGACCGGCCCGACGAGCCCGCCGCGATCCCCGGCGTCGTCGTGGGCGGCGAGGCGGTGCCGTACGAGCTGGTCGGCGTGATCAGCCCGTGGAACTTCCCTCTCCTGCTCGGCCTGATCGACGCGGTGCCCGCCCTCGCCGCCGGGTGCGCGGTGCTGGTCAAGCCCAGCGAGCTGGCCCCCCGATTCATCGAACCGCTCATGCGGCTGGTGCCGTCCGAGCTGCCGCTGCGCGTCGTCGAAGGCGACGCGGAGACGGGGCGGGCGCTGGTGGGGCTGGTGGACGCGCTGGTGTTCACCGGGAGCGTCGCCACCGGAAGGAAGGTCGCCGAGGCCGCCGCCCGCGCCTTCATCCCCGCCTTCCTCGAACTGGGCGGCAAGGACCCCGCCGTCGTGCTGGCCGGCGCCGACCTCGACCGGGCGGCCACCGCCGTCCTGCGCGGCGGCACCGCCAACGCCGGGCAGGCCTGCCAGTCGATCGAGCGCGTCTACGTCGCCCGCGAGGTCTTCGCCGACTTCCTCGCCCGTCTGGTGGCCAAGGCCGAGCGGACGGCGCTGACCTGCGAGGGGGGCACCGTGGGGCCTCTGGTGAGGACCGGCGTCATCCCCGCGCACATCGACGACGCGGTCGCGCGGGGCGCCGTCGTGCACACCGGAGGATCGATCGAACGGCACGGCGGCGGCCACTGGATGCGGCCCACCGTGCTGTCGAACGTCGACCACTCCATGCGGGTCATGACCGAGGAGACCTTCGGCCCCGTCCTGCCCGTGATGCCCTTCGACGGCGTCGACGAGGCGGTCACGCTGGCCAACGACTCCGCCTACGGCCTGTCGGCCGCCGTGTTCGCGGCCACCGAGGAGCAGGCCAGGCGGGTGGCGGCCCGCCTGCGGGTGGGCGCGGTGAGCGTCAACGACGCGGCGCTGACCGCCTTCGTCCACGAGGGCGAGAAGCACTCCTTCAACCTGTCCGGGCTCGGCGGCTCCCGCATGGGCCCGGCCGCCGTCACCCGTTTCGTCAGGCGCAGGGCCCACCTGGTGAACCGGTCACCCCGATCCGTCTGGAGCGTGTAGCCATGGGACTTCGCGCGGAGATGCCGCTGCTGGCCAGGCACGAGGGCGAGTGGGAGGGAACCTACCGCCATCTCGACAGCCTGGGCCAGGTCGTGGACCTGCACCGCTCCCGCCTGACCTGCTCGATCGTCGACGACCGCGCCTACCACCAGGTCAACGAGTACGTCTGGGACGACGGCAGGACCGAGCGCCACGAGTTCCCCGGCACCTACCTGGGCGGCGGGCGCTGCGGCTTCGACACCGAGCGGATCAGGGGCGAGTTCTGGGAAGTCGACGCCACCACCATCTATCTGACCTGGGTCTTCAAGGCGGAGGACGCGGACCTGCGGCTGTTCGAGCTGATCGTCCTGAGCGATGACGGCACGACGCGCAGCAGGGTGTGGCAGTGGATCGAGGCGGGGGTGTGCGTGCGCCGCACGCTGATCGACGAGAAGCGCGTCGGGTGAGCGCCTACCGGGCACTCGCCCTGCAGGTCAGGACCACCGCGGTGAACGGCTCGGCGGACCCGCGCGCGCTCGTCGCCTCCGCGATCGGCTGGATCGCCGCTCAGACCGCGGCGGCCAAGGCGTGGATCGGCCCCGACCTGCGGCTCGTGGTGCTTCCCGAGTACGTGCTCACCGGCTTCCCCTTCGGCGAGAGCGCCGCCGAGTGGCGGGACAGGGCGGCCCTGGCCCCCGACGGCCCCGAGTACCGGGAGCTGGGCGAGATCGCCCGTGGCAACGACCTGTTCCTGTGCGTCAACGCCTACGAGAGCGACCCGCACTTCCCCGAGCTGTTCTTCCAGGCCACCGTCATCCTCGACCCGGCGGGCGAGGCCGTCCTGCGCTACCGGCGGCTGCACTCGATGTTCTCGCCGACGCCGTACGACGTGTGGGAACGCTACCTCGACGTCTACGGCCTGGACGCCGTCCTGCCCGTCGCCCGCACCGAGCTCGGCAACCTGGCCGTGCTGGCCTCCGAGGAGATCCTCGTCCCTGAACTGGCCAGGGCGCTGGCGTTGCGCGGCGCCGAGGTCTTCTGCAACCCCACCTCCGAGGCCTCCTCGCCCGCGCTCACCCCCAAGGCGATCGCCCGGCGGGCCAGGGCCGTCGAGAACCTCGCCTACGTCGTCTCCGCCAACAGCGGGGGGCTGGAGGGGCTGCCGATCCCCGGCGACTCCACCAGCGGCGGCTCCGAGATCCTCGACTTCGAGGGCCGCCCGCTGGCCCAGGCGGCACAGGGGGAGTCGCTGGTGGCCGCCGCCGAGCTCGACCTGGCCGCGCTGCGCCGCTTCCGCCGCCGCCCCGGCATGGGCAACCTGCTGGCCAGGGTGAAGCCCGCGCTGTGGGCCGAGGAGTACGGCTGGCACGACGTCGAGCGCCCCGACGGCCTCGCCGCGGGGCCGCCCACCAGGCGGTGGTTCGTCGAGCGCCAGCAGGCGGCGATCAGGCGGCTGTACGGCCCCGATGCCACCTGAGCGCCCGCCGCTCCACCGCGAGGAAGACCCCGTTGAGCACCACGCCGAGCACGCCGAGCAGCACGATGCCCGCCCACATCGCGGGGATGTCGAAGCTGCCCTCGGCCTCGCGCATGCGGTGCCCGATGCCCTCGCTGCTCGCGTAGAGTTCCGAGATCACCATCATGATCAGGGCGAGTGCCACGCTCAGCCGCAGTCCGGCGAAGATCTTGGGCCCGGCCGCCGCCAGCACGATCGGCCAGCGGCGCAGGCCGAACACCTGGGCGGTGTCGAGGTACTGCCGGTTGGCGTAGCGGGCGCCGTCCATCGAGTTGATGAGCACCGGCCACAGCACGCCGTAGACGATCGCGGCCAGCTGGATCGGCGTGCCGACCCTGAAGAACACCAGGAACACCGGCAGCAGCGCGGCGGGCGGCACCGACCTGCCGAAGTGGATCAGCGGCTCCACCAGTGCCGCCAGCCACCGGGAGCGGCCCAGGACCAGGCCCAGCGCGACACCCGCCGCCGCGGCCACCGCCCATCCGGCGGCGAGCCTGGCCAGGCTCGGCAGCAGGTCGCCGCCGGCCTCCTCGGTGAGGAACAGGTGCGCGGGCGGTCCCGCGAACCACATCTCGTGCATCCTGGCCAGGATCGTGGAAGGGGGCGGGAAGTAGACCGCGCCGATCGCCCTGGTGGCCGTCTCCCACGCGACGGCCGCGACGGGCAGCAACCAGTACCACGCCAGCCGCCTGATCACGCCGCCTCCCCCGCTCTGGCCCGGTGCCAGCCGAACAGCCGCCACTCGGCGGCCGTGAACAGCGCGTTGGCGCCCAGCCCCAGCGCGCCGGCCCAGATGGTGGCCGCCAGCATCCTGTCGACCCGGTTGGCGCTGCCGGCCTGCACCAGGAAGGTGCCGATGCCGCCGGCGCCACCGGCGATCAGCTCGACGCTGACCGCGACGATCAGCGTGACCGAGACCGCGATGCGCACGCCGGTGGCGATGAAGGGGGCGGTGCTCGGCAGGGAGACGCGCCACAGGACGGCGAGCGGGCCGAAGCCGAAGCCGCGCAGGGTGTCCTTGGCGAGAGGGTCGACGTCGGCCAGGCCGTACATGGTGTTGATCAGCAGGGGCCAGGAGCAGGTGTAGACGACCAGCGCGGTCTTGGCGTCCTGGCTGTCGGTCCAGACGAACATCGCCAGCGGGATCAGCGACAGCGACGGGATCGGGCGCAGGAACTCCACCAGCGGCCGGACCGACCGTTCGACCGCGGGCACCGAGCCGAGCAGCAGCCCCGCGGGCACCGCCGTGACCACCGCGATCAGCAGCCCGGTCACGCACGCGGCGAGGGTGACGCCGACGTCGGCGAGGAACGCGCCGTCGGCCGCCAGCCCGGCCGCGGTCACGAGCACGACGGACACGGGCGGCAGGACCGCGATCAGCCCGGTGCGTCCCGCGGCCTCCAGCAGGAGCAGGAAGCCGAGGACGCCCGCGACGCCCAGCGCCTTGGTCATCCGATCCTGTCGGGGATCAGCGTGGTGACGTCGGGCCTGGCCTTGAGGTAGCCGTAGCCGTGCAGCAGGTCGGCCAGCTTCTGGAAGCCGACCTTGTCGACCTCGGTGGAGAACTGGCCGAGCTTCATCGCCGCCGCCACCTCGGCCGGGATCTGCGTGTAGGTCGGGACGACGGCGTCGACGGCCGCGCGGTCGGTCGCGGCGATCTGCTGCGCCTTGGCCAGCGCGCGCTGGAAGGCGGCGGCCGTCTTCGGGTTCTTGGCCAGCCAGTCCTCCGACACGCCCCACGCGTCGAGCGGCAGGCCCGCCGTCGGCCCGGAGGTGGTGTCGATGATCTCCACCGCGCCGTTCTTCCTGGCCGCGCTCAGGAACGGCTCGACCAGCCAGGCGGCGTCGATCTTCTTCGTGGACAGCGCCGTGAGCTGGTCGGCGAACGGCACGGCGACGAACTTGACCTCCTCCGGCTTGACGCCCGCCTGCTGCAGGTGCGCGTTGGTGAGGGTCTGGCCGAGCGCCTGGAGCACGTTGACGCCGACCGTCCTGCCCTTGAGGTCGGCCGCGGACTTGATGGGGGAGTCCTTGGGAACCACGACGCCGGCGATGCCGGGGGCGGTCGTCTGCACGTGCTGGAACAGCTTCAGCTTGGCCGCGCCCGAGTCGTTGATGGCCAGCAGCGAGACGTAGCTGGTCAGGAAGGCGTCCATGCTGCCGTTGAGGATCTTCGGCATGACCGCCTGAGGCGCCTGGATGATCTCGGTCTTGACCGTCAGGCCCTCGGCCTTGAACAGGCCGTTCTTCTCGGCGATGAACAGCGCCGCCGACGACGGCACCGGCACCACGCCGACGGTCAGCGTCGTCTTCTCCTGGCCCGCCTCACCGCCAGTGCCGCCGCCCCCGCCGCCGCATGCGGCCAGGGCCGTCACCAGAACGATCGTCAGTGCGGCTCGCTTCACGCGTTGGTCCTCTCGACGCCGCGCACGAGGCGTCCGACCTCGGCGCGCAGGTGGACGAAGTCGGGGTGCTCGCGAGTGGAGATCTGGTCGCGCGGTGAGGGCAGCTCCACCTTCAGGTCGCCCACGACGTGGGCCGGTGCCTTGGACAGCACCACGACCCTGTCGCCGACGTAGACGCTCTCGTCGATGTCGTGGGTGATGAGCACGATGGTCATCTGGTGGTGCCCGCGCACCTGCAGGACGAGGTCCTCCAGGTCCTCCCTGGTCTGCGCGTCGACCGAGCCGAACGGCTCGTCCATCAGCATCAGCTTGGGCCGGTAGGCCAGCGCCCTGGCGATGGCGACCCGCTGCTGCATGCCGCCCGACAGCTGGAAGGGGTACTTCTTGCCGGCTCCCTCGAGGCCGACCGACTCCAGCGCCTCCTGGGCGGCCGCCCTGCGCTGCTGCTTGTCCATGCCCTTGCGGCGCAGCGGCAGCGCCACGTTGTCGGCGACGCTCATCCAGGGGAACAGCGAGCGGCTGTAGTCCTGGAAGACGACGGCCAGGTTGTCGGGCGTCTGCTTGACCAGCTCGCCGGCGATGCGGACCTCTCCTCCCGTCGGCTGGATGAGCCCGGCGATGGAGCGCAGGAGCGTGGACTTGCCCGCTCCCGACGGCCCGACGATGCACAGCAGCTCGCCGTCGGAGACGCTGAGGTTCAGCCCTTCGATGGCGTGGTGGGCACTGGGGCCGCTGCCGTAGACGTGGGAGAGGTCCGATATCTCAAGCACGCTGAATCCTCAGGGCCGCTGGGGGGTGGAATTGTGATCCGGACTCTAGCGGAGCAGGTGATCCGACAGCCATTGTCATGTCCGGTTTGCGAGTATTCGCGATGAAAGTGAGCTGGGATTTCGTCAGACCGGCACGGCCTCGACGAGGCTCGCCCCCGCCGACAGGTCGAACACCTCGCGCAGCTGGAAACCCGCCTTCTCGAGGAGTACGGCGTACTCCTGGCGGGTCCGCTCCGTGCCGCCGTCGAACAGGGCCAGCATCCGCATGTCCATGTCCTTGCCGACGTGCGGCACGTCCTCGTCGGGAAGCACCATCTCCAGGATGAGCAGCCGCCCGTCCTGCCTGATCGCCTCCCGCACCCTGCGCAGGATGCGCTCGGCGTCGTGGTCGTCCCAGTTGTGCAGGATGCTGGCCAGCAGGTAGGCGTCGGCACCCTCGGGGACCTTCACGAAGAAGTCGCCGGCCAGCACCTCGCACCGATCCGTCAGCCCCTGAGCGTCGAGCGCCTGCGCCGCGCCGGGGACGACGTGCTCCAGGTCGACCAGGACACCCCGCAGGCCCGGGTAGGCGCGCAGCACCGAGGCGAGGATGTGGCCCTTGCCGCCCGCCACGTCGACGAGCGTCTCCACCTGGGAGAAGTCGTATCGCTCTGCCACCTGGCGGGCGAACGGCACGGCCCTGGAGGTCATGTAGTCGTCGAAGACGGCGCCCACCTCGGGGAGCCGGCCCAGGCGCTCGTAGAGCGGGCCGTACCGCTCGACGAACGCCGAGCGGCCCTGCCGCACGGTCGCGGGCAGGTTGCCGAGGGCGTACCAGAACCCCTCCTCGGCGATCATCCGTACGGCGGGCAGCGTCGAGTCCGGCGCGTCGGAGCGCAGGGAGGAACCCTCCTCGGTCAGCTCGTAGCGGCCCTGCTCGACCGAGCGCACGATCCCCATGCCGGCCAGCTCACGGAGCACCCGCCGCAGGGACGGCGCGTGCGCGCCGCAGCGCAGGGCCAGCTCCTCCGCGCTCAGCGGACCTTCGGCCAGCTGGTCGGCGCATCCCAGCTCGGCCATCGTGGCCAGAGCGGCGAACCGGGAGATGCCGGAGATGGATTCCCAGATAGGGCCGGCCGGGTGTGACACGTTTCCTCCAACACGGGGATCTAGAGCGTGCGCCTGGCGTGGTGATGCCAGACCAACAGTCGTCGTTCGGCCACCGTGAACAGCCCGTTCACCAGGTAGCCGAGCAGGCCGAGAAGCGCGATGGCACCCCACACGCCCGGGGTGTCGAAGCCGCGCTGCGCCTGCAGGAGCTGGTAGCCGATGCCGTCGGAGCTGCCGAACAGCTCGGAGATGACCATCAGGATGAGGGCGAGCGACAGGCTCAGCCGCAGCCCGGCGAAGATCTTCGGCGCCGCTGCGGGGATGACGACGTTGCGCAGCTGCTGCGCCCTGGTCAGGCCGAAGACGATGGCGGTCTCGGTGTGGGTCCTGTCCACGGCCCTGGCGCCGTCGATGGAGTTGAGCAGCACCGGCCAGACGACGCCGAGGACGATGGCGGCGATCTGCATCGCCAGGCCGGCGTGCAGGAGCACCATGAGCAGCGGCAGCAGCAGCGGCGGCGGGATGACCCTGCCGAACTGGATGAGCGGCTCCACGTAGTCGGACGCGGTGCGCGACCGGCCGATGACCACGCCGAGGATCACACCGAGCACGGCGGCGAGGATCCAGCCGGTGAGCATGCGGCCCAGGCTCGGCAGGACGTTTCCGATCGCGTCATCGGTCAGGAACAGCCGGGTCGCGGGCCCGGAGAACCACAGCTCGTGCATCCTGGCCACGATGGTGGTGGGCGGGGGGAAGTCGGTGTCCGCCATGATCCGCGTGGCCACCTCCCACACCACCAGCACCAGGGGGACCAGCCATACGCGCTTGAGAGCGGTCACGTCGTCGCTCCGGTTCTGGCCTGGTGCCAGTGGAAGAGCCGCCGCTCGGCGGCGACCAGCAGCAGGTTGGCCACCAGGCCGATGATCCCCGCCCAGAACGTGGCGGCCAGGATGAGGTCGGTACGGTTGCCGCTGCCCGCCTGGATGACGAAGACGCCGATGCCGCCGGCGCCGCCGGCCAGCAGCTCGGAGCTGACCGCGAGGATCAGCGCGATGCCGGCGGCGATGCGCACCCCGGTGAGCATGAACGGCGCCGCGCTCGGCAGGCTCACCCGGCGCAGCACGTCGAGGGGGCCGAAGCCGAAGCTGCGCAGCGACTCCTTGGCCAGCGGGTCGACGTCGTGCATGCCGTACAGGGTGTTGATCAGCACCGGCCAGAGCGAGGCGTAGACGATGACGGACACCTTCATCAGCGAGTCCGACGGGATCAGCAGGATCGCCAGCGGGATGATCGCCACCGAGGGGATGGGCCGCAGGAACTCCAGGAGCGGCCGGGTGGCTCGTTCCACCGGCGGCAGGCTGCCGAGCAGCACGCCGAGCGGCACGGCCACCACGACCGACAGGAGCAGGCCCAGCGCCCAGTTGGTGAGGGTGATCCCGACTCCGGACAGGAAGTCGGGGTCGGCGAGCAGTCCCGCCGCCTCCCGCAGGACCACCGAGGGAGGCGGGAAGACCACGCCGTCGGTGAGCGCGAACCGGATGGTCAGCTCACCGACGAGGAGGAAGCCCGCGACGCCTGCGGCGCCGCGGAGGATACGGGCACCGCTCATCCGCTGGCGCCGACCAGAATGTTCTTCACGTCCAGCCGGCTGGAGATGTACTTGTACTCCAGCATGAGGTCGGCGACCCGCTGCAGACGCGTCTCGTTGAGCGAGGTCGGGAACGTGCCGAGGGTGATCACCGAGGCGGTCTTGGCGTCGATCTTGGTGTAGGTGGGCAGCACGGCCTCGACCTCCTTGCGGTCGCTGGCCACCAGCTGCTGGGCCTTCGCGATCGCGCGCTGGAAGGCGGCCAGCGTCTTCGGGTTCTTCTTCACCCACTCGTCGGTCGCCATCCAGGCGGCGATCGGCAGGTCCGCGGTCTGACCGGAGATGGTGTCGGCCAGCTTGCGGAAGCCGGAGGCGCTCTGCGTGGCGGTGATGAACGGCTCGGTCATCCACGCCGCGTCGCCCTGGCCGGTGCTGAGCGCGTTGGCCATGTCGGGGAACGGCTTCTCGACGAACTTGATGTCGTCCTTCGTGAGGCCCGCGACCTTCAGTGTGGCCTCGACGGTGAGGGTGCCGATGTTCTTGAGGGTGTTGACCAGGACGGTCTTGCCCTTCAGGTCGGCCACCGAGTTCAGCGGGGAGTCCTTGGGGACCATCAGGTTGAAGGTGTTGGGTCCCGCCTGGTAGACGTCGCCGACGACCTTGATCTTCTCGCCATTGCTGGCGGCCAGGAAGGTCGAGACGTAGTTGGTGTGCGAGATGTCCAGCGCGCCGCTCTTGATCTGCGGGAGCGCGGCGGCGCCGCCCTGGATGAGCACCGGCTCGACGGTGAGGCCCTCGGCCTTGAAGAAGCCCTTCGCGTTGGCGATGTAGAGCGCGGCCGGGTCGGGGATGGGGAGGGCGCCGACCTTGATCGTGGTCTTCTCCAGGCCCTTGCCGTCGGCGGGGGCGCTGGAGGTGTCCGATCCGCCGCAGGCGGCCAGGGCGAGCGCCGTCGCGATTCCGAGGACGAGCGCGCGAGCACGGACTGTGCGAGTCATCGAGGAGCTCCTGCGAGGGGGGAAGCGTGGATGTCCGTTTATGACGGGCGTGAAGCGTACAGGAGTGCGATCTTTCCTGAAAGGCGGCCGCCTTGTATATGAGCACATGCACGAAAAGGAGGAATTATGCGTTTAGTGCCTCTCTGTAACTAGATGTCTGATTCATTGAGGGATGAGGTCGCCGTCCGGTGGGTGGGGCGACGGGAAAAGCGTCGGCTGCTGGAGCGCTCCAAAAGTTGCATTGCGTTGGCGGGAGATAGAAGGTTGTGCTCCAATTGCCCCGATACTTGCCTGCAACCACTCGTCTCACCGGCGAATCGGTTCTCTCCGCACAAGCGCAGGCATCCGCGAGAGGTTACGACTTGTGAGGACAGCAACGACCGGCTCCGGTCGTGGCATCGCGCAGGAACCCCCGGGCCCCCCAGCGGCTCGCGAGCCGATGCCCGAGCCGGCGGACACCGGTAGCAAGATCGCCCTGCGCAACTGGCGAGTACGCACCCGGCTCGTGGCGCTCATCGCGATCCCAACCGTCGTGGCCGTCGTGCTCGGCGCCTTCCGCGTGACCACGTCGATCGGCACCGCCGAGGAGTACGGACGCGTCGCCGACGGCGCCGAGCTGGTGGTCGCCCTGGGCGGGCTCGGCCACGAGCTCGCCCTCGAGCGCGACCTGTCCGCCAAGTACGCCGCCTCGAACAGGAGCGACAGCGAGCTCGAGGGCCTCAAATCCCAGCACCGGGCGGTCGACGCCGCGGTCACCAAGGTGCGCTCGGCCGCGCGGGCGGCCGAGGAGTCGCTGTCGGACCTGGGCCGCCGCGAGCTCGCGCAGGTGCGGATCAGGCTCGACCAGCTGCCGGCCCTGCGCGAGACCGTCACCGCCAGCCAGCTGCCGCCGCTGCCCGTCATGGAGAAGTACTCCGAGACCCTGTCGGAGATGCTGCAGCTGTACGACGAGACGGTGCAGGGTGTCTCGGACGACGAGCTCATCGTCACCAGCGCGGCCCTGAGCGCCATCGCCAGGACCAAGAACGAGGTCTCCAAGGAGCGGGCGCTGCTGGCCATCGCGCTGCTGCGGGGCAGGTTCGACGGCACCGAGTTCGACGCCTTCCTCGCCGCCCGCTCCGGCCGTGACAGCGAGCGCAACGCCTTCCGCGCCGCGGCCACCCCCGCCCAGCGGCAGTTCCTCGACGACACCGTGACCGGCCAGGAGGTCGGCCGCGCCGAGTTCTACGTGGCCAGGGCCGTCTACCTGCACAACCAGCGCACGTCGCTGCGGGCGCTCGACACCTCCACCACCCAGGACGCCGAGCGCTGGTTCGACGCGATCACCAAGACCGCCGACCGGCTCTACACCGTCGAGAAGGCGCTGTCCGACTCGATCAGGATCAAGAGCACCGAGCTGAAGTCCGCCGAGCAGCAGGTCGCCATCATCAACGTGGCCCTCGTGCTGATCCTGCTCATCATCGTCCTCGTCATCACCGCGATCATGGCGCGCTCGCTGGTCCGCCCGCTGCGCCGGCTGCGCGGCGGCGCGCTGGAGGTCGCCGGCCGTACGCTGCCGGGCATCGTGCAGCGGCTGCGCGAGGAGGGACACACCGCCGAGAACGTGGAGGTCCCGCCGATCGGCGTCTCCTCCCAGGACGAGATCGGTGAAGTGGCCAGGGCCTTCGACGAGGTCCACCGCGAGGCCGTACGGCTGGCCGGCGAGGAGTCCAAGCTCCGCGCCAACGTCAACGCCATGTTCGTCAACCTCTCCCGCCGCAGCCAGACGCTCGTCGAGCGGCAGATCACCCTCATCGACGGCCTGGAGCAGGGCGAGCAGGACGAGCAGCGGCTCGCGAACCTGTTCAAGCTCGACCACCTGGCCACCCGCATGCGCCGCAACTCGGAGAACCTGCTGGTCCTCGCCGGACAGGACCCGCCGCGCCGCTGGAGCCAGCCGGTGCAGCTGGTCGACGTGGCCCGCGCCTCGCTGTCGGAGGTCGAGAACTACGACAGGGTGAACCTCCAGGTGCCGGGCGGCGCGGCCGTCGCCGGCCAGGCTGTCAACGACGTCATCCACCTGCTGGCCGAGCTGGTCGAGAACGCGCTGGCGTTCTCCCCCCGCGAGACCCATGTCGTGGTGTCGGGCAACAGGATCGACGGCGGCGGCATGATGGTGTCGATCACCGACTCCGGCATCGGCATGACGGCCGAGGAACTGGTCCACGCCAACGAGCGACTGAGCGACGCGCCGACCGTGGACGTGTCGGTGTCGCGGCGCATGGGCCTGTTCGTGGTCGCCAGGCTGGCCCACCGGCACGGCATCAGGGTGCAGCTGCGCCCGCACGGCGGGGGCGGCCTGACCGCGATGGTCCTGCTGCCCGAGGCGCTGCTCGGCGGTCCGACGCCCGCGATGGCGGGCTCCGGCGCGATGGCCGGAAGCGGCGGCAGGGGCATGGAGACGCCCGCGGCCTGGGCGGCCGACGCCCCCCGGCCCGCCTTCACCGCCGACACCGGCCCCGCGTGGGCCTCCGAGCCCGGCATGGGCGGCCCCGGCGGCTGGGCCTCCGACCCCGGGCCCGCGCCCGGCTGGGGCGGCGCCGACACCGGCGGCGCGGGATCATGGCCCTCCTCGGCCCAGTGGCCGTCCGAAGGCGGCCAGCAGTGGCCGACCGACGGCGGCGCGGCGCAGTGGCCCTCCGAGAGCAACGCGTGGGCCTCCGGTCCCCGCGTCGCGGGCGGCACCTTCGACAGCGGCGAGGCCGACGTGTGGGCGCCCTCCTCGGGCGCCTGGCCCGACGCCCCTCCGCCCGACCTGCCCGCCACCTGGTCCTTCGAGGACCGGGCGCCGGGCGCCACCCCCACGCCCGGCACCGGCACCGGCAGGTACGACTTCCCCGAGGTCGAGTCCAACCCGACGGGGCCCATCCCTCAGGTGAAGGGCGCCACAGGTGACGAGTTCCTGCCGATCTTCGCCTCCGTCGAGTCGGCGTGGTTCGACAAGGGCGAAGAATGGGACACGTCCAAGGCCGACGCGGGCTGGTCGGCGGCGGAAGCCGTACGCGAACCCGTCAAGGACGGCTCCACCGCCGCGGGTCTGCCCAAGCGGGTACCGAGGGCCAACCTGGTCCCCGGCTCCGCCGACACCGCGGCGCCCAAGGGCGTCGCGCCCATGCCGGCGATCTCGCCGGAGCGGGTGCGCAACAGGTTCTCAAGCTTCCAGCAGGGCTTCAGAGCCGCACGTGACGACATCAGCGAGGGCCGCTACCCGGGCGGTCCGCGAACCGTTGATAGCAGGGAGGAGGACGAGTGAACGACCTGAGCCACGCGGCACGCGGAGTCGACTGGTTGATCACCGACTTCGTCAGCAACGTTCCCGGAGTCGCCCACGCGGTGGTGGTCTCTTCGGACGGCCTGCCGCTGGCGGCCTCCGCCGGATTCCCGACTGACCGCGCCGACCAGCTGGCCGCCATCGCCTCAGGCCTGATCAGCCTGACGCAGGGGGCGGCACGGGTCTTCGAAGGAGGACCCGTCGCCCAGACGATCGTCGAGATGCAGCGCGGGCTGATGCTGATCATGTCGATCAGCGACGGCTCCTGCCTCGCGGTGCTGGCCGCGCCCGACTGCGACATGGGCCTGGTGGCCTACCAGATGACGCTGATGGTGGAGCGTGCGGGACAGGTGCTCACGCCTGCCGTACGCGCCGAGCTCCGTGCGACCCAGACCAGGTGATGTAGTGACGGACCCCAGATGGAACCCCGGCGGCGGCTGGCAGCCACCGCAGCCCACCCATGTCGAGCCCGCCTCGCCGGTCCGTCCATACGCCGTGACAGGCGGACGTACGGCGCCGCGGGTGAAGTTCGCGATGGAGGCCCTGGTCTCCTCCGCCACGGTGGAGCCGCGCGACCTGTCGCACATGCCGGAGTACGCGGCCATCAGCCAGCTCTGCCGCAGCGTCAGGTCGGTGGCGGAGATCTCGGCGCTGCTGCGGATCCCGCTCGGCGTGGTCAGGGTACTGATCGCGGACATGGCGACGGAGGGACTGGTACGGGTGCACCAGCCACAGCTCGACGCTGGAAAGCCCGACGTCAACCTGCTCGAAAGGGTGCTCAGTGGACTTCGCAGGCTCTAGCCAACAGATCGCCTCTGCCTGTGTCGGCGGTCACGAACCTCACATGGCGGTCTGATGAGCATGTTTCCGGTTGAACGCGGGCTGACCTCGACGAAGATCGTCGTGGCGGGCGGGTTCGGTGTGGGCAAGACCACGTTCGTGGGCGCGGTGTCGGAGATCCTGCCGCTGACCACGGA
>NZ_JBEXMT010000066.1:0-13514 GCF_040610675.1 Nonomuraea sp. NPDC003804
GCCGCGCCGGGTCGCCGGTGCCCAGATACGTCGGTTTTGTCGGTCTTTTCCAGCTGTTCTGGTGGGAAACCAGCTCCTGCGAGCCGACCAACGAATCCGGAATAATCGTAACACCGTCACCTATTTCTTCCTGGTTCTGCAACGGTGCCGGGTGACTCGGACGGGCCAGGCCGTAGCGAGGGGCCCGGTGGTGGTTGCGGCGACCTGGTCGGGACGTGAGATGGGGGCGTGCCGGCCTGGCGGGCAGGCTGGTGGGGGATCAGCGGCCGGTCGTCGACAGCGCTCTTCCCGCTCAACACTCCAAGAGCCTCTCGTAGCCGCTCTGCCGGCGGAGATGGTCCCCACCCCCGGCACGTCGACCCCGCGCCTTCCTCCGGCCAGGAGAGGCTCGGTGCCATCGGACCAGCCGGGGGTCGCCTCCGTTCCGGCCCCTGAAGCGGACCTCAGCCTGAGACACCGGCTTTTCACGTCCAAGGCCGGCACCCCGAAGAACTCGGCCTTCATCGAGATGCTGGAACCATGGACGAGAATGATCGGGTCCTGCCCTTCGAGACGGGCTCCGGTGCTCGCGCACCCGGCGACGACCAGGACCGGGAGAAGCAGCCTCAACAGGCTGGGCACGCGGAGGCCGACAACGGCCGTGGATCGTGGTGCTCGACCAGTTCCGGGGGAACTACGCGGTCGTACTACGATCGGGCCTCATTGTGCGCATAGATCGTTTAGCGACGTCTGTCTACCTGGTCATCACCCTCGGTTCGATCGTCCTCAGCCTGGTGATCGGCACCGCGACACCCGCATGGCTGGTCACCATGTGGTACCCGCCCGGCGAGGTCGTCGGGAGGTCTCCCCTGGTGCCGGTGCTGGGCGGGTTGCTGCTGGTCGGGCTGGTGAACGCGTGGATGCTGTGGCAGATTCTGCGGGGACCCGCGCCTACGGCGGTGCCGATGCGTCGGGCGGCCACGTGGCTACGGCTGCTGCTGTACGCCGACGTGGTGTGGCTGCTGATCCCCTCGTTCCTCCCAGACCTGGTTGAGACGGTCATCGGGCTGGCGCTCTGGGTGCCTGCGCTGGTGCTGCTCACGGTGGTGCTCACCGGGTCAGGCCGGCCCTTCCGGCTGGCTCTGCTCCTGCTCGGACTGGTGGAACCGGCCATATCGCTCGCGAGCGACCTGGTGGACGATCTGAAGCCCGAGCTCTTCATGAGTCCGGCCGATCGGGCGGGTGTCATGGCCGCGGCAGTGGCCGCGTTCGTCACGATGGTGCTGCTGCTGGTCGCTCAGCGGCGTGACGGACGCTGGAGCCGGGTGACGCTCCTCATCGGTCTGGGCACGTTCGCGAGCGCGTTCCTGGTGGAACTCGTGGATGGCCTGACGCGCGGCAGCACGATCGAGTCGATCGCCGAGGCGATGGATGTGCTCTACGTCGTCTGGCTGGCGCGCACGGCGCATGAGCTGAACCGTGAGCGGAGGCGGAAGACGGCGCTGCGAGTGCCCACAGCGGTCGCGGCTGTGGCCGCGGTCCTCCCTCTGATGGTCGTCGGACCCGAGGGCCGTCCCCATCTCGTCTACACCTGGCAGAGCGGTGACCTCATGGACTGTTGGGCGTCGTCGGCACCGCCGCGTGTCGCGGACATCCCGGCCCACGAGCGGGACCGGGCCTACATGTGCAGCGTGAACAAGCCTTCTGACCTGCGTGTCTCGGATCAGGAACTGCTCGGCAAGGGCTGGGCCGCGTGCGCCAGGTTCGCGGCCGGGGAGCCGGTCAAGGCTCGGCCCGCGCTGCTCGCGCTGCTCTGTCCGGAGGTGATCGGACGGAAATATCCGGATCTGTTGCTGTCGTCCGCTCAGATCCGCCGGCAGCAGGCAGAGAAGGAGAACATCGAGCGCAAACGGCGAGAGCGCGAGGCGCGCAAGGAGGACGCCATGTGCCGCGACCCGTGGCCCGCGCTACGTACTCGGTTTCAGGCGACCGCGTCCTATTACGACTGGGACGGCATGCCCTACGGCATCGACGACCCGGAAGCGGACACCGAGGGACATTCCGAAAAGATCTGGAACGCGGAATCGGTCGGCACCCTGGCGGCCAGCGGTCCGCTGGCCCTGGTCTTCACGCCCAGCCAGGACTGGGCGACCTGCGTCACGGCGAAGGCGCTGCGCTCGGCCCCGCCACCCCTGCGACGCAAAGGCTGGGAGCAGGTGGTCGAGGTGGACATCGTCAGCGAATCGGGTCGCCTGGAGATGCAGACGCTGTCGGCGAGCAAGGTGCGCTTCCCCGATCTCGCGCGCGGCGGTCCTGGCGTCTACCGGCTGCGCCTGTATACGCGTCAGGGCGTGGATCTCATTCTCAGCTATCCGGTCAGGAGAGCGGACGCCGTTCTCGATCGCCTGCCCGAGCCGTCCTCCTAGGCTCGGTCAACGACGGAACAGGACGTCGAGTTCGCTGAAGTCCAGTGAGCCGTCCAGGGCTGTGAGGCTTCCCGTGCCGAGCAGCTCCGCGGCGGCTCTGCGGGCCGCGGTGTAGGCGGCCTGGGCCAGCCCGGTGCCCAGGCTGATCCTGCGCACCCCCGCCTGCGCGAGCTCGGTGACACGTGGTCCACCGGCGACGGCCATCGCATTGACCGGCAGTGGCGACTCGGCGCAGAGAGTGCTCAGCACGTCCAGATCGAGCAGGCCGGGAACGAAGATGCCGTCGGCTCCCGCCTCGGCGTATGCCGCCGTGCGCGCCAGCACCTCGCCCAGTCGGGCGTCGGACGGACCGATCGCGAACAGGAAGACGTCGGTGCGTGCGTTGACGAACAGTGTCGGCAGGCCCGCCGCTGCCGCGGCATCCCTGGCGGCGCGCAGCCTGGCGCTCTGCTCGGCGACGTCGAACAGAGGACCGCCGACAGCCGTGGAGTCCTCCAGGTTGACGCCCACCGCACCGGCCTCGACCACCGCCCGCACGGTGGTGGCGACATCCGCCGGGGCCGGGCCGTACCCTCCCTCCACGTCGACCGTCACCGGCAGGTCGACGGAGTCCACGATGCGCCGCGCGGCCTCCATCATCTCGCCCCGGCTGAGCCGTTGCCCGTCCCCGCGACCCAGGGACCACGACACGCCGCCGCTGGTCGTGGCTATCGCCGTGGCGCCGGCCGCGGCGATCACCGTCGCGCTGGCGGCGTCCCAGGCGTTGGGCAGCACCAGCACGGACTCGGTGCTCAAGGCGCGGAACAGCCGGGCCTTCTCCTCGGTCGCGGCATCAGGGGTGGGGGAGAGGTCAACAGACATGTGCATGACCGCCTTCGCGTCGTTCTGCTTCGCGGCGCCCCGCCTCGTGGGCACCCGCAACGGGATGCTGCCGGGCGGGACGGCGAGCGTCCATTGATTAAGCTCGGACCGAATCATGGACGCAAGGAGGCGGTATGAAGGCGCGGCTGACCTTCTCGGTGAACGATCTGGCCGAGACCCGGTTCGCCGTCTCGCCCATGTGGGAAGTCGTCACCAGTCGCAGAGTGTTGACCGCCGCCGCGGTGGCGGACCCCCATCGCGGCTGGGCCGACCAGGTACGCCCGCGGCTCGCGGCCGCGGGTCTCGACCGCGGCTGGCTGGCTGACATGATTCCGCCCGTCGGTCACCTCCCCGACTTTCTCAACCCGGCACCGGCGACCGCGTCCCCTGACCTTTCCGACGAGCTGGCCGCCATCGAGGCCACCGACCCCGAGCAGGTACGGCGGGACCTCGACTGCCTGGCCGCCGAGCGCGACGGCCGGTTGTCCCCCCGGCTGCGGAGCCTTCACCGGACCCCCGGGACCTACCTGCCCAGGATCGTCGCGGAGATCGAGGCCTACTGGCGGCTCGCG
The DNA here is from genome assembly GCF_040610675.1 of Nonomuraea sp. NPDC003804. NCBI lineage: Bacteria > Bacillati > Actinomycetota > Actinomycetes > Streptosporangiales > Streptosporangiaceae > Nonomuraea > Nonomuraea sp. NPDC003804. Next base: position 3,839 of record NZ_JBEXMT010000066.1, read on the forward strand.
ATCGCGCCTTACTGGGCCAGGATCCGCACGGTGCTGGAGGCGGACGTCTTCCATCGGGGCCGCCAGGTGGCCGAGCAGGGCACGGCCCAGGTGCTCAACGAGTTGCACCACACGGTGCGTTGGGCCGGCGGCGGCCTCCACCTGGTACAGCGGCACTGCGCCATCACCAGGATCGAGACCGGAGCCGGGCTGCTCCTGGTGCCGTCGGTCTTCGCGTGGCCGCGAGTGCTGACGCGTTCCGTCGCGTCGGAACCACCGCAGCTGGCCTACCCGGCACGCGGGATCGGCACGTTGTGGGAGCGTCGGACACACGAACGCGTGGAAGCCCTCGCCGCGGTGATCGGCCGGTCCCGCGCGCTGATCCTGACCGAACTGGACTCACCCGCCTCGACCACCGAACTCGCCCAGCGGTCGGGCCTTTCCGCGGCGGGCGTGTCCCAACACCTCACCGCACTGCGGGCCGCCGGCCTGACCAGCACCCACCGTGCGGGCCGCTCGGTGCTCTACGCCCGCACCGGCCTGGCCGACGCCCTGCTCACCGCCCAGACGTGAAAGCCCGCTCGACGCGGGGTGCTCATGTGAAGTCCGCGCAGCGCGCCTGACCCTCGGCCGGTACGGTCACCCGCACGTCATCCACGTCCACGCCGCGCTTGGCGGCGGTGGCGGCCGCGATCGTGCAGACGAGCTGCCCGGTCGCCATCCGCGACAGGCGGGGGACCGGCGGCAGCCATCGGCCGCCCACCAGCATCGGGGCGCCCTTCTCCAGCGTGAACCCGTCGTCGTTCACCCGGACGGCGATGTTCTTGGGCAGGCGCGTGTCGAGGGAGCGCTCGCGCTCCTTCGAGGTGGGCCCGCCGGCCAGCAGCTCGACGGTTTCGGCGGCGTCCAGCGGGCCCTCGGGGCGGCCGACGGAGACGAGACGGTCGTCCTGCACGAAGTACAGGCGGGTGCCCTGGGTGAAGCCGCGGGCGGGCTCTCCGGCACCCACCACGCCGGTGGGGCCGACTCCGCAGGCCGTACAGGCTGCCAGGAGCAGGGCGAGGGGCCAGGTTCTCACGGGTGGTTCCCCGGTGGGGTGGTTCTGACGGACGGGTCCCCGGCAGGGCGGTTCCTCGGCAGGGTGAGGGTGAACACGGCTCCGGGGCCGGAAGCGACGGTCAGGTCGCCGCCGTGCAGGAGGGCGTTCTCGCGGGCGATGGCCAGGCCCAGGCCGCTTCCTTCGGAGCGGGCGCGGGCGGCGTCGGCCTTGTAGAAACGCTCGAAGACGTGCGGGAGGACGTCGGCGGGCAGGCCCGGCCCGTGGTCGGCGACCTCGATGGCGACGGCCTGGCCGGTGGCGCGCACCCGGACCGTGACCGGCGGCGTGCCGTGCCGCAGCGCGTTGCCGACGAGGTTGGCGACGATGACGTCCAGGCGGCGCGGGTCGAGGGGGACGCGGATGTCCGGCGGCAGGTCCGTGGTGACGCCGGCACTCCAGCCGCGTGAGCGCAGGCATGCGGCGACGGCGGCGCTGACGTCCACGTCGTTGAGGTTGAGCACGGCGGCTCCGGCGTCGAAGCGGGAGATCTCCATCAGGTCGTCGACGAGCTTGGTGAGCCGGGCGACCTCGGCGGTGACCAGCCGTGCGGCGGTCCCGGCGTCGGCGTCCAGCCGGTCGGCGCCGGCTTGGAGGACGTCGGTGACGGCGGTGGCGGCGGCCAACGGGGTGCGCAGCTCGTGGGAGACGTCGGCGACGAACCGCCGCGACCTGGCCTCCATCTCGCGCAGCTCGCCGACCGAGCGTTCCAGCGCCGCGGCGGTCTCGTTGAACCGTCCCGCCAACCGCGCCAGCTCGTCGCCGCCGCGTACGGGCAGGCGGGTCTCCAGCCGGCCTTCGCCCAGCCGCCGGGCCGCGCGGTCCAGGTCGGCGACCGGCCGCAGCACGCCGCGCGCGGCCAGCAGTCCGGCCAGCACCGCCAGGAGCACGACGGGGAGGGCCGCCGCCTGCGCGGCGCGCAGCACGGCCGCCTCGTCGGAGGCGGCCTGCGCGAGCGACTCGACGAGGTAGACGGTGATCCCCGACGGCGTGCCGCCCGCGAGGAGCATGACCCTGCTGCCGGCCACCAGGTACGGCACGCCGTCGCGGGTCACCCGCTGCCAGGCCAGCTCCGGCCGCCGCAGAACGCTGGTGCGCAGTTCGGCGGTGATACGGGCGTCGCTGGGGATGGCGCCGTCCCTGACCACGTACACCTTGCGGTCGCCCACCTCGAGGTCCTCGGCCAGCAGGGCGAGCTCCCCGTCACTGGCGGGCAGCACGACGTCGCGCGACAGCAGCAGCACCCGGTTCCTGAAGTCCTTCAGCAGCCGGTCCTGCGCCCCGGCCAGCAGATTGTTCTGCGCCGTGTAGTAGGTCAGCCCGGCGGCCCCCACCGCGCTCAGCCCGCCGACCAGCACGAACGTGATCACCAGCCGGGCCCGCAACCCCCGGAGCCAGGTCATACCGGACCGAAGCGGTAACCGAATCCGCGCACGGTCTGTACGTACCTCGGCTCGGCCGGCACGCTCTCGATCTTGGCGCGCAGCCGCTGCACGCACGCGTCCACCAGCCGCGAGTCGCCCAGGTAGTCGTGCTCCCACACCGCCTCCAGCAGCTGCTGCCGGCTGAAGACCTGTCCGGGTGTGGCCGACAGGTGCAGCAGCAGCCGCAACTCCATCGGTGGCAGCGCGACCTGCCGCCCGTCCCTGCTCACGGTCAGGCTGGCGCGGTCCACGCACAGCGCGCCGTAGGACTCCACGGGCGAGGGCACCCCGTCGGTACGGCGCAGCACCGCCCTGATCCGAGCCTCCAGCACCTGCGGCCGCACCGGCTTGACCACGTAGTCGTCCGCGCCGGCCTCCAGCCCGCCGACCACGTCGAAGTCGTCGCCCCGCGCGCTCAGCATCACGATCGAGGTGGAGGTGGCCGAGCGGATGCGCCGGCAGACCTCGAACCCGTCGATGCCGGGCAGCATGAGGTCGAGCACGACCACGTCGGCGGCGAAGCGTGCCAGCCGCTCCAGCCCTTCCTCCCCGGATGCCGCCGATTCGACCTCGTGATCCCTGCCTTTGAGGGCGAGCGTCAGAGCGTCCCTGACGTTCGGGTCGTCCTCGATCAGCAACACGCGAGCCATGCGGTCCAGTATCGGCGGCTCCGACGTGCGGTTCGTCCGGGCTTGGAAGCTATTACACGTTCATGACATGGCGCGGACGGGCCGCTCACAGGGGCGGGCCAGGGTGATGGGCAGTCACAGACCTGTTGGAGGACATGTGTTCATCACCAAGCGGCGCCTCGCCGTCCTGGCGGCCCTTCCCACCCTGGCGCTGAGCGCGGCGTGCGGGGCCCAGAGCCTGGCCAGCACGTCGAGCCCTGCGCCCGGCTCCGCCAAGCCCAGCTGGCACGAGACCGCGGTGAAGTTCGCCGGGTGCATGCGGGAGAACGGGATCGACATCCCGGACCCGGTCAAGGGCCAGGACCTCGACACCAGCGCCGTCACCAAGGTCAGCCAGGCCAAGCTCGACGCCGCCATGAAGGCGTGCAAGGAGTGGGACTCGGTGATCCTCGGCAGCACCGAGCCGTCCTCTCCCGAGGACGAGGCCAAGTTCGCCGCGTGGGCCCAGTGCCTGCAGAAGGGCGGCGTCTGGCAGCCCGTCGGCAAGGAGGAGAAGCCTGCCGGGTTCAAGCAGGTCAAGCCCGGCTCGGCCGCCGAGAAGCAGGTCTTCGAGGGGTGCGCCTCCCTGCAGCCGCCCGCGCCGTACGAGGAGAACTAGCCACCCGCCCGCTCTCGCCGGGCCATGCCTTTCCCTCCGCTCCCGGCGCGGGGACGAGGGGAGGGTCGGCGGGAGCACGGGCCGGTCCCGGTCCTCGCGTCAGGAGCCGGGACCGGCCGCGTGACCGGCGGCGCGACCAGGGCGGGGTGGTGCTCCGGGAGATCCGGTCGTCGGCGGCGGTTCCCTGTCGCGCCGGCCGGGGAGGCCGGCGGGTCGCCTCACATCGCGCAGGGCTGCGTCGTCGTATCGATGAACCCGAGCGCGAAGGAAGTGAACCGATCATGGAACCCGTGAACGTCGCGATCATCTACTACAGTGCCACCGGCCACGTGCACGCTCTGGCGCAAGCCGTCGCCGAGGGCGCGGAGAAGGCCGGCGCGAACGTGCGCCTGCGCAAGGTCGCCGAAACGGCCCCGCCCGCGGCGATCAGCGCCAATCCGGCCTGGGCCCAACACCTCCAGGACACCGCCGACGTCGCCGAGGCCGGCCACGACGATCTGGACTGGGCCGACGCGGTGCTGTTCGGCACCCCCAGCCGTTTCGGCAACCCGGCCAGCCAGCTCAGGCAGTTCATCGACACCACCGGGCCCCTGTGGTACCAGGGCAAGCTCGCGGGCAAGGTGTACTCGGCCTTCACCGCCTCCAACACCGCCCACGGCGGACAGGAATCCACTCTCCTGGCGCTGGGGAACACCTTCTACCACTGGGGCGGCATCATCGTGCCCCCCGGCTACACCGACCCCATCCAGTTCCAGTCAGGCAATCCCTACGGCACCTCCCACGTGGCCGGCGATGGCCCGGCCGGTGAGGTGACCTTGCAGGCGGCCCGTCACCAGGCCCGCCGCGTCGTCGACACCACGGCCGCGCTCAAGACCGGCCGCGCCGCCTGAGGAAACGGGCCTGGTACGGCAGGTCCGTCGGCCTGCGGCACCTCACATTCCCGAGGGCCGCGTCGTCGGACCACTGAGACCACAGGGACCGCGCCGGATGAGCTGGTCGCGGTCAGATTCGTGAATGGAGGATGCGATGACGTCGAACGATTCCGAGGTCAGAGAGTTCTTGGACAGCCGGGTCGAAGCCTGCCGGACAAAAGACATTGATCGCCTCATGTCACATTATTCTCCCGACATCGTGTATTACGACGTCGTTCCCCCGCTCCAGTTCGCCGGGTCCGATGAAGTCCGCGGCAACTTCGTGCGGTGGTTCGATGAATACGACGGCCCCATCGGCTTGGAAACGCACGACCTCACCGTTGCGGCGAGTGGGGATGTGGCGTTCGCGCACATGCTTCACCTGGACAGCGGAACACGCAAGAACGGGCTCCAGAGCGCGATATGGGTACGATCGACCGTTTGTTTGCGGCGGTCACGTGGCCAGTGGTTGATCACGCACGAACACATCTCGGTGCCGATCAACCCTCAGAACCTCCAGGCCTGGTTTCCGCCGGAGATGTGAGCCGGCCTGTTCGTTCATCGGAGAAGACTGTCTGGGAGTGCCCTCGTCCTGCTCGGCGCCGGCGGCGCTGGGCAACTCCGGTGTGACGTGACACGATTTCGCAGGTGAGCAGCAGACCCGCCGCGGCGCAGCACCTGCGCGACCTCGCGCGACTGCGCCGCGTCCGCGACCGGATCGACCGGGAGTACGCGCAGCCGCTCGACGTGGAGGCGCTCGCCCGTGGCGTCAACATGTCGGCCGGGCACCTCAGCCGCCAGTTCAGGCTCGCCTACGGCGAGTCGCCGTACGGCTATCTGATGACACGGCGCATCGAGCGCGCGATGGCGCTGCTGCGCCGTGGCGACCTCAGCGTCACCGAGGTCTGCTTCGCGGTCGGTTGCTCGTCGCTGGGCTCCTTCAGCAGCCGCTTCACCGAGCTGGTCGGCATGCCGCCCAGCGCCTACCGGCGCCACGCGGCACGCGCGACGGCCGGGATGCCGTCGTGCGTGGCGAAGCAGGTGACCAGACCGATCAGGAATCGAGAAGCGCGGGTCACGGAGCCGCACCTAACCTGACCGTCATGGGCATCACCATTCACGCGAGCTTCCTACCGCATGACGACCCGGACGCATCGCTGGCCTTCTACCGCGACGCCCTCGGTTTCGAGGTCCGCAACGACGTCGGATACGGCGGGATGCGGTGGATCACGGTCGGCCCCGCCGACCAGCCGGGCACGTCCATCGTCCTGCAGCCGCCGGCCGTCGACCCCGGCGTCACCGACGACGAGCGCCGCACCATCGTCGAGATGATGGCCAAGGGCACCTACGCCGGTGTCATCCTGGCCACCCCCGACCTCGACGGCACCTTCGAGCGGCTGCAGGCCGGCGACGCCGAGATCGTCCAGGAGCCGACCGAGCAGCCGTACGGGGTGCGCGACTGCGCCGTCCGCGATCCCGCGGGCAACCTGATCCGGATCCAGCAGCTGCGCTGAGCCGTCCGGCGATCGCAGCCATGAGCTGCGACAGGGCGGCATCGTGAAGGAGCGCGCGCGTCAGTGGCGGGCTGACGCGCGACGGCCGCTGCCGGTCTGACGCGTCGGCGGGCACGCCGCGTGGCCGGGGCCCTCCGGCTCCATGCGGAAGCAGCGTGGCTGCCTTGGTATCTTGCGCCGAGCGTGACCCCGGCGACCGCGAAGGCGGCCCCGCCCGACAGATGGAGACACCATGAGCATGGCCACGAGGACGGACACGCAGTCGCCTCCGCCGCACGTTGCCGACAGCCACGATGTGATCCGCGTGCACGGCGCGCGCGAGAACAACCTCAAGGACGTCAGCATCGAGCTCCCGAAGCGCAGGCTGACGGTGTTCACCGGCGTCTCCGGCTCGGGCAAGAGTTCGCTGGTGTTCAACACGATCGCCGCGGAGTCGCAGCGGCTGATCAACGAGACCTACAGCGCCTTCGTGCAGGGCTTCATGCCGACGCTGGCGCGGCCCGAGGTCGACGTGCTCGACGGGCTGACGACCGCGATCGTCGTCGACCAGCAGCGGATGGGTGGCGACGTCCGCTCCACGGTCGGCACCGCCACCGACGCCAACGCGATGTTGCGCATCCTCTTCAGCCGGCTCGGGCAGCCGCACATCGGCTCGCCCAACGCGTTCGCCTTCAACGTCCCGTCGGTCCGGGCGAGCGGTGCGGTCACGGTCGAACGGGGTGCCGGCAAGACCGTGAAGCAGACCTTCACCCGCACCGGCGGCATGTGCCCGCGCTGCGAGGGCCGGGGCACGGTCTCCGACATCGACCTGACCCAGCTCTACGACGACTCCAAGTCGATCGCGGAGGGCGCGTTCACCATCCCCGGCTGGAAGTCGGACAGCTTCTGGACGGTGCGCGTCTACGCCGAGTCGGGCTTCCTCGATCCGGACAAGCCGATCCGCGACTTCACCGAGAAGGAAATGCGGGACTTCCTCTACCGGGAGCCGACCAAGGTGAAGGTCGAGGGCGTGAACCTCACCTACGAGGGGCTGATCCCCAAGGTCCAGAAGTCGTTCCTGTCCAAGGACAGGACGGCGCTGCAGCCGCACATCCGGGCGTTCGTGGACCGGGCGGTCACCTTCACCGCCTGTCCCGACTGCGGCGGCACCAGGCTCAGCGAGGCGGCCCGGTCGTCGAAGATCGAGGGGATCAGCATCGCCGACGCCTGCGCGATGCAGATCAGCGACCTGGCCGCATGGGTACGCGACCTTGACGAGCCGTCGGTGGCGCCGCTGCTCGCCACGCTGCGGCAGACCCTCGACTCGTTCGTGGAGATCGGGCTGGGCTACCTCTCGCTCGACCGGCCGTCGGGCACCCTGTCGGGCGGCGAGGCGCAGCGCGTCAAGATGATCCGCCACCTCGGCTCCTCGCTCACCGACACCACCTACGTCTTCGACGAGCCCACCACGGGCCTTCACCCCCATGACATCCAGCGGATGAACGACCTGCTGCGGCGGCTGCGGGACAAGGGCAACACGGTGCTCGTCGTGGAGCACAAGCCGGAGACGATCGCGATCGCCGACCACGTCGTCGATCTCGGCCCCGGCGCCGGTACGGCGGGCGGCGCCGTCTGCTTCGAGGGCACCGTCGAGGGGCTGCGGGCCAGCGGCACCATCACCGGCCGTCATCTCGACGACCGGGCCGCCCTCAAGGAGACGGTGCGCAAGCCCACCGGAACGCTGGAGATCCGCGGCGCGACGGCGCACAACCTGCGCGACGTCGACGTCGACATCCCGCTCGGGGTGCTCGTCGTCGTCACCGGCGTCGCCGGCTCAGGCAAGAGCTCGCTCGTGCACGGGTCGATCCCCGCCGGCGCGGGTGTGGTGTCGGTCGACCAGGGCGCGATCCGCGGCTCGCGGCGGAGCAACCCGGCGACGTACACCGGGCTGCTCGACCCGATCCGCAAGGCGTTCGCGAAGGCCAACGGCGTGAAGCCGGCGCTGTTCAGCGCCAACTCCGAGGGCGCCTGCCCCGACTGCAACGGCGCCGGCGTCATCTACACCGACCTGGCGATGATGGCCGGCGTGGCCACCACCTGCGAGGAGTGCGAGGGGAAGCGGTTCCAGGCATCGGTGCTGGACCACCACCTCGGCGGCCGCGACATCAGCGAGGTGCTCGCGATGTCGGTGACCGAGGCCGAGGAGTTCTTCGGCGCCGGCGAGGCGCGCACGCCGGCCGCGCACGCCATCCTCGGCCGGCTCGCCGACGTCGGGCTCGGCTACCTCAGCCTGGGCCAGCCGCTCACGACGCTGTCCGGCGGCGAGCGGCAGCGGCTCAAGCTGGCCACCCACATGGCCGAGAAGGGCGGCGTCTACGTCCTCGACGAGCCGACCGCCGGCCTCCACCTCGCCGACGTCGAGCAGTTGCTCGGCCTGCTCGACCGGCTCGTCGACTCCGGCAAGTCGGTCATCGTCGTCGAGCACCACCAGGCGGTCATGGCGCACGCCGACTGGATCATCGATCTCGGCCCCGGCGCCGGCCACGACGGCGGCCGGATCGTCTTCGAGGGCACGCCCGCCGACCTCGTCGCCGCCCGCTCCACCGTCACCGGCGAGCACCTCGCGGCCTACGTGGGCATCTGACGCCGGCATTCCCGAGCCGCGCGAACGCCCCGAAGCGAATCACTTCGGGGCGTTCGTGTTGCTGCGTCCAGGCATGGCGCGGTCGGCCATGGACCTCGGACTCCCAGCTTCACGGCCGCGTCGCCGGGACGGAGCCGCCGGGCGGCACGAGAAACGTCCTCAGTACGACTGGAGTTCGATCAGGGTGCCGGCCGGGTCGCGTAGGTGAGCGGTCCGGAGATTCGGTCCCCAGGCGGGCCGGTCCGTGGGCGGTACGACCTGCGCGGCGCCGTGCGTCAGGCACAGGGCCAGCCCTTCGTCCACGTCGTCGACCCGGCACACGAACATCACCGTGTCCTGCGCCGGCGCACCCTCGGAGGGGAGGTGGGCGGTGCCCGCCACCTCGGCCAGGGATGCCCGGTCGAACAACACGAGGACACCCTCCTCGCCGACGTCCCAGTTCGCATACGGCCCCGCCGCGGTGCCCCTGACGCGCCGCGCGCCGACGAGCTCCGGCAGCACGGCGTCGTAGAACCTGAAAGCGGTGGCGAAGTCGTCGACCAGGAGACGGGGATGCAGCGCGTCCATGGGCGGCCTACCTTCCAAATAGTGGGTCTGCACCCACTATAGGTCGACACCTACAATGTCGCCATGGGAACAGAAACGCCGGACGCGCTCCCACCCACGCTGCTCGGCCTCAGCACCTACCTGCTGTCGCTGACCGGCAAGGCGGCGCGGGGCCGCGTAGCCGACCGGCTCGCTTCCCGCGGCCTTCGCCTCTGGCACATGGCCGTACTGGCCGCGCTCGCCGACTTCGGCCCCCACACGCAACGCGGCCTGTGCGCACGCCTTTCCGTCGACCC
>NZ_JBEXMT010000067.1:0-12185 GCF_040610675.1 Nonomuraea sp. NPDC003804
GCCCGCGCCCCCGCGGGCCGGCCCCCCGCCCCCAGGTGCCCCCGCGCCCGCACCCTCGCCGGCCGCGCCTCCGCCGGCCCCGGCTCCACCAGGCGCGCCCCCGGCCGGGCGCGCACCCGCCGGGTGCCTGTGTTCCGGCGACATCGAGGAAAGATTTGTCAGGACATTCTGACCTCGCTAACCTGATCACATGACCGCGAACCTGGCGATCGATCTGGACCGCTCCAGCCCCGTCCCCCTGTACTTCCAGGTAGCCGAGCAGATCGCCGAGGCCATCCGGCGAGGCGACCTCGCCCCCGGCTCCCGGCTGGACAACGAGATCCTGCTCGCCGACCGGCTGGGCCTGTCCAGGCCGACGATCCGCCAGGCCATCCAGTACCTCGTCGACAAGGGCCTGCTGGTCCGCAAGCGCGGCGTCGGCACCCAGGTCGTCCATGGCCAGGTCAAGCGCTCGGTCGAGCTGACCAGCCTCTACGACGACCTGCGCCGCTCCGGGCAGGAGCCCGCCACAGAGGTCCTCGCCCTGGAGCCGCGACCGGTCGACGAGCAGGTCGCCCAGGTCCTCGGCCTGTCCCCCGGTGACGAGGCACTCTATCTCGAACGGCTCCGCTTCGCCGCGGGCGAGCCGCTGGCCCTGCTGCACAACTGGCTGCCCGTCGGTCTGGCCCCGCTCACTCCCGACGACCTGCAGGGTCGCGGGCTGTACGAGCTGCTGCGCGCCGCGGGGGTGCGCATGCGCGTCGCCAACCAGCGCATCGGCGCCCGCGCCGCCTCGACGACCGAGGCCAAGCTGCTCGACGAGCGCAGGGGCGCGCCGCTGCTGACCATGGTCCGCACCACCTACGACGACCAGGGCAAGGCCGTCGAGCACGGCTCACACGTCTACCGGGCTTCGCACTACTCCCTCGAGGTCACCCTCATCGAGCGCTGAGGCCCTGCTCGCCTTCCTCTTGACGTACCAGGTGGTGGCGATCCCGAACAGGACGGCCGCGCCGAGCCCCGCCCACGAGAACCCCTTCAGCCACTTCTCGGCCACGATCCCCAGGTAGTAGATCACCGCCGTGGTGCCGCCCGCCCAGACGACGCCGCCCAGCACGTTGGCGACCAGGAACTTCCAGTACGGCATGCGCAGGGCCCCCGCCAGCGGCCCGGCCAGGATGCGCAGGAGGGCGATGAAGCGCCCGAAGAACACCGTCCACATGCCGTACCGGTGGAAGTAGTGCTCGGCCTTGGCGATGTGGTGCGGCCCGAAGTGCTTGGGGAAGCGCCTGCCGAGCCGGACGAAGAGCCGTTTGCCGCCCCTGCGGCCGACGGCGTACCCGATCGAGTCGCCGACGATCGCCCCCACGCTGGCGCACGCTCCCACCCAGACGGGGTCCACCACGCCCTTGGCCGACAGCAGGGCCGAGCTGACCAGGACTATCTCCCCGGGCAGCGGGATGCCCACGCTCTCCAGCCCGATCACCACGCCGACCATCGCACAGATCCACACCGGCGGGATCGCCTGCAGCCACTCGTCGATATGCATCCGGCCACCTTAACCAGTGGAGGGAACTTGTCGGCACAGGCCGGCGCACCGGGCAGGGACTACCCTGGTGACGAGCGGAACAGGTCGGCCAGCTGCGCAAACCCTCGCAGCACGACGATCATGGGGAGGGGACAGATGGTGATCGACAAGGTCGCGTGGGTCCTCCTGGAGGACGGCAGGCTGCTGGGCGCCCGTTCCCATGGGATGGACGCCTTCTACCTGCCCGGCGGAAAGCGCGAGCCCGGCGAGACCGACGTCGACGCTCTCCTGAGGGAGATCGCCGAGGAGCTGACCGTCTCGCTGGTCCCCGAGACCTTTCACCACGTGGGCACCTACGAGGCGCCGGCGCACGGCAAGACGGATGTCACCGTACGGATGACCTGCTACACCGCCGACTACTCCGGCACCCTCACGCCGCAGGCAGAGATCGCGGAGATCGCCTGGCTCACCCACGCCGACCGCGACCGCGTCTCCGCCGCCAACCGGCTGGTCCTCGACACCCTCCACACGCAGGGCCTGCTGATCCCCTGACGGACCACCACGGCCCGCCCCACGTGCCCGAGGACGGCGCGGAACGGGGCGGCGTGCGCGCCGACCGCCTGCGCCGGCCGCGCCGCGGCAGCGCGATCTCCGTCAAGCCATGCCCCGACAGTGCGCCGCCAGAGGGCTTCGCGATCCGGGGTCCGCCGACGAGGCAGGTCATCGGCCAGACAAGCGTGGAACAGCGAGGCTTCGAGGTTCACCCACGCCGAGTGCCGGTTCAGGCGGAGGGCCCCGGCGTCATGCCGGTGACCAGCAGCCCGAGGCAGGCGACAGCCGCCTGCGGGTCGACGCGGTCGGGCGCGAGCAGCCACTGCTGGTGGATGCCGATCACGGCGCCCACCAGCGTGACGGCCAGCGTCTCGGCCGAGATGCCGGGCGGCAACGGCAACCGCTCCAGCCATCTCCTGCAATGGTCGCGCAACGTGTCGTGGATCTCGACGTAGCGGCCCTGGATCGGCGAGCCAGGCTCCAGCGCCTCCACCAGCAGCGTGACGAACAGCCTCGAGGTGGGCAGCCGTAGGAGCAGGTCGACGCCTTCACCCAGGCGGTCGAAGCCCACCTCTCCCTTCTCCGACTCCGCCGGGAACCCGCCGCGGACCAGGTCCACCGAGCGTTCGAGCACGGCCAGCAGCAGCCCCTCCTTGCTGCCGAAGTGCCACGGGATCGAGCCTCTGCTGATCCCCGACCGCTCCGCCACGTCGGCGAACGTGGTCTGCCGGTACCCCTTCTCGGCGAACAACTCCGCCGCGGCCGAGAGGATCAGCTCACGGCTCTCCTGGCTAGTCTGCTCTCGTCGCGTTGTCACGCCACCCTCCTATGCTATCGCTCATATCTTATGCTGACTGGCACAGGATGGGTTTCGTACGGCGTCGCCTACCCCCCACCTATGGGAGATCCGGTCTGCTTCGGTCGAGCGACGGCTTCCGCTCGCCGGACAGACGGAGGATCGGGCGCGCCACCCTCGAAGTCGACACGGTCACGGCGGCGGAGGAGGGGTCTCGTGCGAAGGGCGATGGCGTACCTGTCCCTGGTGCTGCTCTTGTCCTCCTGCAGTTGGTCCCATCGGGTCTCGCCTCGCGGGTTCGAGGAACGCGCCCGAGAGGTGGCGGAGCGCTGGCAGGGATCGGCCGACGACCAGGCGTGGCGCGACGGGTTCGTTCCGTTGGAAGTGATGAACCCGCGGGGATGGGCCCGCGTGCGCCGCGTGCCGGCCTGGGTGAACAGGAGCGCGCACAACGGCGTATGGAGGCTGGCCGCCCCGCTACCCGCCGGCTCCCCGGCCCACGCGGGCGTGCGATGGCCGGACGGCTCGCTCTCGCAGGTGCCACTCATCACGGCGGCGAGCGCGTACGCGACGTTCAGCAAGCCGGCCGACCTCATCGAGGAGGAGTGCCCGGCCGACGGATGCCGCCCCCTCCTGGTGACCGGCGCAGAGCTGGGCGAGGTGCCGCTGAAGACCAGCCGCGGCACGATCCGGGTGCCGGCCTGGCTGTTCACCGTCAAGGGGGTCGAGCAGAAGTACGTGCACGTCGCGGTTGCCCCGTCGGCCGTCACCGCCCGCCCCGAGCGCCTGCCGGGAGGGATCGAAGAGGTGACGTCGTTCGACCTCGTGCCCGACAGGCCGCACGAACTGCTGCTCCAGTACGGCTACGGCGCCTGCGACAGCATTCACGGGGCGCGCGCTTACGAGAGCGACCACCTGGTGGTGGTTGACGTGGACGAGGAGGGCTCCGGCGGGGTCTGCCCCGCGATACTCAAGACGGCCACGATCACCGTCACGCTCGCGCGACCGCTCGGCGACCGCCTGGTGCTCGACTCTGGTACGGGTGTTCCGGTGGTGCGGGGGCTGACGCGGCGGTGACGGCCTGGTGGCCTTGGACGGCGTCACGCGGCACCCGATCAGCCGACGGCGTCGCGGACGGCCGCCTGCGCGACCTCTCTCAGCTGCGCGTGCAGCACCGCGTTCGCCTCCCGGCGCGTGCGGACCTCCACCACGCGCAGCCCTTCCCCGCGGATCGCCTTGGGCAGGTCGGAGATGTCCTCGACCAGCTGGTACGGCGTCCCGGTGGCCGCGGCCACGTACTCCAGGTCGACCCCGTGCGGCGTGCCGAACACCCGCTCGAACGGGTCGCGGATGCCCGCCTGGGGCAGCAGCGAGAAGATCCCGCCGCCGTCGTTGTTCACCACGACCAGGCACAGGTCGGGTCGCGGTTCCCGGGGCCCGAGGATCAGCCCGTTCTGATCGTGCAGGAACGTCAGATCGCCGAGCAGCGCGTAGGAGGGCCCGTTGTGCGCCAGGGCCGCCCCGATGGCGGTGGAGACCAGCCCGTCGATGCCCGACACGCCCCGGTTGGCCAGCAGCCGTAGCCCGCGCCGCGGCCGCATCGCCTGGTCGAGGTCCCTGATCGGCATGGAGGAGCCGCAGAACAGCAGCGCGCCGTTCGGCAGGGAGTCGGCCAGGTCTCTGGCGATGCGCGGCTCGGTCATGCCGCTGTCGTCGAGGAGGGCGTCGATGGCGATCCTGGCCGCGGCGTCGGCACGCCGCCAGGAGTGCAGCCAGGCGTCGTCGCCCGCGGCGACGGGGATCTCGACGGCCTGCGCCACCTGCGTGGCCGACCGGGTGGGGTCGGGCCAGCGCGCCAGGTCGGTGGCCACGACGATGTGCTCCTCGGCCCGCCGCAGCCACGACAGCAGCGGCCTGGACAGCCCCGGACGGCCGAGCGTCACCACCACGTCGGGCTGGTGGGCGTCGGCGAAGGACGGCGTGCCGAGCAGGAAGTGGTAGGTGGAGATGGCGTGGTCGCCGTAGCGGCCGCCGCCGTTGGGCTCCGACAGCACCGGCCAGCCCGCCATGCCGGCGGCGGCGACGTAGCGCCGCACGTTGGGCGCCCCGTCGCCGACGACGAGGACGCCGCGCCTGGTCGGCGGCAGGTGCAGGGCCACGGGCGGCGGTGCGACGCGGGCCCGCACCCACGAGCCGGCGGTGTCGCCGTCGAGCGACTCGACCCACGAGGTGTCGCCGTCGGGGATGAGCGGCTCGCGGAAGGCGAGGTTCAGGTGCACGGGGCCCGGGTCGGACGGCCCGAGCGCGCGCTGGTAGGCGCGGGCGGCCAGCGAGCGCCAGTAGGCGACCTGCCCGGGGCGTTCCTCGGGCGTTCCGACCTCGGCGAACCACCGGGCGGCGGCGCCGAAGACCTTCAGCTGGTCGATGGTCTGGTTGGCGCCGGTGCCGCGCAGCTCGGGCGGCCGGTCGGCGGTCAGGACCAGCAGCGGCACGCCGGACTCGCTCGCCTCGATGACGGCGGGGTGGAAGTTGGCCACCGCGGTGCCAGAGGAGCAGATGAGCGCCACCGGCCGCTCGGACCGGCGGGCCAGGCCCAGCGCCAGGTAGGACGCCGACCGCTCGTCGATGCGCACGTGCAGCCGCACCCGCGACTCGGCGTGGAGGGCCAGCGCGAGGGGGGCCGAACGGGACCCGGGTGCCATCACGACATCGGTCAGGCCGCACCGGACGAGCTCGTCCACCAGCACGGTGGCGAGCGCGGTAGCCGGGTTCACAGGTCCGCCTCCTGCATCCGCCGCAGCCACGACGGCGACTCGATCTCAAACTCAGACAAGAGCGAATGATCCACTGACGGGCGGGAGACCGGCAAGAACCCGTCGACGGGGGTCAGGGAGTCGTCCACCACGTCTCCCGACAGCAGCGACATGGTTCCCAGCCCGCACGCGTACGGCAGGCTGGGCAGCGCGGCGGCCAGGGCTACGCCCGCCGCCAGTCCGACCGAGGTCTCGACCGCGCTCGACACCACCGCCGGCAGCCCGCACGCCTCCACGACCCGCATCGCGGCGCGCACGCCGCCCAGCGGCTGCACCTTCACCACCGCGATGTCGGCGGCCTCGGCGGCGCGCACCTTCAGCGGGTCGTCGGCGCGCCTGATCGACTCGTCGGCCGCGATCGGCACGTCGACGGCCCGCCGGACGGCGGCCAGCTCGTCGAGCGTGGCGCAGGGCTGTTCGGCGTATTCCAGGTCGAAGGCGTCGAGGGCGCGCAGGTGCCGTACCGCCGTCGGCACGTCCCAGGCGCCGTTGGCGTCGACGCGGATCCTGCCGGAGGGCCCGAGCGCGTCGCGGACCGCCTCGACGCGGGCGAGGTCGTCGGCGAAGCTCTGGCCCTGCTCGGCCACCTTGACCTTCGCGGTGCGGCATCCCGCCTGCCGTACCAGCTCGTGGGCGCGCTCGGCGGAGACGGCGGGGACGGTGGCGTTGACCGGGACGCGGGAACGCACGGGCGCGGGCCAGCCGTCGAAGGCGGCCTCGCGGGCGCAGGCCAGCCAGCGGGCGCACTCGCGCGGCCCGTACTCGGGGAAGGGGGAGAACTCGCCCCACCCGGCGGGGCCCTCGATCAGCACGCCTTCGCGTGCCGTCTGGCCGCGGAAGCGGGTGCGCATCGGGATCCGGAAGACCCTCGGCCCAGAACCCATCCACGCACCTTCCCCGCTGTCACCTCGTTCGTCGCCACTAACCTTACGAGCATGTGGAGGAACCCGTCGCATCCGGACCGCCCCCTGCGGGCGCTCGTGCTCCCGCCGGGGCGCAGGCTGTTCGAGGCGGTCGCCGCGGCGCTGTCGGGCGAGGGGCCCGCCGTGCTGCCCCTGTCCCCCGATCACGCGGGCGCGGCCCTGGCAGCCCTGCGGCCGAGCGAGATCGAGACCGTCGACGGGGTACGGCAGGCGGACGGCCCCGGCGTGCCCGCCGAGGTGGCCGTCGTCATCGCCACCTCGGGCAGCACCGGAACGCCGAAGGGCGTCATGCTGACCGCCGCCGCGCTCCAGGCCTCGGCCGCCGCGTCCCTGCGCAGGCTGGAGGCGGGGCCGGGCGGGCGCTGGCTGTGCTGCCTGCCGCCCTCCCATGTCTCCGGCCTGCAGGTGCTCGTCAGGTCGCTGCTCAACGGCACCGAGCCGATCATCCATGACCGTTTCGACGCCGGGGCGGTGGCCGGTTCGGGCGCCGCGCACGTCTCGCTGGTCCCCACCCAGCTCCACCGCCTGCTGGAGCTCGGCGCCGATCTGGGCGTCTTCGAGACCGTCCTGCTGGGCGGTGCCGCGCCGCGGCCGGGCCTGCTGGAGGCGGCGCGGGCGTCGGGCGCCAGGGTCGTCACGACGTACGGCAGCAGCGAGACCAGCGGCGGCTGCGTCTACGACGGCCGGCCGCTCGACGGGGTCGATCTGAAGATCCGGGAGGACGGCAGGATCCTCGTGGCGGGCCCCGTCCTGCTGGCCGGATACCGCTTCGGCGACAGCCCGCTCGACGGGCGCTGGTTCGTCACCTCCGATCTGGGCGCCATCGAGAACGGCGGGCTCCGCGTGGTCGGGCGGGCCGACGACGTGATCAACACCGGCGGCGAGAAGGTGGTGGCCGCCTCGGTCGCGGGTGTCCTGGCCCTGCATCCCGAGGTGGCCGACGTGGCCGTGGTGGGCCGCCCGCATCCGGAGTGGGGGCAGGCGGTCGTCGCCGTCGTCGTGCCCGCCGACCCTCGCCGGCCGCCGACGCTCACCCAGTTGCGCGCCTTCTCCCGCGACCGGCTCCCCGCCTACGCCGCGCCACGCGAGCTGCGGCTTGTGTCCGCACTTCCGCTGCTGCCGAATGGTAAAACCGATCTCGCGGCGCTTCGCACCGGAACCTGACGCCTGCCGGCTGCGTCTTATAGGAGCAGCCGGCAGAAGGAGGAGACCTTCATGAACCCATCCCGCAAGACGTGGGTGTCCGCGGTGACCGTCGGCGTGATCGTCGCCGGTGGCGTCTCCATCGCGGCGGCCGCCTCCGCGGGCAGGCTCGAGAAGGTGAGTCAGGAGACGACGGTCGTGGTGAACAACACACCGGCGCCCTCCGGCCGGCCCGCTGAGACGAACGACACCACCAACGAGACACCCGACGACGACACGGTGGTCTCCCACGACGTCGAGCAGAACCCGCAGGAGGCCGTCGACTACTGGACCGAAAGCCGCATGGAGGGCGCGGAGCCGATGCCCATGCCGGAGGCGACCGGCCAGCTCAACGACGTGGACAACTAGGCGACAGGTGTCCGACGGGCGGCCGCCGGCTCCGGCGGTCGTCCGTTTTTTCCTCCTTCGCGGGAACAAATGGCCGGGGATGGCGTTATTGATACTGGTGCGCAGAGCGGCCAGAGCCGCCCCACCACAAACTTTGAACTGACTGCGACTCCGTATGGAGGAGGTGTCCTCATGCCCCGAACCGCCGTGGCGACCTCGCCCGCGACCCTCGACCAGCTCCTTGACCGAGGGCGAGCTCAGGGTCACCTTTCGCTGGCGGAGCTGCGGGAGGCTTTTGCCGTAGCGGGGATCAGCCCGAACGAGGGCCGTTCCATCCTGCGCGGGCTCACGGAGGCCGGGGTGAGCCTGGCCGCCGAGAACGAGCCGGCGCTCGGCACGACAGCCACCGCGAAGAAGGCGACCACCACGCGCAAGAAGAGCGCCACCGCGAAGAGCACCCCCGCCAAGAGCGGCACCGCGAAGAGCGGCACCACCAGGACGGGCGCCAAGACCCGCGCGAAGGCCGCCACGTCGGACGAGCAGGCCGTCGCCGTGCCCGAGCAGGCCGACCTGCCCGCCGAGGAGCTCGACGCCCCGCAGGACCTCGAGCTGGCCGCCGAGGACGTGGAGCTCGAGGAGGAGGAGTCGCTCGACCTCGACGACAACCAGTCGGTGATGGGCGACTCGGTCCACACCTACCTCAAGTCGATCGGCCGCCGTACGCTGCTGACCGCCGCCGAGGAGGTCGATCTGGCCCGGCGCATCGAGGCAGGCCTGTACGCCGAGTACAAGCTCGACAGCGAGCCGGACCTGTCCCTCGCCTACCGCGCCGACCTGGAGATGGTCGTCGAGGACGGCAGGCGCGCCAAGGACCACATGCTGGAGGCCAACCTCCGCCTGGTCGTCTCGGTGGCCAAGAAGTACACCGACAGGGGCATGGCCCTGCTTGACGTGGTGCAGGAGGGCAACCTCGGCCTGATCCGCGCGGTGGAGAAGTTCGACTACACCAAGGGCTTCAAGTTCTCGACGTATGCGATGTGGTGGATCAGGCAGGCCATCCAGCGTGGCTTCGCCGACTCCGCGCGCACCATCAGGCTGCCGGTCCACGTGCTGGAGATGCTGTCGAAGCTGTCGCGTGTCGAGCGTGACATGCACCAGCGCCTCGGGCGCGAGCCCACGCCGGAGGAGCTGGCCGTCGAGCTGGACAAGACGCCCGACCAGATCGAGGAGCTGCTGCGCACCAGCCGCCAGCCCATCTCGCTCAACGCCACGATCGGCGAGGACGGCGAGACGACGATCGGCGACCTGATCGAGGACGTCGACTCTCCCGAGGCGTCGGAGATCGTCGACCGCCAGCTCCTGGGCGACCAGCTGCGCGGCGTGCTGGACAACCTGTCGCCGCGCGAGGCGCGCATCATGGCGCTGCGCTTCGGCCTGGTGGACGGCAAGCCGCACACCCTGGACGAGATCGGCAAGCACCTGGGCCTCACCCGCGAGCGGATCCGCCAGCTGGAGAAGGAGTCCCTGTCCAAGCTGCGCCACCCGAGCAACACCCGGCCCCTGCTCGACTGGGCCAGCTGACCCCCACCACGAGCGAACGCCTGGCACTACCCGTGAGGTGCCGGGCGTTCCCTTTTCCTGCACGCCGGACGCCCGTACCGCCCCCGCCGGTCCGGACCTGAGGCGAACCGGATGAGAGCCCGTGACCTGCCGATCGTCCTGGACGGTCGGCCCGGCCGCTGGAACGCGATCACCGACGTGCCGGGCGTCGAGGTGGGCTATGTCACGTGGTTTCGGTCTGGACGTTCGGGGATGAGTCCGGCGCTCGCCGCCGCGATAACGATGTCTTGTATATAGATCGTCAACGCGCTCATTAGGCGGCCACACCAGATTGACGGCATGCAGATCGATATCAGATTCCCTGGATCATTCGCCGTCGCCCGCTGCCATCTCGCCAGCGGCGAAACCATTCGCGTCGAATCCGGCGCCATGCTCATGACGAGCAAGGGCGTCGAGCTCGAAGCCAAAGTCGAAGGCGGCCTCCTGCGCGGCCTGGCGCGCTCCGCCTTCGGCGGCGAGTCGCTGTTCGTCACCCGCTACATCGCGCCGCCCGGCGGCGGCTGGGTCGATGTGGCCCACCACCTACCCGGCGACACCATGGCCGTCCCCGTCCGGCCCGACGTCGCCCTCATGCTGACCCGAGGGTCCTGGCTCGCCTCGACCGACCAGGTCGAGATCAAGACCAAGTGGGGTGGCATGTCCAACCTGATCGGCGGCGAGGGCGGCTTCCTCATCCGCGCCGAGGGCTCGGGGCAGGTGATCCTCGGCTGCTACGGAGCGCTTCAGGCCGTCGAACTGGCCACTGGAGAGTCGGTGATCGTTGACTCCGGGCACGTCGTGGCCTATGAGGAGACGGTGCGGAGCGATCTGCGCCGCGCCGTCGAGGGCAAGACGATCCAGTCGCTCAAGTCGGGCGAGGGGCTGGTCTTCGAGTTCACCGGGCCCGGACGCGTCTACACCCAGACCAGGAATCCCACCGAGCTGACCAACTGGCTGACGGCCATGCTGCCGTTCAGCCGCGACTGAGCAGGCCGGCGGAGCCACACTGGGAAGCCCTGGTGCTCACCGGCGGAAACCGGCCACAGTGTCGGCAGCGGCCTCCACACGCCATACGGCGGGCGTCACCTGCGCCCGTACGTCCGCCAGGCACTGCAGCAGCTCGCCGTCGCGGCGGGGCTAGAACGCCCGCGAGCTCGTCGAGCGCCCGCCCGATCCGGTTGAGCTCGACGCGAGCTCGCATCTGCCCGCGGTCGACGGGAACGGGCACCAGGCGCTCCTCAGCAACCGCCACCGCCGTCTCGGCGACGTAGGCGATGACGCTCAGACGGGAGCGGTTGGCGGCGATCCTGATCGCCGCCAACGCGAAGTCATCGAAGCGCAGCGGGCCGACACGATGCGGGCGCGGCTGCGTTTGGCGGGTCCGTCGTCGTGCCATCGCCGGTCTTCCCCTCGGGCCCTCGTCAGCGCTTGATCGTCAAGCCGGTCAAGCGCGCCGAATAAGCGGCCGCTCCCGCCGGCCGCCCACGGCCTTCCTCGGCGGAGCAACCCCGCAGGGGACAACCATCGACCAGCGGTTCCAGCGGTGCCGCGCCGGACGACGCACGCGATCAAGGCCCCTGATCGCCTATCTTGCTGCCCCCTTCCTTTTCGTCCGGGACGGAAAGGTTCGGCGTCTCCGTCTTGCAGTGGGTGGGCAGCGCCTTGCATGATCACTCCTCCGACTGGACTTGGAGGATGGATGCGGCACGGCAACGGTTGCACACCTTCGAACACCGGCTGCTGGGCGCCAGCCTCGACAACGGGCGGGTTCGCTCGCCGTGACGTCGGCGGGTGGGCGCCGAGCACCAGGGGCGGCATGGCGGCATAGCGCCGGCGACCCGACAGGTGTTGGACGCGGATGGAATGTCAGTGAGGCCGCGCGGACACGATGTCAGTGAGGTCTACGCGCTGCGCCCATCCGGATGAGGCTGTTCGTCGAGCCGCGAGAAGTCGGGCGGTGACGGCTCCCACGGGTCGTCTTCGTCGCTACTGTCGGGCAGCAGCTCCTGTAGGTGCTGCTCGTCACCGAGACGTGGCCGGCGGCGGTGCGTGTCGGCGTGGCGCCCTCCCCCTCGGTACGCGCCCGACATAATAAGGCGAACAGCCTGGTCAGGACGGGTTTCCAAGTGTCTTCGCCGGACCTGCCCGGCCGTCCACCATTGCCTGCGTTCCATCACCGGGCAGACACCTCGGCACCGCCCGGCGCACGTACGCAGGAGGCACATATGCGTTCCGTCATCGGCATGGGAGCGGTCGCCGTCCTGGTGCTGGGCCCGAGCGCGGCCGCGGAGGTCGTCCACGCACCGTCCTCGGGTATCCGGATGAGCGCCGGCGACCCCATCCCGGCCGCGTTGAAGAACCGCACAACCTTCCAGGTGCTGCCCTATCGGCCACGCCAGAGCGACACGGTCCGGGTATTCGTGCACTGCCCTCCTGCGGCGAACCAAGCGATCATCGGCTCCACC
>NZ_JBEXMT010000068.1:0-11332 GCF_040610675.1 Nonomuraea sp. NPDC003804
ACCAAGCCGGCGCTCGCAGCAGCCACTACTGGAAACGCTGGCTCCGGCACAACAAGATCCAGCTATAGATCACAAAACATGACTGTAGTACTAGGGGGCTGGTCACCAGGGGTACGTCGGCCGGTGTTTCGAGGGGGGATTCGCCACTCATCGTTCTTCCTCGTTCTGGTCCAGGATGCCGCCGAGCTCCAGCTCGAACCGGTAGCGCATGTCGTCGTCGAACCACATCCGGAAGTTCGTCCCCCAGATGTTGTTGTGAAGGTTCACGGAGAAGCCATTCTCGGGGGCGGGTGGTGCGTCATCGAAGCGGAGCAGTGCGGGAGCGCCGACGGCTACGAGCGGCGCATCGACGGTGCGTAGACGGAGGGAGTTCACGCCGTCGCGTTGAACCGCCGTCGCCGCGTGCAGCGTGCGGTTGCCGCGGCTCACGATTCGCCGCGGGTCGACAGGCAGACCGAGCTTGTGCAGCGTCCATGCTCCGTCTGCTGGTGCAGGGTGGAAACCGAACCAGCTGGCTTCAGGGAGCCGGGAGGCTTCGCGGCCGCGTACGTCCAACTGGATCCGAATCGGCCCCCGACCGGAGGGGAACCGGTACTCGATACGTATGCGCCGTGGTGCACCGGTCGCGCTCACGAGCTCGTGGGGGAGAGTGAGTTCAAGGGCTGCCGTGTTGCCGCCGTCCGGATCGTCGAGGGTTCGCAGGCTCCGAAGTTCGGGCGCGGTGATCCGGGCCGGCAGGCTGTCGGCGATCGCGAGGCCGGGGCTGCTCTGATCCGGGATCGCCCAGGTGCCAGTGTGCTGGAGGTCGCGGCAGTACTGCCGCAGCCAGCGCTGTTCGTCGTGCTCGTCGAACGTTTGATGCCGGAAGGCGCCGAGGGTGTGCTCGGCGTCGGCCCAGACAGTGCCTTCCTCATCGCGCAGGCCGGTGATGGATCCGTCGGCGCCGAATCGCACCCGGAACCGACCTAGGGAAATCTCCTCCCCTGCCCTGACGGATCCACCATTGGTGCTGCCAGGCTCAACGAGGACCGGCTGCAACTCCTTCAGTGCCGCTCGTGCTTGAGCCGCGTGCTCGGGAGCCAAGGCGGCCAGGGCGACGTCGAGGTGCGCGCGTTGCTCGGCCCAGGACGCCTCGAAGCCGGAGTACGTCAGCCCCTGAGGGGACGGGTGCTCCGCCCAGGCCCAGTCGTAGGCTCGGGTTTCCGGGGGATTCGCCGTGGGATCCACGACGTCGCGGGCGCGGGCCGCGCAGAAGTCGGCTTTCGCATAGTTCCGGTAGTCGGGAAGATAGGTCTTCAGATCCTTCCCGCAGGTGTGTTCCGCGATGCGCAGGAGAGCGACGCTCAGGTCGTGGTGCGCCGCCGACGCCGGGTCCAGCGTCCCGGCGCGCAGCCAGGAGGTCCGTAGGCGCTGCATGATCCCGAGACCTGCGGTGAGGAGAGGGTCGGCCCCGGCACCATGAATCCACGTATCCCCGATTTCGTCCTCCACCACCGGGAGGTCTGCACGATGTGCGAGAAGAGCACGTGCAAAGTCGTCCAGCCCCGAGGCCACGATCCGGGCCGCCGGGTGCGCCGATGCGAGCGACGCGAACAGTTCTTCGATCTCGGCTGCGTCCGGGGGGCCGTCGTTGTCACCGGTATGCGCTAGGTAGAGGGCATCGGATCCGCCCGGAACGACGGCGATGTCGGTGCCTTCGGATCCGTACGAGCGTGCGTAGTTGACCACGACCTCCGCGCCACCGGGAGCGCGCCAGCGGAAGAATTCGGGGACATCGGGCACGGCCGAGGCTCCGTTCACCCCCAGGTGCAGGTATTCGATCCCTGCGTCCGCCAGCACCGGCACCAACCCGATGGTGTGGCCGGGCACGTCGGTCATCTTCGCGGCAAGGGTGCGTCGGCCGTATCGCGCATCGAGGCTCTGCGAGATCGACGTGCCGAACGCGGCGAGCGACGGGTCCATGAGCTCGGTGTGGGTGGTCAGCGGCAAGGCGTGCCAGCGGATGGAGCCCGCGCGGAGCGCCATGTCCAACCGCTCCCGTAGTGCCGGTGCGCCGGTGCGCAGCACGTGGTCAATGAGCCAGGAGCCGGTCGTCCAGACGAACCGGGCGGGGCCGCCCCGCCGGTCCAGCTCCTCGGCCAGGTCGATCGCGCGTGGCAGATACCGGTCGGCGTACTTGGCGATGACGTCGTGTGCCGGCGCGGTGAATCCGATGTCGAGATGGGTTTTGAAGACCACGTGGATCGTAGCGATCACCGCAGACTCCTTCACGGGGCGAGGCTCGGGGGGGAATCCGCTGCGGGAGTGCGAGCGGGTCGTTGCCGAAACGAGATTTGTTTACGCAACCATACCGTACTTACTATGCCGTTGGTAACGCAATCAATCGCGAGGAAGCGGGTCACGGATGTCGATCACGATGGCGCGTTCCCGCCGGTCCTGGGCCGGCTGGTGGTTCGTGGGCCCTTTCATGCTCGTGTTCGTTCCGGTACTCGTCGCACCCCTGCTGTACGCGATCTACCTGAGCCTGTTCCGCGACTCACTGGTCGGCGGTACACGCTTCGTCGGGCTGGAGAATTATGCGACGGCACTGACCGACCCGAAGTTCTGGGATGCCACAGCCCGGGTGGTTCTGTTCCTGTGCATCCAGGTGCCGATCATGCTCACCCTGGCCCTGATCGCTGCGCTCGCCCTGGACAGCGCACGACTACGTTTCGTGCCGCTGTTCCGGTTGAGCATCTTCCTCCCCTACGCGGTCCCCGGGGTCGTCGCTGTCATGATCTGGGGGTACATGTATGGCGACCAGTTCGGCCTGGTGGCGGATCTGAATCGGTGGCTTCACGACGTCGTGCCCTCGCCACTGTCGGAGAGCCTTATCCTGCCTGCGATCGGCAACATCGTGACCTGGGAGTTCGCCGGGTACAACATGCTGATCTTCTATTCCGCGCTGCATGCTGTGCCTCAGGAGCTGTACGAGGCGGCCGATATCGACGGAGCGGGAGCGCTGCGCACTGTGTTCTCGATCAAGCTGCCCGCCATCCGCGGCGCGATCATCGTCGCCACGATCTTCTCCATCATCGGCAGCTTCCAGCTCTTCAATGAACCGGCCGTGCTGCAGAAGATCGCACCGCATGCGATCACGAGCTACTTCACGCCGAACATGTACGCGTTCAACCTGTCGTTCGCCGGATCCCAGTTCAACTATGCGGCCGCGATCGCGATCATCTCCGGCGTGATCACGATGATCATCGCGTTCTTCGCACAGTCCATGGGCGCAAAGGAGCAGAACCGATGAGACACCCTCGCGGGGTCCAGGCCTCCGCCGTTCCCCACCGGAAACGCCGTCTCATCCTCGTCCTTGAGGGGCAAGCGACCGAAGAACTCCCCGGAGGTTCCCGATGAGCAAGGAAGGTAGCGCCACCAGCGGCCGGATCCAGCACAACGCCGCCCGGTCGCCAGGACAACCCTCTGCCCGGCGCACCCGCACCTCGATCACCCTCATGATCGTGATGACCCTCATGCTCCTCTACAGCCTGGGGCCGATGTTCTGGCTCTTGGTGAACTCGACGAAGACGAAGGAGGACCTCTACGACACCTCAGGGCTGTGGTTCGGCCAGACGTTCTCGCTGTTCGGCAACGTCGCGGACGTGTTCGCCCACGACGACGGGGTCTTCCTGCGATGGTTCCTCAACACCGTCCTTTACGTCGTCGTCGGCGCTGGAGGGGCCACCCTGCTTGCGACTCTCGCCGGCTATGGCTTGGCGAAGTATCGTTTCCCCGGTCGTAGAGCCGTCTTCGCCATCGTCCTCGGCACCCTCGCGATCCCGGGTTCCGTCCTGGCCGTCCCGCAGTTTCTGCTGTTCAGCAAGCTCGGGCTCACCAATACACCGGCGGCGGTGATCATCCCCTCCCTGGTCAGCGCTTTCGGCCTGTACCTGGTGTGGGCGTATGCGGCGGAGGCGATTCCCGATGAGATCATCGAGGCCGCGCGCCTGGACGGTGCCGGAGAAATGCGGATCTTCTTCTCGATCTCGTTGCGCCAGCTCGCGCCAGCCTTCATCACCGTTTTGATGTTCGCGGTTGTCGCAACCTGGAACAACTACTTCCTGCCGCTCATCATGCTCTCGAGCCCCGAGTGGTACCCGCTCACGGTCGGCCTGAGCCAGTGGGCCTCAGCCTCGGCCTCGGTCGGAGCGGATCCGATCCCGCACCTCGTCATCACCGGATCGCTACTGACGGTCTTGCCGATCTCCGCGGCCTTCCTCTACCTGCAGCGTTACTGGCAGTCCGGGCTGACGGCCGGAAGCGTCAAGTAGTCAAGCAGCGGCCGGACCTCCCACCGGCGCTCCTCACAAACCATCTGTATGCGACACCCCTCATTCACTCCCCCCGTAAAGGAACACAGCGGTGAAGAAGAACCTCTGGACGCGCGTCGTCGCCGCCGTCGGCAGCGCTTCCCTCCTGGTAGGCGCTCTCGCGGCCTGCCAAACCGACAACGGCCCCGTCGCCCCCGCCGGGTCGGCGAACGACGTCGACGTCGCGCTCAAGAAGGGCGGCGAGCTCACCTGGTGGACCTGGAGCGACGCCACTCAGGCGCAGGCCGATGCCTTCACGAAGGATCACCCCAACGTGAAGATCAATGTCGTCAAGCTCGACAACCCGGATGCGGCGGTCACCAAGCTGCAGAACGCTGTCAAGGCTGGATCCGGAGCCCCGGACATCGTGCCGGTCGAGTACCAGACCCTGCCGCAGCTCACGATGACCGGCGCGCTGGCCGACCTGACCTCATTCGGCTTCGACAGCTACAAGGCTCAGTTCACCGCCTCAACCTGGAACGCCGTCAAGGTGAACGACAAGCTCGTCGGGATCCCGATGGACTCCGGCCCCATGGTCTTCATCTACAACAAGGAGCTCTACACGTCCGTTGGCGTCACGGAAGCGCCGAAGACCTGGGATGAGTTCGTCAAGGCCAGTGCGGCGATCCGCAAGAAGAAGCCGGACACCTACATCGCCAGCGGGGGCGACGCCGGCTTCTTCACCAGCATGATCTGGGCCGCGGGTGGTCACCCGTTCACCGTCTCGGGCGAGAAGGTGACGATCAACCTCCAGGACGAGGGCAGCAAGAAGTTCGCGGACATGTGGGGCGGCCTCCTGCAGCGTGGTGAGCTGTCGACGGTGTCCACCTGGTCGGACGAGTGGAGCAAGGCCCTCACTCAGAACAAGCTCGCGACCTTGATGATGGGTTCGTGGATGATCAGCGGCATGGACGACTTCGGTGCCGGCAAGTGGCAAGTGGCGCCGATGCCGACGTGGGACGGCTCCCCCGGCTCCGCCGAGAACGGCGGGAGCGGCCTGTCGGTCACCGAGCCGAGCAAGAACAAGGCCCTTGCTGCCGCTGTGCTGCGGTTCATGGCGGACGGAAAGGGACGTGACCTGATCAACCAGGGTGGCTTCCCGTCGACCGTGAAGGAGTTCACCAACCCGACCTGGGCGGATGCCACGTTCAAGGCGTACGGCGACCAGAAGGCGAACCAGATCGGCGCGGCCTCGGCCAAGTCGGTGATCGCGGGATGGCAGTACCTGCCCTACCAGGGCTACGCGAACAATGTCTTCGGCGACTCGGTCGGCAAGGCGATCGGTTCCAAGAGCGATCTGAATGCGGCTCTGCAGGAGTGGCAGAAGACACTCGTCGACTATGGCAACGCGCAGGGCTTCCAGGTCAACAAGTAGCCGGCTCGTTCGCCAAGATGCGGGGTTCGCGCTGCGCGAGCCCCGCACTCCATTTCCCACTCCTTCATCGGATTCTTCTCGGAGCTCTTCATGCCCACATTCGCCATCGGCGAGACCGATTTCCTCCTCGACGGCGCACCGTTCCAGGTGATCTCCGGTGCGATGCACTACTTCCGCATTCACCCCGATCAGTGGGAGGAGCGTCTGCGTACGGCCAGGCAGATGGGTCTGAATACGATCGAGACATATGTGCCGTGGAACGCGCACGAGCCACGGCGTGGCGAGTTCTCGGCTGTCGGCGGGCTGGACCTCGCCCGCTTCCTCGACCTTGTACGGGCTCAGGGCATGTTCGCGATCGTGCGGCCTGGCCCTTACATCTGCGCCGAATGGCACAACGGCGGACTGCCCGAGTGGCTCATCGAGGATGAGGCCCTTGCCGTGCGCTCACGGGACCCGCGTTACCTGGCGGAAGTCGAGCGCTACCTGAGCGAGGTCTATAAGATCGTCCGCCCGCGGCAGATTCACCACAGTGGCGCGGTGATCCTCGTGCAGATTGAGAACGAGTATGGCGCCTACGGGTCCGACGCCGCCTACCTTCGCGCCCTGACCGACATGACCCGGGCGGATGGAATCGAGGTGCCGCTGACGACCGTCGACCAGCCGACCGACACGATGCTCGACAACGGCACGCTGCCTGAGCTGCTGAGCACGGCATCATTCGGATCACGCGCGGCAGAACGCCTGGCGACCCTGCGCAGGCACCAGCCCACGGGCCCGCTCATGTGCGCCGAATTCTGGTGCGGCTGGTTCGACAGTTGGGGCGAGCCTCACCACACGACCTCGGCGAAGGACAGTGCTGCGGACCTGGAGGCGATCCTCGCCATGGGTGCCAGCGTGAACATCTACATGGTCCATGGCGGGACGAACTTCGGTTACTCCGCCGGGGCGAATGACAAGGGCATATACCGGCCGATCATCACCTCATACGACTACGATGCCCCGATCGCCGAGGACGGCACACCCAGGGAGAAATACTGGCGGTTCCGTGAGGTCATCGCGCGGCACGCACCAGTGCCGGAGGATACGCCCGCCCCTCGCACGCCCTCACGGGTGCTGGAAGCGGCACTCACCCGCGCGGTCCCTCTCGCCGACGCGGAGCTGGAGCGTTGGATCGAGCACGAAGCTGCTCCCCCGGCGACGGCCTTCGGGTCCCCGCGCGGCTACTCCCGGTATGCCACCACCATCCCCCACGCGGGAGTGCTCACCGTGGGTGAGGTGCGTGACCGTGCCCACATGTACCTCGACGGACGCCCAGTGGGGGTCCTCGACCGCGAGGCGCACGACCGCACGTTGGCCCTGCCTTCTGGGGGCGAGCTGTCGATTCTCGTGGAACACCTGGGCGGAGTGAACTACGGTCCGAGAATCGGCGAGAGCAAAGGTCTTGTCGGGCCAGTGCGGCTGGACGGGCGCGAACTCAACGGCTGGCGAGTGTCACCGCTGGAGTTGGAGGCGGATCCGATCCGGGCAGCGCTCGACGCCAGAGGTCTGGCGGTGAATCCAGGTGTCCCGCTGGGAGGGCCCGTACTCGTAAGTGGCCATTTCGAGGCCGACGCATCCGGTGACCTGCACCTCGACGTGCGCGGGTGGGGGTCGGGCGCGGTGTGGATCAACGGCTTTCCGCTCGGGCGATACTCGGCCCGCGGTCCGCAGGAGACCCTCTACGTGCCCGCCCCGCTACTGCGTTCCGAAGGCAATGAGATCCTCGTCCTTGAAGTGCGTGGCATGGCGGATCCCACCATCCGGTGTGTGCCGGAGCCCAGGCTCGGGCCGACAGAATTCTGAGATGGCTCAGCCATCGGTGCGGACTGGCCCTGTGCTGTTCCGTTCGACCAGACGGGTTGGGATCAGAGGGTTTCCCGGGAGTGGGTCTCCGTCGATCATCGCGATGAGCATTTCGGTCGCCCGCTGCCCCACCGCATCGAAGTTCTGGTGGATGGTCGTCAGTGCAGGCCAGTAGTTGCCGCTGTCGTCGCCGTTGTCGAAGCCGATGACGCTGAGATCTTCGGGGATTCGGAGGCCGACTTCGTGCGCGGCGCGCATGACGCCCAGTGCCATCTGGTCGTTGGCGGCGAAGACCGCGGTCGGACGCGGGGTCTCCGCGAGGATCTCGCGTCCGGCGGCGTAGCCTGAGTCGGCGGTCCAATCACCGCGCCGCATCACCGGCGTGTCCAGGCCGTTCTCACTCATGACGTGCGCATACGTGTCGGCGCGATGTTGTGCGGAGAACGACTTCAGAGGGCCGGCCACGTGGGCGATGCGCCGATGCCCCCGATCGAGCAGGTGCTGCATCGCGAGGCGGGCGCCCTGCTCCTGGTCCGTGTCGACAAGCGTATGCCCGGCCGTCGCGATGGAGTCGACGATGACCAGTGGCAGCCCCGCGGTAAGTGTGTAGTCGTCTGGCGAGCCGAACTCGGCCGACATGATGAGGATGATGCCATCGACCGCCTGTTCTTCAAGACGCCCGAAGGCGCCCACCACGTTCAACCGCGTCGGATCGGCGACCGGGATCAGCGTCGTCGTGTATCCCGATGCCGCGGCCGCCGCAGCCACCGCCGCCAACGTACGCTCGTTACCGAGGGTCGTGAGGTTGAACGTGACAACGCCGAGACTGCGGAAGCGACCCGACTTCAGGTTTCGGGCGGCGCTGTTCGGCCGATAGCCGAGCTCTCTCATCGCCGCGAGTACCTTTTCCCGTTTTTCCGGTCGCACGTGCACATACCCGTTGGCGACGCGCGACACAGTCTGCGCCGAGACGCCGGCACGCTCCGCGACGTCCTTCATCGAGGCGCGTGGCGGATCTTGTCTGATCTTTGTCATGGCAACGCAAACAATAGTCGATCCACCGGAAGAGCCACAGCGGATTCTCTCGCGCGCCGTTCGGTCACCCAGTCCGCGAAGTCTGGCGCGGACAGCGCGCCGAGTACGTGCAGCGTCAGCTTGGCCGCCTCGGGCAGCCCGTCGAAGCCGATCGCGAACACGCTGCGTACCGTCAGATCGCCCGCGTGGAGCCGGCCCAGCCGCTTGTGCTCGTCCTCCAGCAGCCCCACCAGGTAGTCGACGGTCCACTCAGGGCGGGCCGCCAACCGGGAGCCCGCGATGCGCAAAGCGATCGGCAGGCCGCCGCAGAAGCGCGCCAGCCTGCGCAGAGCGTCGTCCGCGGCCCGTCCCGAGTTCCTGACCAGCAACTCCAACGCCTCGGCGTCGTCGAGCACGCCCACCGACAGCCGCAGCGCGCCGGTCAGGCCGCCGAGCGGGGAACGGCTGGTCACGACCGTCGGGCACGCGCTCAGCAGCGACCGCACCTGCGCCTCGCCAGCCGCGTTGTCCAGCACCACCAGCAGCCGGCGGTTGGCGGGGTAGGTGCGGAACAGCCGTTCGCGCTGCTCCCGTGACGCCGGTATCGCCTGCGCCGGGCAGCCCAGCCAGCGCAGGAAGTCCTCCAGCACCGCCGCCGGGGTCGTGGTCTCGCGCAGGTCGGCGTACAGGATGCCGTCGGGGAAACGCTCGCGCCGCAGCCACGCCGCGTGCACGGCCAGCGCCGACTTGCCCGCCCCCGCCTGGCCGTGCACCACGACCAGGCCGCCTATCACCCGCTCCAGCAGGTCCGACGCTGGCGAAGTACTGGACGTATGAAGGAACAGCGCCTGGCGGAAGGCAAGGAGTGGTAAAGCCGCACGTCAGGGCTTGATCGTCGTGCCATTAGCGTGTCATTAACCCCGGCAACGAGGGGTCAACCACGGTCACTCACGACCAGTCCGGCAACGACGCTGACCAGGGAACCCGTGGTGCGCGGCCCATGGTCGCTGCAATTCCCAAGCTGACGGCGTGGGTCCGATCGCGTCAGGCTTCAGGCCTCAGAAGGTGCTGGAAGGCTCCATCTGTGTTTTTCAGCACGGCCGGGTCGTGTAGTGGCTCTGGCCATATCTGAAGGTAGTGATCATCTACCCAGCAGCGCTCTTCCTCGATTCCTCTGATGTGATACCGCAAGCGGTAAGTACCGGGGCCAGAAAGCAGCAGGGAAAGGTCGTGTGCCTTTTCATCGTCCCAGTCCATGAGCCATCCCACCAGGAAGACTTCGCCCGACGGGGCCTCAAAACTGATCTCCACGATGTCCTCATAGCCATCGAGGTCAGCACCTGGATCCCGGTCGGCTGCGGTCACCGTAAACGGAATCTCCCCCCACTGCGTGGCGATGTTCAGGCTCACGAGGCCTCTCTCCTCTAATTTCATGAGCCCAATGGAGTGAGCCCGTGAGTCGTTTGACCCGTCGGTGGCTTTGTAGTCCCCTCGATCCATGAGATAGACCTGACCACAGTCCTCGACCTCCACGTCCATCCGCCTCGTACGCACGACAGAAGATCCGTCTCTACTCATGGGCGGGAAGCATAGAGTCCGTCCACGACAATTTCAGCCGCCGGAGCAGCGCAACCAGCCTGCCCATGAGCGGTGGACAACAGCAGCTTCCGTGCCAGATACGTGCCAGAACGAGCGGGGATCCACGGTGTCTCACGGGGACTCACGGTCAATCGGTCTTCCCTGACCTGCGTCTCGGTATCCCAGCTCAGCACAGCAAGATCAGTAGCCGGTTCCCAAGCTGATGATGCGGCTACGCCAGGTCACGCCTGGCCATGGTGAGTCTCCTCGGTGATGTTTCCAATCCAGGAACGTAGCTGATGGAGAACCTCGTTCAGGTGGGCGTCATTGGCGAGGCCAGGAGGTGCCCATGACTCCGTTCTGAGTTCGGCCTCGGCATCGAGTTCAGCCCAGACTTCCTCGAAAGAGTCCCTGATGCTCAGCTCACGGGGATCGGCGGCCCCGAACAGACCACGGAGATCTTCGGTCAGCTTGGGCAGCGGGATCTCACCTGAGTCGTACAGGTTGAGGCGCACGGCCATCTGGCCGATGAGGGCGCGTTGATAATCCTCCACGGCATCACCTTCTCGATCTCCAGGTCAACGGGCGACGCCAGGGCCGTGACGGGTAGTGCGTGATCACCCACGGAGCGGGACGTGCCGATCAAGTGCGTCGCAGCAGACGTCGAAGCCGCTGTGCCGAGGGCACTCGACCTCACCGGCTTGCGGGCAGTAGTAGACGTCTGGGCAGCCGCAGTCAAAGAACTCGGGCAAGGGGTCGGGAAGGTGGCTCACGACCGTGAGCATGCATCGGGGACGCCATGGCGCACAATCTCTTTGATCTTCGATGGTCCAGGAGCGATCCACCGCCAGGGTTGCAGTTCGGATTGCAATACGAGGCCGTTCAGCGCCGTTCAGGATGGACCGCGCATAGCTGCTGACCTGCATGAACGATTCGGAACGGGCCGAACTTTAATCCGTAGGTTCCGGGTTCGAGCCCCGGGCGCCCTACTACCTTCACCTGCGGTTCCTTCCCTTATGGGAAGGTTTCTTGCTGATCGTGAGACACGTGTGGGCCATATCTGGGTCACTTGGTCAGTGTGTGGTTCCGGTAGATGGTGGACACATCGGTTCCGGTTCCTGCGCGACGGTTTGAAGACGCGGTTCCGGTAGCCGGGCGACAGGGTTCCGGC
>NZ_JBEXMT010000069.1:0-11261 GCF_040610675.1 Nonomuraea sp. NPDC003804
CAGGCTGGGACACGCGGACACGCTCGCACGTCCCAGCCTGATCACGCAGCGAAACCAAGCAGATACCAGGCGCGATCTAGTGATGTAGTACTAGGCGGTGACGAGGGTCCGGGGCTCGACGGCGGCGTGGGCGCCGGTCCTGCGCCCGCGCAGCAGGAGCAGAGCCAGGACGGCGGCGCCGAGCACCCCTGCTGCGGCGCCGAGGAAGGCCGTTGACATGGCCGCGTCGTAGGCGTGGCGGGCGGCGTCTGCCAGAGACGGGTCGGCCACGGCGGCGGCGATCGCCGACGGCCCGGCCAGGCCGCCACCGACGCCCAGCACGACTTGGGCGATGGCCCGCTTCCCAGCCGAGGGCGCGGAAGCGGCGCCGAACAGCACCAGGCCGGTGACCATGACCTTCCGCCTGCCGTACCGGTCGGACAGGGAGCCGGCGGTGCGCAGCAGGCCGGCGAAGACCGGCATGGAGGACTCCAGGATCCACTGGATGTCCTTCGCGGCGGCGCCCAAGTCGGCGGCCAGGGAGGGCACGGCGACCGTGAGCGCCATGTTGTCGATGACCAGTACCAACGTGCTCAGGCACAACACGGTGAGGATCAGCCGTCGGCGTGGGTGGGGGCGTGCATCAGGGTTCCTTTCAACGCGCACACCGTACGCACCGGCGCGGGTTCGCCGAGGGGGTTCAGCTGGTCAGATCAGTGAGACGTGGCCCGAACGATCACCGGGTCTCCCGTGGGGCGGCCGAGGCGGTCGCCGATGACGCGCAACACCCGCTCAAGCCCGCTCCACAGCCGAGACTCCATGTCGGCGTGCGTGGAGTCATGGCCGGGCAGCACGGTGTGCACCCGGTGCGAGACCCGGCTGATGCCGTCTGCGGCCGATGTCACCGTGTGCACACCGCCGTACCAGCTCTGTACGGCGACGGCCCGAAGACCCGGATCAACCGCGATGTCGACCTGACCGTCCGTCCCGGCGACCACGGCTCGGTACGAGCCTGTGAGGTCACCGGCGAGCACGGTCATCGCGCCGCGTCGCGCGGCGGACATGCCGGCCAGCACGAGCAGGTTGTCGTCGCCCACCCGGCCGGGCTTGACGGCCAGCAGCAGGTCGGCGACCGCGTCGGCAGGGGCGTCGACCGTGCCGGCCACCTCTCATCGGGTGGGAAGCGCGGTCAGCGCGGAGAGCAGAGAGCTCATCGAGATGGCCTTTCCGGGGGAGCGGAGGGGGTGTCGGTCACGTCACTGAGACTGGCACCCACGCCGCCACCTGCGGGAGGGCGCCGGCCCGCCGGTGGGCAGCCAGGCGACTAGCCAACCCCGCTGGCCTGCGGTTATGCGGCGACGCCCGGCTGTCCCAGATGTGGCCCCGGCGGGACAGCTGTCCCAGGTGTGTCCCAGGGCGGGACAGAGGACGGGCGGGGCACCGCCCGCTCACCCGTCCGCCGGGTCCCCTCCCGGTTCGAGATCCATCGCGGCGAGCACGCGGCGGGCCTCGGCCTCCAGATGGCGAAGACCGAGGGTCGTGGCCAGGTCGAAGGCCTGTCGCAGGTGCCGCGCGGCCTCGCCGCGATCGCCGGCCGCGAGGCAGGTCTCGCCGTACGGTATGAGGATCGGGGCGGCGCGCAGCCGTTCACCGGTCTCGTGGATGATCCGCAGGGCTTCCGCGTGATGATCCAGCGCCTCCACGACCCGGCCCAGGGCGCGGGCGGCCACCGCGATGTCGGTCAGGCTCAGCGCCTCCGCGATCCGGTGGCCCGTCGCCCGGGTCTGGGCCAGTGCCGTACGGAAGAGCTCCAATGCGCCCGAGGCGTCACCCGTCCCGAGCGCCACCGCGCCGTGCACGCGCAGAGCCATCGTCTCCAGATGCAGGTTGTCGATGTCCCGAGCCGTCTTGACCGCTTCGGTGGCCGCCTCGTGAGCCTCTGCGAATCGGCCGAGTTGAACCAGCGCGTGACCGATCCGCGCACGCGTCACCACATGGCCCTGCGTGGTGGTTGCTTCCGGCTGCAGATCGGCGGCCTGCCGCAGAAGGTCGATGGCCTCCTCGAAGCATCCGTCGTCCATCTGCCGTTCGGCGAGCCGCTGCAACGCCATTTCTTCCCCGTCCCGGTCGCCTGCCTCCGCCATGAGGGCCCGAGCGGCCCGGTAGTCGGCGCTCGCCTCGGCCGCGCGGCCCGAGAACTGCCGGGCGATGCCGCGCCGGTAGGTCAGCCAGGCCGCCGCCCGCCGGTCGCCCAGACGTTCGGCGGCGGGGAGCGCGGCGTCCAGTACCCGGCTCCACCGCTCCATTCCGCCACGTCTGCCGAAATAGACGCCCATGACCTGGGCGAGCCCGGCCGTAGCCGTGTCGAGGCCGAGCTCCACCGCCAGTCCGTCGTGGTCGCGGGGGGCGCCCGCTACTACACCCGGCCGGGCATCGCCTTCGTGCCGTTCAGCGACGCCTCGCCCATCGAATACGGGCTGTTGTGGCGGGCAGGCGAGGAGAACGCCCGGGTACGGACGTTCATCCAGATCATCCGCGAGATCCAGGCGCCTGCGAGCCGTCGAGGCTGACCGCGAACGCCTGCGGGTTGTCGAGCATGACATTGTGACCGGCGTCGGCAACGGTGACGACCCGCACACCCGACGCCTCCAGCTCCGCCCTTCCTTCCAGCGGCTGGGACAGGGCCCCGACCAGGAACGTGCGCGCAATCGTCAGCTCCATCAGCAGCTTCCTGGCCGACGGGTTGGTCCCGGCGCGCAAGCCGTACGCGCTGCGATGCAGCGCGACGGGATCGGCCAGACGCATGGTCGCGGCCCACAACGGCCCGACCCGGTCCAGAATCCGGGCCATCCCACCCTCGGCGAACTCGGTCTCGGTGAAGCTGGTGACGCCGACGGTGCCTGGCGCGGGCGGCGGCACCGGATCCAGGACGGCCTCGGCCAGGACCAGCCGCGACACCAGATCCGGCCGCCGGGCCGCCAGCACGATCGCCACGGCGCCGCCCATGCTGTGCCCGACGACCTCGGCCCCGTTGACGCCCGCGGCATCAAGTGCCCTGGCCAGCGCGTCGGCGTGATCCTCCAGCCGGTAGCCGAACTCGGCCGGCCGGTCGCTGAGTCCGAAACCCAGCAGGTCCATCATCAGCGTCCGCCGCCGTGCCACGGACGGCAGTGTCATCACGTGGGTGAAGTACGCCGCCGCCTGGGCTCCGGCGCCGTGCACGCATACCCGCGCCGGTTCGTCGCCCGCGATCTCGACCCAGCGGATCTTCGCACCGTCGGGTCCGGCTACCGCGTCCTTCATGTTCTTCCTCACTGTGCGGATGCGCGCCCGGCTGGATTCCGGGCGCGCGAGATCCTACTCGGCAGGCGGGTGGGACGACGGGGCTACCCGCCGGAGTTCCGGCGCAACGTGCTGGATCTGCTCGAGGCGGGCCGCGAGGCCACTGACCCGGCCCACGCTCTCGAGACCAGCACCCAGACGATCTACACATGGCGGCGGCAAGACCGCATCGACCGCGGCGTGGAGCCCGGTCTGACAACAGCGAGCAGATCGAGTTAGCGGCCACCAATATTCGAGCGGTACACCCTCAAAGCCTTCCCTGGGAACAGTTGAACGCGGCGAGGACCAATCGCAGGCGGATCGCCGCTTCCCGTCCGTTCGCGGGGACGGCTATGCGGACAGCCGATCCAGCCATTCCGTCAGTAGTCGCTGTTCAGCGTGGCTGAGAACCCTCTGGTCGGGCAGCGCGGCGCGCAGGGCGCGGGCGGCACCGGCCGGGCCCTGTTCCTGCACGACCGGTTCCTCGTTGGTGACGGCGGTGATCATCGCTTCGCGCAGCGCGCGGAGGAGGGCGGTGTTGCGCTGAGACTCGGGCAGGGACAGCCAGGTCAGGACGGCGCCGCGTGCGGTGGCGTGGATGATCTGGGCCGCGAGGTCCTCCTCGACGCGCAGCAGGCCCGCGACGGCCAGGCGGCGGATGCGGTCAGTGAGGAGTTCGAGGCCCATCCGGAAAACGATGGTGGACCGGGCGGGCTCGCCGTACATCAGCGTGTACAGCGCGGGGTTGGCCAGTCCGAACTCGACCGCGAGGTCCCAGCCAGCGCGTAGTTCCTTGATCGGGTTCTGCGGGTCGGGGTCGAGGTGCTTGGCGGCCAGGAACCGGGTGAAGCCGTGTGCGGCCACGGCCTCCAGCAGCCCCTCCTTGTCGCCGAACAGCCGGTACAGGGCCGGTGGTTGCAGTCCAGCGGCGTCGGCGACCGCGCGGGTGGTGATCGCGTCGCGGCCCCCGCGTTCCAGCAGGTCGATCGTGACGTCGATGATCCGGCGGCGGGTCTGCTCGCGCGCTGTGGCGCTGGGCTCCGCGGCAAGCCCTGCGGGGTTCGGGTCAACCGGCATCTATCAATGATAACGCCGTCTGGGTACCGGAGGTATTATCAACGTTAACAGCTTTAGGTGGACGACGTTAGTAACGGTGATAGCGTGGCTACTCCTCCACCGGAAACACCAGTGCAAGGAGCGTCACCATGTCCGACCGTCTGCGGATCATCGGGGTGGAAGAGACCGTCGTCGTACCCGCCGTCTACGAGGCGTATCAGCGGGCCGGATCGCCGCAGATCCCCGCCCGCGGCTTCGGCGACAGCCCGATCGCCAAGAACCTGCGCGAGGCCGGTGAGCAACGGCTGGCCCACATGGACGACCAGGGCATTGACCTCGCCGTGCTGTCCCTGTCTTCGCCGGGTGTGCAGGACCTGCCGGAGGCCGACGCGATCACAGTGGCCCGTGAGGCCAACGACCAGCTCGCGGAGATCGTCGCCTCACGCCCCGACCGATTCCAGGCGTTCGCCGCGATCCCCACCCAGCTGCCGGCCGCGGCCGCAGCCGAGCTGGAGCGGCGGTGGGCGAGCTGGGCTTCCCCGGCGCCATGCTGTACGGCCGCACTGGGGACAAACTGGCCGACCACCCGGACAACGACGAGCTGTACGCCACCGCCGAGCGGCTCGGTGTGCCGCTGCACTTTCACCCGCAGATGCCGGTTCAGCCGGTGATCGACGCCTACTACTCCAACATCGGCCCGATCGGCACGCCGCTGGCCGGAGCGGCGATCGGCTGGTACTACGACCTGGGCGTGCAGTACCTGCGGATGATCTTCTCGGGTGTCTTCGACCGGTTCCCCGACCTGCAGGTGATCGCTGGGCACTGGGGCGAGGTCGTCCTGTTCTACCTCGACCACACCGGATTCTTCGCCCAGGCCGGCGGCCTTCAGCGGCCGCTCGCGGATTACTTCAAGCAGAACTTCTGGGTCGCCGGAAGCGGCACCAACAGCCCCCGCTACCTGCGCTGGACCGTCGAGGTCATGGGCACCGACCGGATGCTGTACTCCACCGACTATCCCTTCACCTACGGCTTCCGTCCTGGCGGTTTCCCCTATGTCGACACCAGCAACGGCGCCGCCCGCTCGTTCCTGGAGGACGCGCCCTTCACCGACGAGCAGAAGGCCGACATCGCCCACCGCAACTGGGAACGCCTCACCGCCCGCGCGGCCGAGCGCTCGGCGGTCTGAAGCATCACCACCGGCTGGTTACTCACCCTGCGCTTGACGTGCGGCCCGTGCGGTGACGCGTTCAATGGCCTGGACGGCGACATCGGGCTGGTCGACGTAGATGTAGTGGCCGCTGTTCGTGGCCGTGCTCAGCTTGCTGCCGCGGGACAGCGCGAGCCACTTGCGCTGACCCGCGGACCACGCCTGCTCCAGGCGCGGCCCGTACTCGGGGACGGCCGCGAGGTACGGCTTCCCATGCTGGATCACCTCCACCGGGAGGTTACCGGCGGAACGGACCTTGCCGTCGGTGATGACGAGCTTCTCCGGGTTCTCGCCCTGGAATATCGCGAGGTTCTGTGCGCGTACCTCGGCCGCCGGCCCCTTGGCGGACTCGGGGATCGCCTTCGTGATGTCGCCGGCCATGGTGGGTGGGGTGGCGTCCATCAGGACCAGCCCCTTGACCCTGTCCTGGTGGTCGGGGGCGTACCTGGCGGCGATCAGCCCGCCCAGCGAGTGCCCGGCCAGGACGACCGGGCCGTCACCGGCAATCCGGTCGAGCACTCCGGTCAGGATCTTGCCCGTGCTGGAGAAGCTCTGCGGGCCGTCCGGCTGGTCGCTGGCGCCCGCGCCGAGCCGGTCGTAGGAACAGACCCGGTTCTGCCTGCTCAGCGTCTTCTGGACGGCGGCCAGCTTGTCCAGCCCATCGCCTGCTCCGTGCATCAGGATGATGACCGGCCTGCCTTTCTCCGGGGCGCCCGAACAGGACACGTTCACCGACCGCCCCGCGACGTCGATCTTCGCGGTCCCGGAGATCGGGGTGGCATCGGCTGTCCGCGTGGCGGGGGAGAGGGGGTCCCAGTTCTCCACCGCGTCGCCGTCGCAGCCGGCGACCCCCGCGCCGAGCATGGTGCAGCACAGCGCGGCCACGACGGGTGTCTTGATCTTGCGGAGCATGAGGTCCTCCAATGAGGGAGTCGGCGCCGGGTGAGGCGCACGGCGGTGTAGCGGGAAAGCGGACGGAGCGCCGTGGCTGCGTCGTAACGCTATGGATCGGGCGGTCCGGGATCGTCCCCATGCGGTGGACATTTGCCGGTAGCTCGTGTGGGGGACAAGCGCGGCCTGCCCGGAAGGACCGAGATCGTTGCGCTCTGTCGTGCGGTGCGGACGCCCGCCGGATATGTACGCCATCCGCGGCGACGTCGAACGCGGCGGCGTCCTGCGACGAATCGCATGTGCGCCAGTCCCCCGTGCGAGCTACGCGCGAATGTCCACCGCACGGGGACGATCCCGGACCGCCGGATCCCTAGCGTTTCTCGGCGTAGCGGTGGCGCCTCACCGCAGTCCCCCACGTAAGGGAGTCGTCATGCGGTTATTGAGACAGCTCGTGCCCGTCGCGGTGGTCGCCTTCGCCGGCGGCGCGATCGTGGGCGCGGTGAAGGAAAGCCCGCTCCTTACCCTGGTCCTGGGTGTCGCGACGGCCTTGCTCGCCGCGCTCGTGTACGCCCGCGTGGTGCGGTGGTCCGAGCGCCGGGCACCTGTGGAGGTGGCGGCGCGAGGCGCCGCCCGGGCCATCGCGCGAGGGGCGCTGATCGGGGTCGCGTTGTTCGCGGCCGTCATCGTGAACATCGCTCTCGTGGGCGGTTACCGGATCGACGGCCCGGGCTCGCCGGCGGGTGCGGTCGGGCTGCTCGGCTTCATGGCCGCCGCCGCGGTGACGGAGGAGCTGCTGTTTCGCGGCATCCTGTTCAGGATCGTCGAAGAACGCACCGGGACGTGGTCGGCGCTGGCGCTGACGGGCCTGTTGTTCGGCCTGTCGCACCTGCTCAACCCGCACGCCGACCTGTGGGGCGCGATCGCCGTCGCGGTCGAGGCGGGCGGCATGCTCGCCGCCGCCTACGCCGCCACCCGCACCCTGTGGGTGCCGATCGGCGTGCACTTCGGCTGGAACTTCGCCGCAGCCGGCATCTTCAGCACCGAGGTCTCGGGCAACGGCGCGACGCAGGGGCTGCTGCACGGCGTGACGTCGGGCCCAGCCCTGCTCACGGGCGGCGAGTTCGGGCCGGAGGCGAGCCCATACGCGGTGGCGTTCGGCCTGCTGCTGACGGTCGTGTTCATGCGGCTGGCCCGCCGGCGCGGCAACGTGGTCCCGCTCCGGCGCGGCGCGACCACTACGCTCGCCCAATGATCGATCTAGGGCGGGTCACGGACCTGTGGCGGCGGTGCGACGTCGTGGTCCGGGACTTACCGTTCGGGCTGCTGCTGGCCGTCGCATCGCTCCTGCCGGCGCTCCACGGCAAGGGGACTCAGGTCGGCGACCTGCCGACCCGGCCCTTCGACGCGCTGGCGTTCGTGGTGATCGCCCTGGAGTGTCTTCCGCTCGCCGTCCGCCGGCGGTGGCCGGCCGTGTGCCTGGCTCTGGTGTCGCTCGGCTTCGTTCTCGACCAGCTCCGCGCCTACCACGTGTTCGCGAGCAACGCGATGCCCATCGCGCTCATCAGCGCGGGCGCCCACCTGGAGCGCCATCGGCGCGTCACCGTGGTCCTCCTCTCCATGGCGTACGTGCCGCTCGCGCTCGCGCTCGGCCGACTCGGCGCGAGCGAGAGGGTGGAAGGGTACGTGGTGTTCTACCTGGCTCTGGCCCTCGCATGGGGCATCGGGGCCTGGCTGCGCTCCTCCCGCGCCGCCGAGGCGGAACGCCGCCGCCACGTCGCCGAGGCCACCCGCGCCGCCGAACGCACCCGGATCGCCCGCGAACTCCACGACGTCGTGACGCACCATGTGACGGCGATGGTCGTGCAGGCCGAGGCGGCACGCTACCTCACCGCCGCGCCCGACCGCCTCGACGCGACACTGAGCGCCGTCACCGACACCGGCCGGCGGGCCATCACCGACCTGCGGCACATGCTCGACCTGCTCAAAGCCGATCACGATACCGACGTCAGCATGCCGTCCGCCGGCGACCTGGGCACGCTCGTGGAGCAGACCCGCCAGGCCGGGCAGCCGGTGGAGTTCACCGAGGAGGGCGACCCCGGGGAATCGGCGGGCAGCGCCGAGTTCGTGACCTATCGGGTCGTCCAGGAGGCCCTGACGAACGCCCTCAAATACGCCCACGGCAGCCCCACCGCGGTCTGGGTGCGCTACGGCGAGAAGGAGATCAGTGTGTCGGTCAGCACCGACGGCCCCGGCTCCAGGGCCGCCTCCCCCGGCGGGAGCGGGCGGGGCCTGGCCGGGCTGCGCGAGCGGGTGGACGCTCTGGGCGGCGAGTTCAGCACGGACCGGCAGGCGGACGGCGGCTTCGTGGTACGGGCCCGCATACCTGCGGGAAGCCGGTCATGACCGCGCCGGTCCGGGTCCTGGTCTGCGACGACCAGGCGCTGATCCGCACCGGCTTCGCGACGATCATCGACGCGCAGCCCGACATGGAGGTGGTGGGCGAGTGCGGTGACGGCCGCGCCGCGGTCGAGCTCGCCCGCCGGCTGAGTCCCGACATCGTCGTCATGGACGTGCGGATGCCGGTGCTTGACGGCATCGGGGCGACCCGCCTGCTGGCCGGCGCCGGGGTCGAGAATCCGGTCAAGGTGCTCGTGGTGACCACGTTCAACCTGGACGAGTACGTCTACGAGGCGCTGCGCGCCGGGGCGAGCGGGTTCCTGCTCAAGGACGCCCCGCCGGCGCAGCTCTTGCAGGGCATCCGCACCGTCGCGGCGGGCGCCGCGCTGCTGGCGCCTGAGGTGACGCGGCAGCTCGTCGGCAGGTACGCGTCCCGGATCCGCCCGGCCCGGGACACGCCCGACGAGACCGCGCTGACCCCGCGCGAGCTGGAGGTGCTGCGCCTGATCGCCGACGGCCGGTCCAACAGCGAGATCGCCGCCACGCTGGTGATCAGCCAGGAGACCGTCAAGACGTACGTGTCGCGCATCCTGACCAAGCTGGACCTGCGTGACCGCGTGCAGGCGGTGGTCTACGCCTATCGCAGGGGCCTGGTGACCTGAGGCACACCGCCCGGAAACCTCGATGGGGCGAACGCGCAGACGTCAGGAACTGTCCGTGGCCCTGTTCGACCATCAGCGCGCGGCCGTCGGCCCCGGTGCGGCGCGTGTGCGCGGCGAGCGGGCCGAGACGATGTCGAGCAGGTTGACGAGCCGATCGAGCTGTTCCGGGTCCAGGCGGCCGGTCGCGGGCGCCAGGGCACGCCGGATGTCGTCCTCCACGCGTTTGGCGAGTTCGAGCCCGGCCGGGGTCATGTACACCTCGACGACCCTGCCGTCTTCGGGGTTCTTGCCGCGTGTCAGCAGCCCCCGGCGCTGGGCGCGGTCGATGAGGCCGGACATCGTGGACTTGTCCAGGCCGAGGTAGGCGGCCAGTTCGGTGATGCGGGCGCGGCGGTCGCGGAGGATGCCGAGCACCCGTAGCTGGGTGAGCGACAAATCGTGCTCACCACCGATGCGGGTCAGCACGCCTGCCACCTCGAAGGTGGCCCGGACGAGGGCATCCACGACATCGTCGGCGGAGCTCATGCCGTCATGCTAGTCCGGCATGGTTGGCAATACCAACCATGCCGGAGCGAGGAAGGCAGACATCGACGCCCGGGACGCCTCGCGATCCGATCCCGCGCCAGGCGATCGACGGATGCGGCATCGATCACGCCGACTCTTCTTGACATGGTTTGTATTACCAACCACCATGAAGATGGTTTGTAATACAAATCATTTTCTGGAGGTCACCATGCACGCTGCCGTCATCCCAGCAGCCGACGCCCTGCCGGTCTATCGCGACCACCCCGACCCCGCGGAACGCCACCGCGACGAGCTGCTCGTCGAGGTCCTCGCGGCCGGCCTGCACCATCTGACCAAGGCCAAGGCGAACGGCTCGCACTACTCCAGCAACGGCATGTACCCGCTGGTCCCCGGCGTCGACGGTGTGGTACGCGACCAGGAGGGCAACGTCCGCTACGTGGCCCTGGACGACACAACTCTGGGCACGTTCGCCGAGCGCACCCTCATCGACCCGCGCCGCAGCGTGATCCTGCCCGACGGCATCGACCC
Organism: Nonomuraea sp. NPDC003804; assembly: GCF_040610675.1. NCBI lineage: Bacteria > Bacillati > Actinomycetota > Actinomycetes > Streptosporangiales > Streptosporangiaceae > Nonomuraea > Nonomuraea sp. NPDC003804. The sequence continues at coordinate 10,567 of NZ_JBEXMT010000069.1, forward strand.
CGTGCGGATCGCCGCTGCGATGAACCCGGCCATGTCGTCCTGGGTCGCGCTGCGCCGACGCGTCGACTTCCACGCCGGCCAGCGCGTCCTCGTCCTCGGCGCCACCGGCAACGCCGGACGGATGGCGGTCCAGATCGCCAAGCTGCTCGGCGCCGACCAGGTCATCGCTGCCGGCCGCGACACCACCCGCCTGAAGGCGCTGACCGCGCTCGGCGCCGACGAGACGATCACCTTCGACCAGATCGGCCACGCAGCCGACGTCGACGTGGTCATCGACTACGTGTGGGGGGAACCCGCCGCCGGCGCCATGATTCCTATGCTCACCGCCCGCGCCGACCGCACCGCCCCGCTGACCTGGATCCAGATCGGATCCATCGCCGGCCCAACCGCGCCTATCCCCTCCGCGGCCCTGCGCTCCGCCCGCCTCCAGATCGTCGGCAGCGGCATCGGCTCGGTCCCCGCCCGCGACTTCCTCGCCGAACTGCCGAAACTGGCCTCAGCGGTGACCGCGGGCGCGATCGACGTACGGGCGCGCGCCGTACCCCTCGTCCAGGTCGCGCAGGCATGGACCGCCGAGACCGACGACCGCATCGTCCTCGTCCCCTAGTACTACATCACTAGATCCGGATGACCTGGAGGCGTAGGCGCTGCTTGAAGTGGTTCCTGCGCGCCCTGGCTTGGTGGGCGCGGCGCTG
>NZ_JBEXMT010000070.1:0-10764 GCF_040610675.1 Nonomuraea sp. NPDC003804
TTCGTTGGTCGGCTCGCAGGAGCTGGTTTCCCACCAGAACAGCTGGAAAAGACCGACAAAACCGACGTATCTGGGCACCGGCGACCCGGCGCGGCAGCGCACGGACTACTACCCCCCTTGGCTGGACAACCTTGCCGACGAGGTGACGATGGGGGGCTCGGTTCTGAACGGGATCATGCGGCGGGGAGAGGACATTCGCACGGTGCCGGCCTATGCGCGCCCTCTCTACGAGTACCAGGGGATCTCATGGCGATGCCGCAATCCATGCGCGCGCTCGTAGCCGGAAAGGTCGGCGAGCCGGCCGATGTCCTGCGGCTGGAATCCCGGCCTGTTCCCACGCCAGAAGCCGGTCAGGCGTTGATCCGTGTGAAGGCGACTCCGATTCACGCCAGCGATCTGCACGTACTGCGTGGCCGCTACGGATTTTCCCCCGAGTTTCCCACTGTTGGTGGTCACATGGAATGCGTGGGCCGTATTGAGGCCCTGGGCCCGGACACCGAGGGGCTGGAGATCGGCGAGCGCGTGGTGACCGTTGCAGTCCCGGCGATACCCGGGCCCCATACGGCCGGCACGTGGCAGGAATACCTTGTCGCCGACACCCGAAGGCTCCTGCCGGTCCCCGACCATCTGAGCGACTCCGACACCTGCCAACTCGCCGTCAACCCGTTGACCGCGCTGCTGCTGGTGACACGCGAACTCGACGTACAGCCGGGTGAATGGTTGTTGCAGACAGCCGCGGGCTCCACCGTCGGCCGGCTCGTCATTCAGCTGGCCAGGCATCTGGGCATTCCGACGATCAATGTCGTGCGGCGGCGCGATGCCGTCAAGGAGATCAAGGCGCTCGGTGGTGACGAGGTCATCTGCACTGAGGACGAGGACCTGGTGCAGCGTGTGGCTGAGACAGCAGGACCGACTGGCGTGCGCAAGGCCATCGACTGTGTCGCGGGCCACGTGGGTGCCCAGGTATCCCAGGCATTGGCTCCGGGAGGAGAGCTCGTGGTCTACGGCGCGCTCTCCACCCATCGGCAGACCGACCCGGCAGCGCTGACGATCCCGCTGCAGGCACGCTCGGTCATCTACGAGACCAAAGCAGTCCGCGGCTTTTGGCTGAACCGCTGGTTCGGCACTGCCTCACCTGCGGATGCGCTGCGCGCGCTATCCGAGGTTCGCAGTCTCGTCGCTGACGGAGTGCTGACTATCCCCCAGGGCCAGCCGTTCCCGCTCGAACGCTTCACCGAAGCCATCTCGCTCGCCGAAACACCCGCACGTGGCGCCAAGCCACTCTTCGTCTTCGGCAACGGCTGGGACGACGACGACAGGTAGGACGCGGTATTTGGATGGCGGGCGCCTGTCGCGGGCGGGCTGTCGGCGGTGGTCGTGCACAGACGCCGACGTCTGGCCCAACCGGGCCGCCGCTCTTCCGCTCACGATGCAGACGCTCCAAGCGAAACGGCCATCATCAGGCTGAGGGCGGTGGTCCGCCATCGGGGACATGCCCCAGCGAGGGGTCTGGCGCCCACCAGCAGGGAGAGCTGGCTCCTCTTCCGCGCCGGGCGCCTCAAACCGGCAGACGAGGCCGACCGTGTTCAACGTGCAGGGTGCGGGACAGCCAGCCTGTGACGAGGTCGGCGATCACGGTGCCGGCCTGGTCGTTGAGGTGGATCTGGTCGGTGAGCATGGTCAGGCCGTTGCCGGTGGCGATGTCGTCCCATGAGCGGCGCAGGAGATAGTGCTGCAGGGCGACGCGCAGCGCCAGGCCGAAGCTGAAGGCGAAGCGGGGCGCGGTGCCGTTTGAGCGGATGTGCTCGGCGATGCGCTCATTTGCCGGCAGGTAGGCGACGCCCACACGGGTGGCGGTCTGCCTGATGGCGGCGTTGTAAGGGGCAAGTTCCTGGTCGGCCGGGCCGTCGAGGTCCTCGCCCAGCGGGGGCGCCGACAGCAGGGCGATGCGGGCGGTGGTACGGGACTGCAGCCGGCTGACGATCTGTTCCAGGTTGGTTTGGAAGCGGGTCACGGGAATGCCGTTGCGGGCGTCGTTGGTGCCGATGAGGATGGTGACGGCGTCCGGACGGCAGGCCACGACCTGCTCCAGGCGGCCCAGCAGGTCGGCGGTGGTATGGCCGTTGATGCCCGCGTTGACGAACTCGTGCCCGCCGGGGCCGAGCCGCTCGCGCAGCGCGCCCACCCAGTCGGCGCTGAGGCTGGCGTGGGTGAGGCTGTCGCCGAAGGCGACCGTGACGGTGTGGGTTCCGGGCCTGGGCCCACGAGTGCGGAACTTCTTGGGCGTGTTGGCGGGCGGGCGGCGGAAGGCCAGGTACATCAGGGCGCTCAGGCCGCCGATGAGGAGCAGGATCAGGGTGATGGCAACGATCATGGTGATCTCCGGTGGACGGTGAGCTGGAGGTTTCAGCGGGTGGTGGGTGCTGTTGACAGCCAGTGGGAGGTGAGGCCGGTGATGATGGCCGCGCCGCGGTCGCTGAGGTGGACGTGGTCGATGAGGAGCTCGCGTCCGCCGGCGCGCCTGGCCCCTGTTCTGGATCGAGTGGACGGCACTCCTCAAGACCTACGGCGACGAGAGCGAGGTCGAGAGCCTGATGACCGAGTTCACGCCGGGCGCCTGGGCCAGCCTGGCCGTGCACGTGCTGGTCGTGCCGACGGCGATCGTCACCGCCCTGTTCGTGCGGCGGCTGAGCGCCATGCAGGCAGTCAGACTCGACGATTGACCCAGGTCGGGAACGCCGGATCAGCAGCCATCGAGGGCACCCAACAGTTACCGGGCGCTGAGCCGCGACGTGATCCCGCTGGCCGAACCGGCCGCTGAGTGGCCGGTCGGTTCGCCGAGTGCCCCACACCATGGGGGTCGAGGCGCCGAGAGCGCGCTTTCAGGGGCGCCGTTAAGGATCGACGCATCAGGAGCGAAGTGATGAGGACGCTCAGGGCAGCTCGTTCCACATCCTTGGACGTGGAACGGCTCGGGCGACCGCGGAACGCGAGCTTGAAAATCGGACGGCAGCGGACACCGATCGTTCCGGAAGTCGTTCCATATCTACCGTTCCATAACGGCCGTACGGAATCGAACTTCGGAGCGGTTCGACGGCGTGCGCGTGACTGATTTCACCTATGTCCTCAGCCGCAACGGCGCCGCAGAGATCGCTGATCGCTGCCTCACGGACAAGCCGACCCCAGCCGGGGAGAGACTGCTTGAAGCAGCCTTTCGAGTAGAGGACTAGAGCGAAGCCGTACTGTCGTCAGAGCAACAAAAACGCCCCGGAGCGATAATCGCTTCGGGGCTTCTTTGCAGCTCATGAATGGTGGTCAGGGGCAGGGTCGAACTGCCGACCTTCCGCTTTTCAGGCGGACGCTCGTACCAACTGAGCTACCTGACCCAGAGCGGTCCTGACGGGACTTGAACCCGCGACCTCCACCTTGACAGGGTGGCGAGCACTCCAAACTGCTCTACAGGACCTTGCTTTCGTTCCGGCCTTCCGGCCGAACCGCCTCGCTTAGCTTACCAGTCTTTCGGAGGTCTTCGACCTTCCGTCCGGCTGGTGTCGCCGTGTGCCCCCAACGGGATTCGAACCCGTGCCGCCGCCTTGAAAGGGCGGTGTCCTAGGCCGCTAGACGATGGGGGCCCGGGACTTTCGTCCCGTTCCTGACGTCTTCCGTTGGAGACCTCTGAAGCATAGGGGACGAGTGCCCCAAGTGCCAAAGTGGTTGTCCACCGGAAGCTCCGCTGACGCTTCCCGTTGGCGACGGGGACGTCGTTGGTGCTGGGGAAATCATACGTCGAGGGTCCGGCTCGACGTGACGCTGGATGTGCACCGACTGCTCTCCGAGGCCGCCGAGTGTGATGTCGTCCCAGGCCTGGAGCCTGTGCGTGGTCTTGTCGAAGTACAGAACCGATGCCTGAACTGGTGTCGGTTCGGCGTGTTCGAGGGCGCGGAGTCCGGCGCCGCCGGTGGAGCCCTGGACGAGGACGCGGGTGCCGGACGGCAGGAGCGTGGTCGAGCGGCGGTGGGAGTGGCCGGCCAGGACCAGCGGAGCGAATCCGGAGAAGCCCTTGGCCGCGTCGGGATCGTGGATGGCGACCAGGTCGACGGGAGAGGGCTGCGGCAGCCGTACGGCGTGCTCGCGGCCGAACTCGCGCATGCGGGCCGGATCGTTGTCGGCCGGCACCGACTTGTCGGGGGTGAAGCGGGGGTCGCCCAGGCCGTAGATGCGCAGCCCGGCGACGGTGGTGGAGTCGTCGTCGAGGACGACGGCGTTCTTCTGCGCGGCGACCGCGCGCTCAGTGACCTTGGAGTCGTGGTTGCCGCGCACGAAGACGTACGGCACGCGGAGCTTGCCGATCTCCTCCATGAAGGCGTTCTCGGCCTTGGTGCCGTGGTCGGAGATGTCGCCGGTGTCCACGATGACGTCGACCATGAACTGCTCCTTGAGCGAGCGGACGACGTTCCACGCGATCGGGTTGATGTGGATGTCGGAGACGTGCAGGACCTTGATGGAGGCGGGGGCGGGGTCGTAGGTGGGGAGCGCGGAGACCGTGTCGTACAGCTTGGAGACGTTCGTCACGAGTTTGGTGAGCTGCTGGCGGTACGACTCGAACTTGGTCACGATCGACTGGGCGCTGCCCACGAGGGACGGCGCGGCGGCGATCAGCCCCGAGTAGCGGGGCTCCACGAGGGAGCTGGGGCGGAAGGTGAGGGCGGCGACGGCGCCGGTGCCAGCGAGGGCGACGGCGGCGGCCAGCAGGCTGTAGAGGGCGACCCTGGGCCGGCGGAAGACGAGGTATCCGGCGAGCAGCGCTCCCGCGGCCGCGCACAGCAGGGAACGGATCACCAACGCCTGAACTCCGCCGCGCAGGTCGTCCTCGATGATCTCGGGCAGCCGGGTGGCGAGCTTCGGGTCGTCGATGAAGGCTCTGGCCTTGTCCTGGTCGATGTTCTCGAGCGTGATGCGCAGGCGGAGCGGCGCGTCGTGGCTGCGGAACCTGAGGGTGCCGAGCGGGTGGGCGTCGACCACGGTCTCACCGGTCAACGCGGGCCTGAGCGACATCCCCGTCTCGACGGGGCCGACCTGGGCGCGGACCGTCCCGCTGAGGATGATGCCGAGCCACGCGCCGACCGCGGACACGAGAAGCACCGCCGCGACCCGGGCAGGCCGCGACCGTATGACGGTTCTGATGACGTTCATACGCCTTCTTGCCTACCCGACGGACGGGGCAGAATGGCAACCGTGATAGAGGTCTCCCGGGAGAAGTTCGAAGAACTCGTGGCCGAAGCATTGGACACGATCCCTCCCGACCTGACCCGCGTGATGGACAACGTCGTGGTGGTGGTCGTGGACGACCCGCCGGAGCCTGATCTTCTCGGGCTGTACACCGGTGTTCCCCTGACGCAGCGCGGCGATTGGTACTCGGCGGTCCTGCCCGACCGCATCGAGATCTACCGCAACCCCATCTGTGAAATGTGCGACAGCGAGGCACAGGTCGTGAAGGAAGTGCAGATCACGGTCGTCCACGAGATAGCGCACCATTTCGGGATCGACGACGAGCGGCTCCATCAGCTGGGCTGGTGATCGCGGGCCCGCTATTACAGTTTGCAAGAGCTTGGCTGCTTTCGGTTGCGCCGCAGCCCCCTCCCCGGCACCTTAGGTCACATAGCGAGCACACTGAGTCAGGTTCAGCGGGGACCTATGGGGGCTAGGCTTCCGGGGAGGCACAGGCGTGCCCCTGAACGGCGGGCCACGTACGGCGAGGTCTTCGCCCTACGTGAGTTCCGCGCGCTCTGGTACGGCCAAGGCCTTTCCCTGCTGGGCGACCAGCTCGCCCAGGTGGCGCTGGCCGTGCTCGTGTTCCACCGGACACAGTCCGCCCTCGCCACGGCCGCCGTCTACGCGCTGACCTACCTGCCGTCGATCCTCGGCGGGCCGCTGCTCGCGGGCCTGGCCGACCGCTTCGCGCGCCGCCGGGTGATGATCGTGTGCGATCTCCTGCGCGCGCTGCTCGTGGCCGTCATGGCCGTTCCCGGCATGCCGTTCGCCGTGCTGTGCGTGCTGGTGTTCTTCGTCGTACTGCTCAGCGCGCCGTTCTCGGCGGCCAGGGCGGCGCTGCTGCCCGAGGTGCTCGAGGGCGACCGCTATGTCATGGGCTCGGCCCTGCAGAACATGACCAACCAGGCCGTCCAGATGCTCGGGTTCGCCGCCGGCGGCGCCGCGATCGCCGTCCTCGGGCCCTACCGGGCGCTGGCGCTGGACGCGGCCACCTTCCTCGCCTCCGCGCTGATCCTCGTCTCGGGGGTACGGCGGAGGCCGGCCGCCGGCCGTACGGACGGGAAGAAGCCGTCGATGTGGCACATGACGCGCGCCGGAGCCGTGCTCGTCTTCGGTGACAGGAAGCTGCGCACGCTCGTCCTGTTTGCCTGGCTGTGCGGGTTCTACGTGCTGCCCGAGGGCATCGCGGTGCCGTACGCCGTGGAGCTGGCGAAGGACGCGTCGCTGCCGGTACCGGTGATCACCGGCCTGCTGATGGCGGCCATGCCGGCGGGGACGGTGCTGGGGGCCTTCCTCCTCAGCAGGTTCGTCTCGCCCGCGGGGCGGCTGCGCGCCATGGGGTGGCTGTCGATGCTCACGTGCGCGCCGCTGATCGTGTGCGCGATGCGGCCGTCGCTGGCGGTCGTGCTGGCCCTGTGGGTCCTGTCGGGGGTCGGGGGCGCCTACCAGCTCGCGGCCAACGCCGCCTTCGTCCAGTGCGTCCCGGCCGAGCGGCGCGGCCAGGCGTTCGGCCTGGTGCAGTCAGGGCTGATGGCCGCGCAGGGCATCGGCATCCTGATCGGCGGCATGGCCGCCGAGAGACTCGGCCCCGAGCCCGTCGTCGCCCTGGCGGGGATCAGCGGGGTGACGGTCGCGGCCGTGCTGGCCATGATGTGGACCGAGTCTCGCGGCGACATCGTCGCCAGAGTGCGCGCCCAGGCCGCCGCCTGAGCCCGCCGGCACGGTCACGCCTGCGGCTTCTGGTCACCGGGCATGCCGGGCTCCTGGCGCTGCCAGCCCGCGGCCGGGCTGTAGTCGGGGGTCGCCTGGTGCCAGGCGTCCTTGGCCTGCCTGTTGTTGATCAGGTCCTGGACGATCGAGGTGTTCTTGCCCTCCTCGGGCATGAGCAGCCAGCCGATCGCGTAGACGCCGATGCCGGCGCCGCCGAACAGCGTGGCGATCGCCAGGCCGATCCTGACCAGGTTGGCGTCGATGCCGACGTAGTCGCCGATGCCCGAGCAGACACCCGCGATGATCCTGCCCTGGCGGGTCCTGCGCAGCTGCTTGAAGTTCGATTCGCTCATGGCTCAAGACTGCCCCCGGGCCCGCTGTTTCCACATCGGGATTGCCCCTGGTAGAACCCTGGGGTATGGACGACTTGCTACGGGTCGACTTGCTACGGGTCGACGACAAGCTCACCGGCGACCAGAAACTGATCAGGGACACCGTCCGGTCGTTCGTCGCCGACCGCGTCCTGCCGTACGTGGGCGACTGGTTCGAAGAGGCCGTCTTCCCCGCCCGCGAGCTCGCGCCCGCCCTCGGCGAGCTGGGGCTGCTCGGCATGCATCTCGAGGGGTACGGCTGCGCCGGCACCGACGCGACCTCGTACGGCCTGGCCTGCCGCGAGCTCGAAGCGGGCGACTCGGGGCTGCGCTCGTTCGTGTCGGTCCAGGGTTCGCTGGCCATGTTCCCCATCTGGAAGTACGGGTCCGACGAGCAGAAGCGGCAATGGCTACCCCTGATGGCCTCAGGGTCGGCCATCGGGTGCTTCGGCCTCACCGAACCCGACCACGGATCCGACCCCTCCGCCATGCGCACCTTCGCCAAGCGCGACGGCTCCGACTGGATTCTCAACGGATCCAAGATGTGGATCACCAACGGGTCCGTCGCCGACGTGGCCGTCGTCTGGGCTCAGACCGACGACGGCATCCGCGGCTTCGTCGTCCCGACCGACACGCCCGGATTCTCCGCGCCCCCGATCCACAAGAAGATGTCGCTGCGCGCGTCGGTGACCTCCTCGCTCTACTTCGACGACCTCCGCCTGCCCGGCTCGGCCGTCCTGCCCGGCGTGACCGGCCTGCGCGGGCCGCTCTCCTGCCTGTCGGAGGCCCGCTTCGGCATCCTCTGGGGCGTCGTCGGCGCCGCCCGCGCCTGCCTGGAGACGGCGCTCGACTACGCGCGCACCCGCGTCCAGTTCGACCGGCCCATCGCCGGATTCCAGCTCACACAAGAGAAGCTTGCGTGGATGTACGTCGGACTGGCACAGTCGTCGCTGACCGCTTTCCACCTGGGAGCCCTGAAGGACGCGGGGGCACTCACGCCCCAGCAGATCAGCTTCGGGAAACTCGCCAACGTGCGGGCCGCGCTGGACATCGCCCGGCAGGCCCGCTCGATCCTCGGCGGAAACGGGATCACACTGGAGTACCCGGTGATCAGGCACATGACGAACCTGGAGAGCGTGCTGACGTACGAGGGGACTGAGGAGATCCATACGCTGGTGCTGGGAGAGGCGTTGACCGGGTTGTCGGCGTACAGGTGATGTGCCTGACGTCGCGCGGGGGGCGGTAGCCTCTGTACCCTGCATCTTGCGAGGGGCGTTAGCTCAATTGGCAGAGCTGCGGACTTTTAATCCGTAGGTTCCGGGTTCGAGCCCCGGGCGCCCTACCACCTTCACCTGCGGTTCCTTCCCTTATGGGAAGGTTTCTTGCTGATCGTGAGACACGTGTGGGCCATATCTGGGTCACTTGGTCAGGCCGCCGCCTTCCGGAGGTTGCGGGCGGTCCTGCGCGCCTTGCCCAGGACCAGCCGCACGATCGCCTGGGCTGAGCGGTGATACACCTCCGGCAGCACCGAAGTGTAGATGTCCGAGGTCACCACGATGCTGCCGTGTCCCAGCGTGCCCTGCACCACCCGCAGATCCGAGCCCGAGGCCAGGGCGAGGGTTGCCGTACCGTGCCGTAGGTCGTGCAGCCGGATCGGTGGCAGGTTGCTGGCTTGTACCAGCTGGTGGAACCGGACGGTGAGATAGTCCGGCCGGACCGGGGACCCATCCGTCCGGGCGAAGATCGGCCCGGATTCGTTCCAGGCGTCGCCCAGCAGCTGTCGCTGGGCCTGCTCGTGGCGGCGCAGTAGCCGAACCGTCTCGGGGTCCAGCGCGACGATCCGTCGGCTGGCAGCGGTTTTCGGTGGACAGGCGATCAACCCATCGTCGGTGTGCACCAACTGCCGGCTCACGGTGAGCTCCCGCCGGTCGAGGTCCAGGTCCACCCAGCGCAGACCGGCCGCCTCGCCGCGGCGCAGACCGCGCAACGCGATCAGCTGCCACAGCGGATACAGCGGGTCGCCACGGGCGAAGGCGAGGAACTCGGCCAACTGCTCAGCGGTCCACACCGCCACCGCGGGCCGCTCGCCGCTTCGCCGCCATGCCGCGACCCGGCGCTCGGTCCACACCTCGGGGTACGGCTGGCGCGGTGCGGGCAGCCGGATCATGCGCGCCGGGTTGGATGCCAGCAGGCCCTCACGAACCGCGGCGTTCAACGCCGTGCGCAAGGTCGCCCGGATCCGAGGCAAGGTGGAGGACGCGATCAGCTGTCCATACCGGTTGCGGCGCCTGGCCAAGACGGCGAACATTCGCGCGATGTCGCAGCTGGCCAGCTCGGCCAGCTCGATCCGACCCAGATACGGGATCAGATACAGCCGCACGTGATCGGCGTAGGCCTCGCGGGTGCTGGGCCGTAGGTGTGGCTGCATATCCAGCCAGCGGCGCAACCACCGCGCCAGGGTGTATCCCCCGACCGCCACATCGTTCCGATCGGCCGCGATCACCTCACGGCCCGCCTGACGGGCCTGCTCGGCGGTGGCGAAGCCGCCGCGCCGCCCGGCCAAGCCGCTCACCTGCACCGCGAAGTACCAGCTCCCGTGCCAGGCCTCGGCGAGCCGCACACAGCGGCCTCCCAACTGCTTGCCTGAAACCGCATCGGCGCATCCGCACCGCTTGTAGGCCACACACCGATCCCGATGACGTCTCATGGCCTTGCCCCTTCTGCTCGCCGCTCAGAGCAAGACAACGCCCGCAGCCTTCAGCTCACAACAACAGCTCGGCATCCACAGGGACCTGTGCCTCGGGACTGCCGTCCACCAAGGTCGCGGTGAGCGGTACTAACTTGATCTATACCTGCGTGTCGTGGACGCGGGTTGAGTTCCACGCCACAGGCCACCATGGCGTGCTCGGATCTGCGTGCCCTCTCACGGCGTTTGTGCAGGCTGCTGACGATCGGCTCGAACCGCTCGGCTTGGGGCCGTCAGCAATGGCGTAGGGCCCAGGCCCCGGTGGTCGAGCCGTGCGGAGCGCCATGCTGCACAGCCAGACGGCCGTACTCCTTGACCGCCTCTGATCGTCAATCCAGCGTCGCGGGTGTGGCACCAAGCGCCTTGAGCAGGGCCATCACCACGAAGAAGCCTTCCCCTCGATCGGGGCCAGCAGTCCCCGCACATACGCCCGAGTCCGTCGCCGCGGCTCCGGCCTGCCGAATCGGCCCGCGACCCGCGCGAACAGGTCATCCAACCCCGCTACCCACGCCGCAACCTCGTGATCCATCACAAGAGCGGCACGCTACACACCTAAGATCGCAAACTGATGCTGGAGTACTAGTACTACAGTCATGTTTTGTGATCTATAGTCGCGTTCGTGTCGGATGTGGTGACGTCTGAGGATCTCCAGTCGTGGGCGGCCGG
>NZ_JBEXMT010000071.1:0-8779 GCF_040610675.1 Nonomuraea sp. NPDC003804
GTGGTCAGCCGGCGCTCCGTTCCCCTCGAAGTCCGCAGATTCAGATTTGCACGGTATTTCGACTGACCGTCGCCGCCTTCGCCCCAGATCCGTCTGACTTGGCGGGCCACTCTCTCTCAGCACAGCGGGAAGCAGCTCCACGCGATCAACGAGCTGTCACGCCTTCGGCCTTACCTACGCCGATACCTGCCATAACGCCGATTCTGCTGGCGACGGTACTACGGCGCCCCGGTTCGTTCACTCAGCGCCGGCGCCGCGGAGACAGACCAGAAGTCGGCGTAGCGGCCACCGCGGTGCAGCAGTTCGTCGTGGGCTCCATCCTCCGCGATCCGGCCGCCGTCCAGGAAGACGATGCGGTCGGCGCGCCGGACGGTGCGCAGCCGATGCGCCACCATCACCACTGTCCGGCCCGCCATGAGGCGCTCGATGCCCTCGTGGACGGCCGCCTCATTGACCGGGTCGAGTGCGGAGGTGACCTCGTCCAGCAGCACGATGGGTGCGTTCTTCAACAGCGCTCGCGCGATCGAGACGCGCTGGCGCTCGCCGCCGGACAGCAGCGCGCCGCCCTCGCCGACGTTGGCCGCCCATCCACCGGGCAGCCGCTCGATCACCTCGTCCAGCCGCGCCGCGGCTGCGGCCGCCCGCACCTCGGCGTCGTCGGCGTTGGGACGGCCGAGCCGTACGTTCTCCTCGATCGTGCCGTCGAAGAGATAGACATCCTGGAAGACGATCGCGATCTGCGCCATCAACACCTCGGTGTCGATCGCGCGCACGTCCACACCGCCCACGCGCACCGCGCCCGCGTCCACGTCGTAGAACCGCGCGAGCAACTGCAGCAGGGTGCTCTTGCCCGCGCCCGACGGCCCGACGACGGCGAGCCGCTGCCCTTCGGGCACGGACAGCGACACGTCGTCGAATACCATGCGGTCGCCATGCCGGAAGGTGACGGAGTCGAACGCCAGGTCATGGTTCGTCGGCTGGGTCGGTTCTGGAGGCTCGGGCAGCGGCTCGGTGCACAGCACCTGGTCGAGTCTGTCCAGCTCGGACCGTGCGCTGCGCAGTTTGCCGCTGATGTCGGAGAGCGACAGCAGCGGATCGGCGCAACGGGCGGCGAGCACCAGGATCGTCAAGGCATCTGCGGCGCCGATGTTGCCGCCGAGTGCGAGGTAGGCGCCCAGGGCCAGCAGGGCGGTGAAGATGGACTGCACCGTGAGCGTCAGGCCCACCGTGCCGGGCAGCATCGCCAGCACGGTATGGCGCGAGGCACGCTGAACCTCCCGCAGCGAGTCGTCGAGCAACGTGAACCGTTCGCCGGTCCGGCCGCCGGCCCGCAGCACCGGCTGGGCCTGGAGAAATTCGATGACCCGCCCGGCAGCTTCCTTGTCGCGTTCGTGCCGCTCGGCATCGGTGGCGGCCACCGAGCGTGCCGTCCATGCCATGATCGCCGCCACGACGGGTGCGGCCAGCAATGCGGCCAGCCCCAGTTGCCAGTTGAAGGCGAGCATCACGGCGACGATCGTCACAGGGGTCACGAGGGCGGAGATGAACGGCGCCAGCAGGTGCGCCGCCACGCCCATCGCCTGCAGGAGGCCGCGGCTGGCCATGACGGACACCTCGCCGACCCGGTCGGCGCTGTACCAGCCGATGGGCAGTCGGGCCAGATGCTCGCCGAGCCGGTGGTACATGCCACGCAGCATCGTGGTCCCCACCCGCATACCGGATAGATCGCTGAGGTAGCGCAGAACGGCATAGGCCGCGAATGCGGTGCCGAACGCGATCAGCCACGGCCCGGCATCCGCCGGCGTGCTGCCGAGCAGCGCCCGCAGTACCGGGACCAGCAGGGCGTAGGACAGACCCTCGGCGATCGCGGTCGTCGTCATGAGGGCCACGGTGCCGCGCATGGCCCGAGCGTGCTGCTGTCCCAGCACGCGCAGCAGCATTCGAATCATCGGGGCTGGTCTCCTTGGATCGCGGATTGATGGGACTGCCAGAGCGCGGTGAACTTCCCGCCTCGTGCCAGCAGGTCGACAGGCCTGCCATGCTCGACGATCTCCCCGTTCTCCAGCACCACGACGGTGTCGGCGTCGGCGACCGTCTCCAGGCGATGCGCGATGACCAGAAGGGTCCGATCACCCGACGGCGTCGCCAGGGCCCGGCGCACCGCCTCCTCCGTCTGCGGGTCGGCGAAGGCGGTCGCCTCATCCAGCACCAGAACGGGCGCCTCGGCGAGCAGCGCGCGGGCGATCGAGATTCGCTGCGCCTCGCCACCCGAGAGCCGGGCCTCTTGGCCGATCACCGTCTCGTATCCGCGCGGCAGCTCGAGAATGCGGTCATGAATGTTGGCCTGCCGGGCGGCGCGAACCACGTCGTTGCGGTCGGCATGCGGTAGCGCCAGCGCGATGTTGTCGGCGACCGACGCGCGCAGCAGGCGGACGTCCTGGAAGACGAAGGAGACCGTCCGGTACAGCTCCCGGCTGCCGAGCTCGCGCAGGTCGACACCGCCCAGCCGTACCGAGCCGTGGGTCGGGTCGAAGAAGCGCGGCAGCAGCTGGACCAGCGTGGACTTGCCGCTGCCCGACGGCCCGACGAGCGCGGTGACCGTGCCCGGCTCGAGCACCAGGTCGATCCCGCGCAGCACCTCGTGATCTGCTTGGTAACCGAAGCGGACGCCGCGCAGTTCCACCCGGTGCCCCTGTGGCGCGACCGGGTGCGCGGGCTCCGGTAGCGACGGCACCGCGAGCACGTCCCGGATCCTTCCGACCGCGCGCCGGGCGGCCTGCATGTCGTCGAAGCCGTGTCCCAGGGCCGCCACCGGTGCGGTCAGGCCCAGGCCGAGCAGCAGGAAGGGCAGCAGGTCAGCGGGAGCCAGGGAACCGCCCATGATCAGAGCCGCGCCGCCGATCAGCACGATCAGCAGGACGAACGGCGGCGACAGCGCCAACTGCATCCCGGCGGCGACCAGGGACATGCCGCGCACCCACCGGGAGAAGACGCTGACGAAATCGTCGGCGGCGGTGAGGAACTTGCGGTGGGCGCGCTCGCATCCGCCGAACGCCTTGACCACCGCGATGCCTTGCACGAACTCGACGACGGAACTCGCGATCCGGCCCATGGCCGCGTCGTACTCCTCCTGCTCGCGCTGCCGCGCGGGCAGCATCAGCAGCGGGACCAGCAGCATCGCCATCACCACCGGGATCAGCGTGATCAGCGTGAGCCGCCAGTCGACGGCGAACAGGTAGATCAGCGACACCAGCGGCACCACGAACGCGGCGACGAGCTCGCCGGGGGTGTGGGCGATGAACGGGTGCACGGCACTCACGTCCTCCCCCACCACCTTGGCCAGCTCGCCGGTGCGGCGCCGGGAGAACCAGCCGATCGGTACCCGCCCCAGCCGCGCGGCCAACTGCCGCCGCAGCGACAGCTGCACCCGGCCGTCGAGAAGATGCCCGACGCCGGATGACGCGGCCGTGAACAGCAGCCGGGCGAGCAGGCCGACCGCACCCGCGATCACGACGAACCAGACGTGACCGTGATCGACCAGGCCGGGCGACAACAGGACACGCCCCAGCTCGACGACCGCCAGCAGCGGCGCCAAACCCGCGAGAGCGCCGATCATCTGCAGGATGACAACGAGCGCGAAACGCCATCCATACGGACGTAACGGCCGCATCATGCTCTGTCCCGTTTCGGGGTGGGCATCTGATGGCGGTGTGGACAGTTCCCTGGCCTGAGCGAAGCCGGTGGCGGTCATCGCTCTCCTTTCTTGTCGAAGTTACGGGGAGGGCGAGGATGTCCACGCCGTCCGGTGCGCGGGATGCGGGCCTGTCGAGCGTGCAAGCGTGCCCGTGACCGACAGATGCCGGCGGTGACTGTCGTGGTGTGTGCGGACGGGTGAGACGGGGGCTCGGGCCGTGACCTACGCGGCCGCGGCTATGGCGGCGGCGATGAACAGCACCTGCAGGGCGGTGCGGACGGACAGTGGGGTCACGGGCTTTCCGGCCAGGGTGAGGCCTCGGCGGGCGGCCGAGACGTTGGCCGGGAACATGGCGGCCATGAGCAGCGCGAGCCCGATCGCAGCCCAGGGTGCCAGCGGCGGGATCAGCAGCCCGGCAGCGCCTGCCAGCTCCAGCACTCCGGTGATGGTGACCAGCAGCGCCGGCCGCGGGAACACTGCGGGGATCATCGCGACGAAGTCGCGGCGCCACGAGGGCAGGAAGTGCGGCACGCCGGTGACGACGAACATCAAGGCGAGAGCTCCCCGTAGTGCGGGCTGCCAGCCGTCCAGCATGTCGATGCCAGCCAGGCCGACCAGCCGCAAGACGACGAAGCCGCCGATCAGGGCGATGAACGGAACCATCCGCTCCTCCAATCTTGTCATCGGAAAGATTGGCGGACGCTAGCTATCTTGTCAACGTCAAGATAAGGTGGGCATGGCACCATCGATCACGGAAAGCGCGGAGGTGAGGCAGATCAAGCAGACGGCCTACCACCACGGCAACCTGCGGCGCGCCATCATCGACGCCGCTCTCGAGGCCATCACGGAATCCGGCCCGGCCGGATGGAGCCTGCGCGAGTTGGCCCGACGCGCGGGCGTCTCGCACGCCGCCCCCGCCCACCACTTCGGCGACAAGGCGGGACTGCTGACGGCCGTGGCGGCCGAGGGGTTCGAGGTGTTCGCCGACAGCCTGGAGCGAGCGGCCGATGACGTGCTGGAAGTCGGAGTTGCCTATGTCCGTTTCGCCATCGACCATCGGCCCTACTTCGAGGTGATGTTCCGGCCGGAGTTGTATCGCATGAATGATTCCAGCCTGAAAACGGCGCGTGAGCGCGCGGCCCATGTACTCGTCACCAGCGCCGGCAGGCTGTCGCCGAGTCCGGGTCAAGACCGCTTGACCACCATCGCCGCCTGGTCACTGGCCCACGGCTTTGCCGGCCTGTGGCTGAGCGGCGCCCTGCCCGAAACCGCCCACGGAGATCCAGAGGCCCTGGCCCGCTCGCTGATCCGGCTCTTCTTCGGCACGACGCATTGATCAAGGGAATTGCCTCAGGGGGTGGTGGTGCCGCGGGTGGTGGCGCGACCCGCCGCTGGCCGCGATGCTGGAGTCGATCGCTCTCTCCTTGGCGGGCCGGGCCGGGCCGGATCACGCCTGGCCCGGCGTCTCGGGTTGTCCGCGTCACGCTCGCCGCTGCACACGCCGTGGCCCTGCGGCTGGCGCGCGATGGCGAGCCGGCATGCTTCAACTCCTCGTTGTGCTCACACAGACCGGGGCCCGCGAGCACAGCACGTTCAGGAGCCGGTGGTGGAGCGAGTCACGACCCGTGTGCAAGGCATGGCAGGATCGCGGCCATGTCCCTCAGCGTTCCCCGCCTCCGGATCGGCTCGACCGAGATCATCGCCCTCGCCGATGGCGAGGGCCCATTCTTCTCCCCGCGTGCCGAGGCCTTCCCCGAGGCCACGGCCGCTCAGTGGGCCGAGGCCGACCGCTACGACCCGGGCGCGGTCGACGCCGAGGGCCGCTGGCGGCTCCAGTTCCGCGCGTACGCGATCCGCAGCGACAAGGGCCTCACCATCGTGGACGCCGGGATCGGTCCGGCGGACGGCCCGGCCGCCTCGTGGGCGCCCGTGCCCGGTGCGCTCCCCGAGTCGCTCGCCGCCGCGGGCATCGACCCGGCCGAGGTCGACACCGTGGTGCTCACGCATTTGCACACCGACCACGTCGGATGGGCGGTCGTGACCGAGGCGGCCATCCCATCAGCGGGCGGCGCGGTGGCCGGCAACTTTTCGACCAACAGCGCGGTGGGCGGCGCCCCTGCGCCCGGCAGCGCGACCAGCGACCGCCGCCCCTACTTCCCGAACGCCGAATACCTGCTCCAGCGGACCGAGTTCGACGCCCTCGACGCGCTCAACCCGCAGCTTCGCGAGACCCTCATCGACCCGCTCGCGGCGGCCGGTCGGCTCCGGCTCCTCGACGGGGACACGCCGCTGCGCGCCGGGCGCACGGTCACACGCCCGGGCACCAGAGCGTGCTGGTCGCCGACGGGCGCAAGCTGGCGCTCATCACCGGCGACCTCCTGGTGCACGCGCTCCAGCTGCTCCACCCCGAGCTCGCCTACTCGCACGAGATCGACCCCGAGACGGCCAGGCGCTCAAGGGAGCGCATGCTCGGCCGCGAAGCCGCCACCACGCTACACCTGGCGACACCGCACCTGACGGAGCCGTTCATCTCGGCGTGACCACGGCCGTCCGAGCCGTTCGCTGCGGATCACGTCACGAGGGCATGCAGACGCTCCAATTTCTTGGCGGTCTCGTCGTCGACGGGACTGAAGACCGTGAGGCGGCAGCCGCCCCCGCATCACCTCGGCGCGGGGGCCGGCCCATGCCCCTTGGCTTCGAGCTCGACGCCCTTGCTCGTCATGAGCATGGCGCCGGAGTCGACGCGAATGGTTTCGCCCCGCTGCCGAGATGGCAGCGGGCGACGGCGACGTTATCGCGGCGGCGAGCGCCGGGACTCACCCCCGAACGTCCAGACCGGAACCACGTGTTGCGAGAGGCGACGGTCACCCATCGACGTCTGCGCCAACGCTCTCCTGTGCGGCCCATGACACGAACCCGAGCACCGGGCCAAGTACAGCGGCTACCAGGTGTTCAACAGGTGCGCGGCCCTGACCAGCCGTAGCCGGATCAACCCCATCGCCGACTGGGTGTGGTCGCGCGAGCAAGCCCATCCGGCGATCGTGCCGCTGGAGGCGTGGCACGCGATCCCAGCGGGTGACCGCGCAGGTGCGACAGCGGCAAGCGCCCAGCTGGAAGCGCGTGAACGCGGCCGCCGCCCAGCGCGGGATCCGGCTCACGACCGTACGGGAGAGCGGCACCCACGTCCTATACGAGACCGGCGGCCGCCAGTTCGTGCTGCCACGCGGAGACCTTCCGGCCGCGGTGGCCGACGAGGTCATCACGATCCTGGAGGCGGGCGCGTGACCGGCAACGACCCCACGAACGAATCCGCGGCCGACCAGGGCGCCATCGTCTTGCCGGCCGTTCGGCGGGAACGGCGGTGGATCACACCGGCCGGTGCCCATGGCGTCGTCGTCCACGGCCGTACGCTGCGTGATCCCGACATTCGTCCCGAGCCCGTACAGGCACAACAACAGCCGTCTGTGCACGACCGCCGGGTCGGTGACGGTGCGCGAGGCGACCGAGGCGCACGCGGTGGTGTAGTCGGTGACGTGGGCGACGTCCTTGAGCACGTCCAGCAGGTCGATCACGCCCCACCGCGATGCTGGTCGCCACGGCGCTCGGCACGGGCCCGGAAAGCCTCCTCCCTCTCGAGGCGGAGGCTGCCGAGGAGTGGCAGGAGGCGCTGGCCGACCTCACGCCGCCCGAGCTGTACACCCACCTGGCAGGGCCGCGCCCGTTCTGAAGCCGGGTGCCGTACTCCTTCCGGCGGCGAGGCGGCGCGCGCTCCCGTCCACCAGGGATCCCGGTAGCAATGAAGAAATTTCCAACGGATATGCCGCTGACCTGCGGCAACGACCGGGACCAGTGATCTAGATATCGATTGCTACGGCGTGGAAGCGCGTCTCGTGCCGGGCGAGACCGCGAGCTCCGGGCGTGACGTGGGGACGTCACCCAGCTCGATCTGCTGCCCGCCGTCAGGCGTGAGCTCGGGGACGTATTTGTAGATCGTGGAGCGGCTGACGCCGAGGAGCCGGGCGATGGAGGAGACGGTGTTGTTCGGCCTGGTGAGCAGGTCGCGGGCGTGCTGGATCTGCTCGGGTGTCATCGCCGGCGGGCGCCCGAGGCGCTGGCCGCGGGCGCGGGCGGCCGCCAGGCCCTCGTGGGTGCCTTCCACGATGAGCTCGCGGATGAACTCGGCGAGCGCGGCGAAGACGTGGAAGACGAGTCGGCCGCCGGGGGTGGTGGTGTCCAGCGCCTCGTGCAGGGACCGGAAGCCGATGCCGCGCTTGCGCAGGCCGGCGACGATGGCGATGAGGTCTTGCAGGGAGCGACCCAGACGATCGAGCGAGGGAACCACGAGGGTGTCGCCGGGGCGCAGGTAGTCCAGCGTCTTGCCCAGTTCCTCGCGCTCGGCGTTCTTGCCGGACTTCTTGTCGGCGAAGATGCGCAGGCAGCCGGCAGCGGCGAGGGCGGCGAGCTGGCGGTCCAGGAGCTGGCCGCGGGTGGAGACGCGGGCATAGCCGATCAGTGCCCCGGACAGGGCTGCGGGTTCGGCCGCCAGCGGATCCTCGCCGAGGGCGCCTTCCAGTAGCGGGCCGTCGGGAAGCGCGAGGGTCTTGCCGGCGGTGTTCACCGCGAGCCGCTTCCTAGGGCCAGGGTGGTGACGGTCACCGCGAGGGGTGCTCCAGGGGAGGTCTGGTGGTCGCGACCGTAGGCAGCCTGGGTGACCATCCAACGGCCGATGCAGCCTTGGCAGAACCGACGCGGTGGGCGGCCCGGCATCCAGGACAGCGGGTCCAGTGCCTCTTCCACGATCTCGAAGTCGGCGTCCATCTCTCGGCACAAGAGGCAGTCGTTACGGGCGTGCGAGTAGGGCAGCACCGGCTCGGCGAGGGGCTCCATGACCGGGAAGCGTACAGAAAAGGGTGCTGGCGTACTTGTTGTACGCCACGACTTCTCAACACGTTTTACAACAGGCCGCGAAGATCGCGGAGGGCGTTCCGTGGCCTTGCGGGTGGTGGTGTTGAGAATCGATCGATTCTCATGTCGGCGCTGTCGTGGCCGAAGGCGGCGAAGGACGAGGCGGTGCCTCCGCTGCCG
>NZ_JBEXMT010000072.1:0-8317 GCF_040610675.1 Nonomuraea sp. NPDC003804
AGGGCGTAGCAGACGGCTCTGGCCAGGCCGCCGGTGCCGATGACCGCCAGCGAGGGCCGGGTGGTCATGCCGTTCGGGTCGTCTGCAGGTAGGGGAGGGAGCTGTGCACCGCCATGCTGGACTGAACCTCTCTCCGCACTGGGTGAGCGCGGAATGAAGGAGAACCCCGTAAAACGGACGTATGGTCTGTTGCCGCCCAAGTCGTGGTGACGAGTTTGGGCCCGGCCAATATTTCACCGAGCCTCGGGGCGGTGTCAATGCACGATTCTTGTCATGAACACTGTCAGTGATCGTTAGATGCTGTTCTTCCGACATGTCTTGACTCGCCGGGCGCCCATCTACTTCAATCGGCGACGCTTCTGTGAAAACGACTACAGGGGCTGTCAGAGCCGGATAAGGTGCGCTGCTGCTCCATTACGGGCCGTAACTTGCCAGATTTTGCGGCCCAAAGTCCCACATTGTTCTTTGGCGTGTCGGGCAACCCCTGGCGCCGCGAAAGGGAGTAGGCGGATCCATGCCCAGTGGCGACTACAAGGTAGTGATCAACCACGAAGAGCAATACTCGATCTGGGCAGCCGACCGCCCCTTCCCGGCCGGCTGGCGCGAGGAAGGCTTTTCGGGCGACCGTAAAGACTGCCTCGAGTACATCGACAAGGTGTGGACGGACATGAGGCCCCGCAGCCTGCGCGAGGCCATGCAGGAGTACGAGCGGGCCGAATAGCGTGAGCGCGCCTATGGACCCGGCGAACGGTTTCGAGCTCCCCGCCTCTTTCGCGCAGGAACGGCTCTGGTTTGTGGACCAGCTGGAACCTGGGCTCGCCGTCTACAACATCCCCTTCGGTACCCGCCTGCCGGCCGGTACCGACGCTGCCGCCGTGCCCTCCGCGGTGGCAGCCGCCCTGGCCAGGGTCGTCGCCCGCCACGAGGTGCTGCGTACCGCGCTGGAGGCCCGCGACGGCGTGCCGACCCAGGTCGTGCTGCCCGAGGTGCCGGTCGACGTGCCTGTCACCGACCTTCGAGGGCTCCCACCCGAGGAACAGCAGGCACGGCTCGCCGGGGTGTATGACGCCGAGGCCGCCCGCTCCGTTCCGCTCGACCGGGCTCCGCTGTGGCGGGCGCGCCTGATCCGCACGGATGAGGCCGACCGCCTCTTCTTCACCGTGCATCACGTCGCCTTCGACGCCGCCTCCGTGGCGATCTTCCAGCGGGAGTTCCAGGCCGCCTACCGTGCCGTCACGGGGAACGGGGAGAGCGAGCTCCCCGAGCTGCCGATCCAGTACGGCGACTTCGCCGCCTGGCAGCGCGGCAGGTGGGACGGCGGCGAGCTGGCCGACCAGCTCGGCTACTGGCGCAAGCAGCTCGCCGACCTGCCCGAGCCGCTGCGCCTGTCACCCCGCGCGCCCGATCCGGGCCTGCCGCGGCACACCGGCGGCGACATCGGCTTCGAGCTGCCCGCCCCCACCGTGCAGGGCGTGCACCGGATGGCCAGGGAGCGGCGCACCACGCCCTTCGTGGTGCTGCTCGCCGGGCTCAAAGCCCTGCTGTCACGGCTGGCCGGGCGGGCGGACGTGGTGGTCGGCTCCCCGGTGGGCGGGCGGCCGCTGCCCGAGCTGGAGCCGCTGATCGGCAACTTCGTCAACACCCTGCTGCTGCGCACCGACTGCGCGCGTGAGGCGACCTTCGCCGAGCTGGTCGACCGGGTGCGGACCGCGGTCTTCGACGCCCTCGACCACGCCGAGGTGCCCTACGAGCGGCTCGTCGAGGAGCTCAGGCCGGACCGTGCGGAAGGTGCGGGCACGCCGCTGCACCAGGTCGTGTTCAACCTCCTGCCCTCCCTGGTCACCAACGGGCAGGTGCGCAACGGCACCGCCAAGGTCGACCTGCTGATCGACCTCGCCGAGGTGGACGGGCGCATCGACGGGCGCATCGAGTACGCCACCGCGCTGTTCGACGAGGCCTGGACGAGGGATTTCGCCGCCCGCTACCGCGGCCTGCTCGACGCCGCACTGGCCGAGCCGCAGACGTCCCTGGCCGACCTGCCGTTCCTGCTGCCCGGCGAGGAGGAGCGCCTCACCACGACCACCTCGCCGTTCCGCGCCGGGTCCGCCCCCGCGTCCGACACCGTGACCGGGGCCTTCGCGGCCCAGGTGGCCGCCCGCCCGGACCAGGTGGCGGTGGCCGACGCCGCGGGACGCACCTTGACCTACGCCGAGCTGGACCGCAGGTCCAACCGGCTGGCCCACCGCCTGGCCGGGGTGGCCCGCCCTGACACCCCGGTGGCGCTCTTCCTGGACACCGACGTCGAGCTCGCCGTGGCCGTCCTCGCCGTGCTCAAGGCGGGCGCCGCCTACCTGTCGCTGGACCTGGAGCATCCCGTGGAGCGGCTGCGCGAGCTGCTGGCGGACTCGGGGGCGACGGCCGTCATCACCCGGGCGGAGCTCGGCCCGCCCGAGACCGGCCTTCCGGTCATCGACCTGGGCGAGGCGGACGAGCAGCCGGAGACCGCCCCCGAGATCATCCGGCACCCGGACACGCTCGCCTACGTGATCTACACCTCCGGCTCGACCGGCCGGCCCAAGGGGGTGGGCATCGCCGACCGGCAGCTCACCGCCTACGTGGCCGGGGTCGGCGGTCTGCTCGACCTGGCGCCCGGGCTGCGTCACTCGATGCTGCAGCCGCTGACCTTCGACTTCAGCGTCACCGTCTTCCACGGCGCGCTCCTCACCGGCGGCACCCTGCACCTGGTCCCACGCGAGCACGCGACGGACGCCGCCTGGGTCGCCGAGCACCTCAGGCGCGACCGCATCGACCTGATGAAGATCACGCCCTCGCACCTGGCCGCCCTGCACGCCGACGAGGCCGACCTGCTGCCCGGCCGCACGCTGGTGTTCGGCGGCGAAGCGTCACGATGGGACTGGGTACGGCAGCTGCGCTCGCGCCCCGGCGGCCCCGCGGTCGTCAACCACTACGGTCCGACCGAAACCACCGTCGGCGTGCTCGGCCTGGCGGGCGACCAGGAGCCGGCCGGAGCCGGCGCGGTCACGCCCATCGGCTTCCCGCTGCCCCACGCCGAGGCCTACATCCTGGACGAGGACCTGCGCCCGGTACCCGACGGGGTCGTCGGCGAGCTGTGCATCGGCGGAACCACCGTCGCGCGCGGCTACCTGGGC
The DNA here is from genome assembly GCF_040610675.1 of Nonomuraea sp. NPDC003804. Lineage (NCBI taxonomy): Bacteria > Bacillati > Actinomycetota > Actinomycetes > Streptosporangiales > Streptosporangiaceae > Nonomuraea > Nonomuraea sp. NPDC003804. The sequence goes on from NZ_JBEXMT010000072.1 coordinate 3,171, forward strand.
CGCCCCGGACAGACCGCCGCCGCCTTCGTCCCCCACCCGTACGGCGCGCCCGGCGCCCGCATCTACCGCACCGGCGACCGGGCGCGGCGGTTACCGGACGGCGCCATCGAGTTCCTCGGCCGCGCGGACGGACAGGTCAAGATCCGCGGACACCGGGTCGAACCCGGAGAGGTGCAGGCCGTGCTGGCGGCCCATCCCGCGGTCACCGACTGCGTGGTGGTCGTGCGCGGGCAGGACGAGCCCGAGCTGGTGGCCTACGTCGTCGGCGACACCCGGCAGCTGCCCGGCTACCTGGCCGAGCGCCTGCCCACCTACCTGATTCCCGCCCACCTGGTGGATCTGCCCGCGCTGCCCCTGGCCGCGCACGGCAAGGTCGACCGATCCAGGCTGCCCGACCCGCCGGACACCGTGGAGGCCGAGCGGGTGCCCCCGCGCGGCCCGGTGGAGGAGCTGGTGGCGGCCCTGTTCGAGGCGCTGCTCGAGAGCGGTCCCGTCGGCCGGGACGACGGCTTCTTCGCGCTGGGCGGCCACTCCCTGCTGGCCATCAAGCTGATGGGCCGCCTGCGCAAGGCGTTCGGCGTCGGGCTCTCCCCCAAGGCGCTGTTCGAGTCGCCCACCGTCGCCGGGATCGCCGACCTGGTGGCCGCGGCACAGGGCAGGGGCGCCGACCAGATCCCGCCGGTCCTCCCGGTGCCACGCGACGGTCTGCTCCCCGCCTCCTACTCGCAGCGCCGGCTGTGGTTCCTGGACCAGCTGGAGCCGGAGCTGGCCGTCTACAACACGCATGTGCGGCTGCGGTTGCGCGGCGCCCTGGACGTGGCGGCGCTGGAGCACGCCCTGACGATGGTGGCCGCTCGTCACGAGGTGTTGCGGTCGCGGTTCGTGCAACGCGATGACGACCTGTTCGTGTCGGTGGCGGCCGAGGCGTTCGTGCCGTTCGAAGTGGTGGCGCCGGAGGCGCTGGCGGCCTTCGGCACCCGCCGGTTCGACCTGACGGCCGAGCCGCCGCTGCGGGCCGCTCTGGCGCGTCACGCCGCGGACGACCACGAGCTGCTGGTGACGATCCATCACGTCGTCACCGACGCGTGGTCCGCGGTGCTGTTCGCCCAGGAGCTGGGCGAGTGCTACGCGGGCCGAGGCGCGGCGCTGCCCGAGCCGGCCGTGCAGTACGCCGACTTCGCGGTCTGGCAGCGTGACAGGGTCGAGGGCGAGCTGCGCGACACCCAGCTGGCCTACTGGCGCAAGCGGCTCGCCGGCATGCCCGAACGCCTGGAGCTCCCGGCAGACCGCCCGCGCCCGGCGCGCCGCGACTACGTCGGCGCGTACGTCCCGATCACCGTCCCCGGACAGGTCGTGGAGCGGCTGCGGTCCCTGGGCGCGGAGGAGAACGCCTCCCTGTTCATGACCATGGCCGCGGCGCTCTCGGTCGCGCTCTCCCGGGCGACCGGGCAGCGGGACATCGTGGTCGGCACGCCCGCCGCCGAGCGGCCCCGGCCCGAGCTGGAGTCGCTGATCGGCTGCTTCCTCAACACGCTGGTGCTGCGCACCGACTGCTCAGGCGACCCCACCTTCCGCGATCTGCTCAAGCAGGTCAGGGCCACCACGCTGGAGGCCTTCGCCAACTCCGAGGTGCCCTTCGAGGCGCTCATCGAGGAGCTGCAGCCCGAACGCGACCTGGGTGCGACGCCTCTGGTCCAGGTGCTGTTCAGCCTGGAGGACGCGGACCGTCCGGCGGTGAGCGCGGGCGGCCTGACCATGGAGTGGCGGGGCGTCGGCACCTCGACGGCCAAGTTCGACCTCACCATGTACCTGCGCCGGGAGTCCGGCGGTGTCGGCGGCATCCTGGAATACCGCACCGACCTGTTCGACGAGGCCACCGCCGAGCGCATCGCGGCGCTCTACACCGAGGTGCTGACCGCCGTCGCGGCCGGCCCTGAGCAGCGGATGTCGGGCCTGCCCTCGCTGTCGGCCGCCGACGACGCGCTGGTGGAGCGGTGGAACGACACGGGCGCGCCGGAGGGGTACGCCTCCCTCGCCGAGCTGCTGGCGCGGCGGGTGGCGCGGACGCCGGACGCCCCGGCGATCTGTGACGCGGAGGGCGCCTGGTCGACGTATGCCGAGTTCGGCGCGCGGGTGAACGCGCTGGCCTCGGTGCTGCGGGAGCGGGGTGTCGGGCTGGGTGACGTGGTGGGCGTGTGCCTGCCGAGAAGCGTCGACCTGGTCGTGGCCGTGCACGCGGTGGTGGCCGCCGGAGCGGCCTACCTGCCGCTCGACCCCGGATACCCCGACCAGCGGCTGGCCTTCATGGCCGAGGACGCCCGAGCGGGCGTGGTGGTCACGGACCAGCCGGACCGCTTCCCGGGAACGACCACCGTCGACCCCGCGGTCCCGGGAGACGGCGCGCCGCTGGGCGTCCCGATCCCGCCCAGCGCTCCCGCCTACCTGATCTACACCTCCGGCTCCACCGGCACCCCGAAGGGCGTGTTCGTCTCCCACGAAGCCATCGCCAACCGGCTGACCTGGACCGATCACGCCTTCACGCTCACCGCCGAGGACCGGGTCCTGCTGAAGACGACCTTCACCTTCGACGTGTCGGTCTGGGAGCTGTTCTGGCCGCTCATCGCCGGAGCCGGTCTCGTGGTCGCCACCCCCGACGCGCACCGCGACCCGGCCGCGCTGGTCCGGCTGCTCGCCGACCACCGCGTCACCACCGTGCACTTCGTGCCGTCGATGCTGGACGCGCTCCTGGACGAAGCGGTCCTCGACCTGCCCGCGCTGCGCAGGGTGTACTGCTCGGGCGAGGCCCTCCCGGCCACGCTGGCGGCCCGCCTGCACGAGCGGCTCCCGGGCGTCGAACTGCACAACCTCTACGGCCCCACCGAGGCCGCCATCGAGGTGACCTGGCACAGGTGCGAGCCCGGCGAGTCCCGCACCCCGATCGGAGCGCCCATCAGGGGCATCCGGATCGAGATCCTGGACGCCGACCTGCGCCGCGTGCCCGTCGGCACGCCCGGCGAGCTGTGCATCGCCGGCATCGGCGTGGCCCACGGCTACGCGCGGCGTCCCGGGCTGACCGCGCAGCAGTTCGTGCCCGACCCGTACGGCCCGGCCGGCGCGCGCATGTACCGCACCGGCGACCTGGCCCGCTGGCTGCCGGACGGCGAGGTCGACTACCTGGGCCGGATGGACGGCCAGGTCAAGATCCGGGGCATGCGTGTCGAGCCCGGCGAGATCGAGTCGCTCCTGGCCGCCCACCCCTCGGTCAGGACCGCGGTGGTGCAGCCGGTGCGGGGCACGCTGGCCGCCTACGTCGTGCCGTCAGGGGACGGCCGGGCCGACCCGGCGGCGCTCGCCGGCCTGCTGCGCGAGCGGCTGCCCGACCACATGATCCCGGCGTCGTTCACCTTCCTCGACGAGCTCCCGACCAACGCCAACGGCAAGCTCGACCGCGCCGCGCTGCCCGAGCCTGGGGAGGCGCGGCAGGACTCCGCGGGCACGCCGCCGCAGGGCCCGGTGGAGGAGCTGGTCGCGGCGCTGTTCGAGTCGGTGCTCGAGAGCGGTCCCCTCGGCAGGGAGGACGGCTTCTTCACCCTCGGCGGCCACTCGCTGCTCGCCATCAAGATCGTCACTCGGCTGCGAAGCGCTTTCGGGATCGACCTCCCGGTCCGGGCGCTGTTCGAAGCGCCGACCGTGGCCGGTCTGGCCGAGCGCATCGCCGCCGCGCGGCTCGAAGCCGCCACTCCGGTTCCCGAGGTGGTGCCGGTCCCGCGCGACGGGCTGCTGCCCGTGTCGTACGGCCAGCGGCGGCTGTGGTTCCTGGACCAGCTGGAGCCGGAGCTGGCGGTGTACAACACGCACGTCCGGCTGCGCTTGCGCGGTCCGCTGGACGTGGCTGCGCTGGAACGGGCGCTGACGATGGTGGCCGCCCGGCACGAGGTGCTGCGGTCGCGGTTCGTCCAGCGTGACGACGACGTGCTGGTGACGGTGGCGGCCGAGGCGGACGTGCCGTTGGAGACGGTGGAGCAGGGCGCGTTGGAGGCGTTCGCCGCCCGCCGCTTCGACCTGACGGCGGAGCCCCCGCTCCGGGCCGCTCTGGTACGGCACGCGGCCGACGACCACGAGTTGCTGGTGACGATTCACCATGTGGCCAACGACGCCTGGTCGGCGGTCCTGTTCGCCCGGGAGCTCGGTGAGTGCTACGCGGGCCGGGGTGCGGCGCTGCCGGAACTGACCGTGCAGTACGCCGACTACGCGGCCTGGCAGCATGACAGGGTCGAGGGTGAGCTGCGCGACACCCAGCTGGCCTACTGGCGCGAGCGGCTGGCGGGCATGCCCGAACGCCTGGAGCTGCCGACCAGCAGGCCCCGCCCGGCCCGCAGGGGCCACGAGGGCGGCAACGTCCCGTTCATGGTCTCCCCGGAGGTCTCCGAACGCCTCCGGCTGCTCGGCGCCGCCGAGAACGCCTCCCTGTTCATGACGCTCCTGGCCGCCTTCACCGTCCTGCTGGCGCGGCACACCGGCCAGCGGGACATCGTGGTCGGCACGCCCGCGGCCGAGCGGCCCCGGCCCGAGCTGGAGCCGCTGATCGGCTTCTTCCTCAACACGCTCGTGCTGCGCACCGACTGCTCCGGCGACCCCACCTTCCGTGAGCTGATCGGCCGGGCCAGGAACACCACGCTCGGCGCCTTCGCCAACGCGGAGGTGCCCTTCGAGGCGCTGGTCGAGGACCTGCAGCCGCGTCGTGACCTCGGCAGCACGCCGCTGGTCCAGGCGCTGTTCAGCCTCGAGGACGCCGAACGGACCGAACCGCGCCTCGGCGACCTGGAGGCCGAGTGGGTGACCTCCGGCACGACCACCGCCAAGTTCGACCTGTCGCTGTACCTGCAGCGCTTCCCCGGACAGCTCGGCGGCATCTTCGAGTACCGCACCGACCTGTTCGACGCCGACGCGATCGCGCGGATGGCCGAGCACTTCGTCGCCCTTCTCTCCGCCGCCGTCGCCGACCCCGACCTCCCCGTCTCCCGGCTTCCTCTCCTGGCCGCCGACGTGGCCGCGGTGGAGGGGTGGAACGCGACGGGTGAGGCGCGGGAGTTCGTGGCGTTGCCGGAGGTGGTGGCGCGGCGGGTGGCCGAGGTGCCGGACGCTCC
>NZ_JBEXMT010000073.1:0-5239 GCF_040610675.1 Nonomuraea sp. NPDC003804
GAAGATCTGCCCCGGATGACCCGTCGGGACCGGATCGAGATGAGCGTCCAGCAGGTGAACCTCGACACCGGGGATCGGCGACCCGATCGGCACCGGGCCGGTGTGCGGATCGTCCCGCGTCACCTCGTGGACGCAGCAGCCCACCACCGCCTCCGTGGGACCGTACTCGTTGATGACCCGCAGCTCCGCGTCACTCTCCCGCCAGGCCCTGAGCGGCTCGTAGGCGAGCTGCTCCCCGCCCATGACCAGGACGCGGGCCGCGCCGGCCAGTTCGCGGACCGGGGCCGTCTGGTTGATCGCGGTCAGCGTGGACGGCGTCAGTTTGAGCAGGCTGAGAGCCGGCCGCCCCTTGAGCACCTCGATGAGCGGATCCACCCGGCCCAGCCCGCAGGCCTCGGGCAGGAGCGTGATGGGCTGGCCCGTCACGAGCGGCACGAGCAGGCTGGTCACCGTCAGGTCGAAGGTCACCGGGGAGTCGACGGCCGACCCGCTGAGTCCGCCGGTCACATAGCGTCCCGCGGCGAAGGTGACGTAGTTGGTCAGACCCGCATGTGTCACCATCACACCCTTCGGCCGGCCGGTGCTCCCGCTGGTGTACATCACGTACGCCAAGGCAGCCGGATGCGGTGGGGCACCCTCAGGCGCGGTCGCCTTTCGCACATCTCTGACGTCAAGCGTGATCCCCCGGTGGCCGGGGACGGGAGCGCCGTCGGTGACGCAGACACGCGGGCCGGCGTCACCGATCACGTACGCGGTCCGATCGGCCGGATGCGCGGGGTCGAGCAGGACGTACGCAGCGCCGGCCCGCAGGATGCCGAGCATCGTCATGACCAGGTCAGCGGTCCGTGGCAGGTACACGCCGACGAGATCCCCCGGGCTGACACCCCTGTCGATGAGGTCGGCGGCCACCGCGTGGGCCCCGTCGGCGAGTTGGCCGAAGGTGGTCGTCGGCCCGCCGGGCGACAGGATCGCGGGCTCGTCCTGGCACAGCTTCGCGCGTTCGAGGATGAGGTCCGCGACCGTTCCCGTGGCGGTGCCGGTGGCTGGGGGGTTGAACGCCGCCCGCTGCCTGCGCGCGCGTTCGGACATCAGGTCGAGGCGCCCCACCTGAGTCAGCGGCCTGGCCAGCGCATCGGTCACCGCCTGGCGGAACTGGTCGGCGACCTCGGCTACCTGCGCCTGGTCGATCGCATGCCGGTCGGCGATGATCCGCATCGCCACGCGATCGCCTGTCCGTACCGCGGACAGCCGGAGCGCGTGGGGCTCGCCCGCGTCGACGAGGCTGTCCACCTGCCAGGCGGGTGGTGCCGTCACCATGCTGAAGGCGAACGGCCACGGCCGGTTCCCGAAGTCCAGCGCCGCGTGCTGCGCGCGAAGCGCCGCCCAGTCGGTGTCGATCACTCGTACGTCGTCCGCCGAGGTCCGTGCACCGTCGTACGGGGTGAGCAGGGGAAGATAGCGAGCCAGCGGCCCGGCCGCCGCCGCCAGGTCGGCTTGGTCGCGGCCGTCCACCGCGACGGCCACGGGAACCGTGCACCCCGCCATGCGGCTCAGCACGGTGCGCCAGCAGGACAGCAGGAGCGCCGCCGTCTCCGGCCCCTGCCAGTCCATATCGGGCAAGGCGGACACGGCGAGCGCGCGGACAGCGGCTTCGCGTACGGACAGCCGCAACGCGGCAGTGGCCAGCAGCGGCCCGGCCACGCCGAGCACCGCCTCGGCGGCGGCCTGGCCCTCCTCGTCCAGGACCTCGTGCAGCCACTGCGCGAGATCGGCGTACTGGGGTCGTTCGCCCGCCAGGTCGAGCTCGGCCAGGACGAGCAGCAGGGTCGGCTCGTCCGCGCACCAGGTGGGGGCGGACAGGAAGAGGAACTCCGCGGTGCGCGCGGCGACGAAACCGCCATGCTCCATCGCCGCTGCCATCTCGCTCCTGGACAGAGCTTCGCGGTCGCCGTCCGGGAGCGTCCTGAGCACCTGGTCGGGGACCGTTCCGATGATCTGCGCCGACTCGGTCATCCCCGGCAGCGGCCGCAGGGACGTACGGAGGATCTCGTGCCTGGCCACGACGTCGCGTAAGGCCCTGTTCAGCCGCGCGGAGCCGATCCCGGCGGGCAGCCGGGCGCGGAGGTGCACCGCCGCCGGCTCACCTCCGAAGGCGCGGGCGTGAAACAGCGAACGCTCCTGCATCGGAGACGATCGAAACGCGTGAACGGCCGCTTCCTCAGACATCCACCGATTCCTTCACCAGCTGATCCGCGCTGAAAGGCTGAGCCATGGTCACCAGGAGCCGCCGAGCACCGGTGAACGGCACTCGGCCATGGGCGACCAGCATGTTGTCCACGATCAGGACGTCGCCGCGTTCCCACGTGAACGCGAGCGCCTCGGCCTCGTACGCGGCCCGCAATTCTGCCAGTACGTCAGGTTCGAGGTCGGAGCCGTCGCCGTAGTAGGTGTTGTTCGGCAGGCCGTCCTTGCCGTACTCGGCCAGAAGGGCGTCGGCGACGGCGGCAGGCAGGGATGAGACGTGGAACAGCACCGCGTGGTTGAACCAGGTGAGTTCGCCCGTGCGCGGATGCCGGACGATGGCGGGTCCGACTCTGCTCAGGTGTAACCGGTCGCCATGCCAGCTGTAGGCGTAACCGGCGGACTCGCACGCCTGCTCCGCCTCGGCCCGCTCGTCGGTCTGGAAGACGGTCCGCCAGTCCAGTCCCAGGCCGCCGCCAAGGTTACGCACGTAGCGCACGCCGCGTTCCGCGAACCGGGCGCGCACCTCGCGGCTGAGCCTGGCGAGCACCCGGCGGCAGTCGGCGATGGGCGTCTGACCGCCGGTGGCCGCCGGTGTGAGGCTCCAGAACATCAGCCGCAGCGGCCAGGTGTGCGCGTAGGAGTTCTCGCAGTGCAGGGGGATGTGCTCGCTCGCCGGATACTCGGTCGAGGTGTAGACGCGGTCGTGGACCGCTGTCCTGGGCGTCGACCGTTCACGGTACTCCAGCGGCTCGCCTACCGCGACGGACACCAGTTCCTGGAACTGCTGGGCGGAGGAAAGGTCGAAGCCGCGGAAGAGCACGGCGCCGTGCTCGTCCAGCCAGCCGTCGAGCCGCTGCCGGTTCGCCGCGGTCCATCCGCTGAGGCTCACCCCCGGCGTGCTCGGCCGGACCAGCGGCAGCCGCCCGTCGCAGCCCGGTACGGCCGACAGGTCGATCGGATCGCCGTCGGGCAGTGCACGGCGCCGATGATCGGAGAATCTCTGGGTCATCCCGTCTCCTACGAAAGGGTGCTGGAGATCGGCTTTCGCCGGGTCGCACCGGGGTTGGCACGGACCACCGCCGCTCTTTGCCGGTCGAGCCGGTGTACCTCGGCGACCAGCTCGCCGACGCTGGCGTCGGGTCGCTTCGTGATCTGGTCGAGGATCGTCTGGTAGGCGCGGATCAACCTGCGGATCTCACCGGCGCGGTACAGGTCGGTGCTGTACTCCCATTCCAGGACGTAACCACCCTCCCGCCCGTCGATGGGATCGGCGGGCTCCCTGATGCCGGTCACGTTCAGATCGAACTTGGCCGACTCCCCCGCGAGGTACTCCACGCGGCCGACGAGGCCGGGGAACTCCAGCGTCGGCAGCGGGGTGTCGTGGAAGGCGAAGGAGACCTGGAAGAGCGGGTTGGCGCGCACGTCCCTGGCCGGCGCCAGCTCCCGTACCAGGAGTTCGAACGGGTACTCGGCGTGGTCGAACGCGCCGAGCACCGTTTCCCTGGCCCGCTCGAGCAGGTGCGCGAAGGACGGGTTCCCGCCGACGTCGAGCCTGAGCACCAGCGGGTTGACCATCATGCCGAGTACGGGCTCCAGCGCGCGGAGCGGCCGGTTGGCCGAGCTGGATCCGATCACGACGTCGTCGGTGTCGCTGAACGCCCGGCAGGTGATGGCGAACACCGTGTACAGGGTCGCGAACAGCGTGGTCCCGTGCTGCCTCCCGAGGCTGGTGAGGCGGTCGCACAGGCGCGGCGCCAGATACAGCCGCTCGACCGCGCCGCGTACGCTCGGTTCGGCCGCTCTCGGCCGCTCTCCCAGCAGGTTCAGCGCGGGGACCGCCCCGCCGCTGAGCTGCTCGCGCCAGTAGGCGAGCTGGTGGGCGACATGACCGTCCTCGACGAGCTGCCGCTGCCACAGGGTGAAGTCCCCGTAGTGAACCTCCAGCGGCCGCAGGTCATGCGGCCGTCCTTCGCTGAACGCCAGGTAGATGGCCTTCAGCTCGGCCAGGAACAGCGCGATGGACCAGCCGTCGTGGACGAAGTGGTGCTCGACCTGGAGCATCACGTACTCGTCGTCGGCGAGCATGGCCAGCCGCCATCGGAGCAGCGGTTCCCTGTCCACCTCGAACGGGACGTTGAGCTCGGCCAGCAGGCTGTCCAGCCGCTGCTGCCGCTGCGGGGAGCTGAGCGCTCGCAGGTCGAGGACGGGCAGCTCGACGGTCCACGGCCGGCCCACCCGTTGCAGCGGCCTGCCGCCCTCGACGTGGAACGACGAGTACGTGATCTCGTGCCTGGCGATGATCGCGGTGAGAGCCCTGGCGAGCGCCTCGGGGTCGAGGCGGCCTCGCCAGCGCACCGCCAGCGCCACGTTGTAGGCGACGGAGTGGGGAGACAGCTCGCTCAGAAACCAGATCATCTCCTGCGAGTACGACAACGGCAGGTCGAGCTCGGTCCGTTCCCTGGCGCGCACCGCAGGGATCGGGTGTTCCGTGGAGGCGTCGTGCCGGTCGATCGCGTGGGCGAGGGCGGTGATGGTGGGAGTGTCGAAGATCTGCCGCAGTGGAAGGTGGATGTCGAAGGCCTGCCTGATATGGGCGGTGGCCTGGGCGACAAGCAGGGAATGGCCACCCAGGGCGAAGAAGTCGTCGCCGGCGCCGATGCCGTCGATGCCGAGGATCCGGCTGAACAGGCCGGCCAGCCACTGCTCGGTGCGGCCCCGGGGCGGGACGTGCCGGGTGGACAGGTGCGGACGTTCGGTGCCGGGCAGGGGAAGAGCCGCGGTGTCGACCTTGCCGTTGGGGGTCAGCGGGAAGGAGGGCACGGTGATAATGACGGCCGGGACCATCTCGGCCGGCAACACCGAGCGCAGATGCTCGACAAGCTGGTCGGTCGGGACCGGCCGGGTGGTGGTGACATAGCTGACCAGCCGCGCCTCCACGACGGTGGTGTGGGCGCTGACGACCTGCGGATGCCGGGCCAGCGCGGTATTGATCTCC
>NZ_JBEXMT010000074.1:0-4083 GCF_040610675.1 Nonomuraea sp. NPDC003804
CGGACCGCCCAAGGGCGGCCCGCGCGGGCGGCCCAACCGGCCGCCCTCCCCGGCCGGGCATGCGGCCTGGGGGCCGGTCCCGGCCGGGAGCGGCCAGGCCGCCCGCAACCGCCAGGCACCGCATGACCTCCGAGACCCGGCAAGATCAACTAGGAGGAGCCGCGGAACCGTTCATGATCATCTCTCCGCCGCGTGCGCGCCGGCCACACTCACTTCGTTCGCCCTCCGGGTGACCTGCGGTCATGTCGCCGGCCCCCACGCTCCACACCGCTACGGGTCCGAAGCGCCGTGGGGCCGTGCCCGGAAGAGACGATCCCGAGCCCAAGTCCGTGGGTCTTGGACGTGTAAGGCCCCCTCCTCGAATTGTCGAAGAGGGGGCCGGGTTGCCTGCATTGGCTATGCGGGCAACCTCCAGCTTGGCCCATCAGGGGCACCGAGCCAGACCCGTTGTTCGTTCTGGGTCACGGTGAGGCCGAAGCCGGACTGATGTGGCCGACCTGCCTCCTGCCAGATCGTGATGGCTTTGGCTACCTCGTCCCACAGGCGTACCGGTCCATGTTGGTGGACCACCCATCCACCGGTCGGGGACGGCCGGACGTCGGCCTGAGATCCGGTGCTGACGTCGTGCAGCGTCAGGATGTCTTCCGCCCACCCGTGTTGTGCATGGGGCACGGCGAGCTGAGCCACGAACAACGCGGTGTCGTTCTTGAGTACGGCCGGGTCGAGCGTGCTGTCACCGACGCTTCCCAGGCCCAGTTCCAGAGTCGGGCGTGATGGCGGCAGGTGAGGACGGGCGGTCATGAAGTAGACGTCGTCGGGCAGGAAGTGACCGCTCGCGCAGCCGCCGTCCTCCACGTGCAGATGCGCGAAGGCCGCCCCGCCCGTCCACCCCATCATGGGCGCTGTAATTGTTCCGCCCGAGCGGACCTGTTTCACCCATACCGGTGGGATCGTGCGAACTGAGCACGTTGCGATCAGCCGATCGTAGGGGGCATTGGCGTAGTAGCCGAGAAGCCCATCCCCTTGGATGAGCGTTGGCGCATACCCGGCCGCCGTGATGGCGTCCTTGGCTCTCGCCGCGATCACCGGATCGTATTCGATGGAGGTCACCGCCTCTTGGCCCAGCCGGTGACACATCAGCGCGGTCGAGTATCCGGTGCCCGTCCCGATCTCTAGAACCCTCTCGTCCTCCCCGATCCCGGCGGCTTCGAGCATCCGCACAACCAGTCCGGGGAAGGTAGACGATGAGGTGGGCCGCAGGATGACGACCGGCCCGGTGGCGTCCTCCGCCATCACCCCGTCGATCTGGGTGACCCACGTCTCGTCGGTGTAGGCCAGGGTGAGCCACTGTTCAGGGGTCATCTCGTCTTTGCGTACCGGGACCCACCCGCGCTCTGGTTCAAGCCGGTAGACCGCTTGGCCGAGGAAGAGTTCGCGAGGAACCGCCTCCACGGCCGGGTGCCAGGCCACCGAGCCGACCTTGTCGGCCAGCTGGTGACGCAGTTCGGCTGCCAGGTTCATACGGTGTATCCCTCCAGGAGGGTGTGAGCGAAGGCGTCGGCTATCGCCTCGGCATCGGGAAGCCAGCCCCATTGGCCGTTCGGGTTGCACTCGATGAAGACCCACCGATACGGCTCAACGCCTCCTTCGGTTTCTTCTAGGGCGAAGTCGAAGCAGCCGAAGGCCAGGCCGAAGCTGTCGAGGTAAGCGTGCAGGCGCGCTACGACCGACGAGGGTACCCGGATGGGAGTATGCGCGAGCGTGTCCCAGTCGCCGCTCCGCCAGTCAAGCATGCCCTCTGGGCTGGTGATCTGGCTGGCGAAGACGTGAGAGCCGACGACGGTCACCCTGGCATCGCTGTGTTTGGGGACCTCTGCCTGAAACATGTGGGCCGTAACAGCGATGGACTCGTCGAGGTCGGCGGAGTCCACCCTTTGTGTCCAGATGGTCGCGACCTTGCCGTCTATTTTGTGCGGGATGCCGCGAAACGACTTGTACACGATCGGGTCGTGTTCTTTCGCGAACTCTTTGGCCGCCTCCAGGTCATTGGCTATCAGCGTCTCGGGAATGGCGAACCCGAGCTGTGCCGCGAGCTGCAATTGCGCTGGTTTGTAATCGCTTCTGCTGATATTGGCGGGGTGGTTGACGTAGCGGCAGTTCGGCAGGTTGGCGATCAGGCCGTGCAAGCCGTGTCGGGCTTCGGTGATGGCGAATTCGCGTGCTTGCGCCTCCAGTGCCTCGAATCGCCAAGGCGACGGGCGACGGTAGTAGACCGCCCGCACCTCTTCCAGCGCGATGTCCCGGCTTGTTGTGCGCAGGCGTCCGGACCAGCTTGCACGCTCGCCTCCCAGGCGGGCGTCGAACGTCAGGCCAGACCCGACGTCGGCCGGGTCTACGCGAGCGACGCAGGCCCCGCGTTCGTTGAGGGAGGCGATCACCAGATTGGCGGTGACGTCCTCGGGTGAAGTGATCACCACTATGGCGTCCTTGGTGGACCGCACGAATCAGTCCCTTTCGACGTCGTTATTGGAGTCGTCGGCCACGTTCGGGGCGTTCTGGGAGCCGTCCCCGGTCCGGGACTTGGTAATCGTCGCGTACGCCCTGTTGGTCGAACCCTTCCCCATATCGACGATTCCGCCCCGGCCGTCGTAGAAGACCGTGAGCTGACTCGCCGGGTCGAGGCTGGTTGTTGTGTAGGGAAGTGCCGCTTCGGGAAGGCGTTCGGTGGCACGCCCCAAGCCCCAGGGCTGACGGAGAAGAGTGGTCGCCTTGTTCATTGATGAGCCCTTCTGTTGTGAACGGAGAATCATGTGGCCATGGACAGGAAGAGAGAACGGCGTACTTGTAAGTAGAGAAGAGGGGAGCACGGCAGCGTGGGATCGGCAATTTCCGGCCCACCCTGGAGGATCGGAAGATCAACCACGCTGCCGCACCCGTTTGAGGGCGAGGTGATGCGGCGTCCGCTCCCGCGCCAGGAGCCAGCCACCCGCACCACCCCACCCAGCTCCTATGAGGAGTCGTCCGGCCCCGCCACCGGTACCTCCGCTGATGTCACCCACGCCGACCGGAACAAGCACTCGCCGCACGCGAGCCCGTTCGGCCGCCAGCTCTGCCACCCGATCTCGGGAGCCCGGAGGACCAGCACCGACCGGCCGCATAGAGCAGCCCCCCGCCAGACCCGCCGTACCGGGGTCGAGCCGACCACCCGCGCCGCATGCTGAACCAACTCGTTCATGACGAACCCCACCACCAGCGGAGGCGGCCCATCAAACGCCAGCCTCCACCGATCGAGCAGCGCGCGTAATCTCGCCCGCGTGATCACGACTGGGCACCCAGCCGATCGGCGCGCAGCCGCTCCAGCACCAGCCGCAACCTCTGCCGCGCATCAGCCGCGACGCGGCGTGCCATCATCCGGTCCTCCTCGGTGACCTCCCGCGACGGAGCAGCAGGAGCCGCCTGACAGCCGGGCACGAACGGGATCTCCCCGGTCACCGCGCCACCCCGCTTCCGGGCGTCTCGGCGGTCGCGGCGAGATCGGCGATAGTTTCCGAGAGCCGGTGACCTGTCAGGAGTTGCTGGTATCGATGGGCGATGCGTCGTGCCGCCGTGTGGTGTGCGTCGGCCGGGCAGAAGGCCCAGACGTACCGGTTACGAGACGAGACACGGCCGCTCCACCAGCGAAAGCGCCACCCCTCCGAGCCGCACTCGACCCAGACCACCAGGTCCACCCACACAGACAGCAGCGCGACCCCGGTGCCGACGTGCACGTCCGAGAGGATGCCGAAGTCCCCCAGGTCCCGTTGCAGAAGGTAGGCCGACCGGGCGGCGGGAGGTTTGCCGGGACTGGTATTGGCTCGTGCCGGAATGGCCGTACGCTGTGCCATAGATCGCACCTCCAGTGTGCGGTTCAGGGACCCGTACGGCGTGTCAGCGCCTGCGGGTCCCGCCATGTTTTGGCGTCGCCCTCCATCTCATCCCCGTCAGTCCCCCCACCAACAGTGCGAGTGAGGGAGACTAGGGGAGACAAGCCATCCCCCCACACGTCCCCCGAGGTGCACGCGATGAGCGATGTTCCAAGCTGGG
>NZ_JBEXMT010000075.1:0-3146 GCF_040610675.1 Nonomuraea sp. NPDC003804
GTACCAAAGTCGGCAAGCTCTATCTGCACTATCTCGCGTTCACGCGATGAGAGATAGACCGCCTTGAGGCGGCTCAGGTCCCAGATATGCAATTCCGTCGGAACGCCAGACACGATCGATCTGGATTCACGCCGGTAGCCCTTGCTCAGAAGCTGGTTGGAGAGCACATGTAGGCGAATACAGGAGATGGAATCACAATAGGAGCGCAACGTAGTCGCAAGTTCGTACGCCGGGCTGGACTCTGTAATTTCCTGATCCAGCCCATCGTTGAGCGACGCAGACACAAAGTTCTCCAGCCAGCCGCGCATCTGGTCAATCTCTGCGGTGGACAGGGAGCCTGCTTCCGGGTCGTCGTTCCACTTTCCTACGACCACCGAAATGGACCTGTCGGACTCATCGAGAGCGGAAAAGCCATGGATCTTGCTCTGACGCGACTTGGAGAGCTGCCGAGTATCGTCGGCAAGAATCATCTCGCCGAATGCCGGATCTTCCTGCAGCCTATCGGCAACTTCGGTCACGAATGCAAGTGTGTCGACAAGATGATCGGAGGCTGCGCGCCTTACCACCAGCTGCCGTAGCTCGATGCCAAACTCCGAGTCATCCATGTGCTGGGCTCCGAGCTGCACGGATTGAGTGGAGCGAGATGGAGTAACTCGCGGTGACGATGCCAGTAGGAACATCCGACTCGGTTATCCGGGGAAAGTCGCCTTCTACCTGGAACGTCTCCTCGGCAAGCGACTCATACGCAATTGAGTCGTATAGTGCGTGATGGACGTACCCCTCCGACAGAAGACGATCCCGGAATGTGCCGAGGGCGGTGGGACTGTCGGCCAGATGACTTTCAGCCTTCAGTACCAGTGCGTTCAACGTCCACGCTTGGGGCTCAGTCGGAGCTGCCTGTCGGAGTGTCCAGATGCTGAGGCTTAGAGCGCGATCAGACTGCAGTTGTTGAAGTGAGCTGATTGAGACGAGCTCTGCACTTGGGCTAACCGCCTTGATCTCGAATGACTCTGTGGAGAATATGTAGTCCTGATCGCTGCCGGTAGGTCCCAGCCAGGAGAGCACGATTTCATCAGACTGAAGTCGGCCTGCTTTTAATTGCTTCAGTAGGAATAGAAGCTCTGCCGTAAGGCCCTTGACTTCGTGCGGGTCAAGAAGGCCATCAGGACGAAGATTGAAGAGCTTCTGCCAAAGGCGAATTCGCGACACTGTCTCTGCTATGACCGCCTTATCGTCAGGGCAATCTGATATGGACTCGATCAGATCACAGCACAGTCTGGAGAAGACACTTCTCAGCTCAGCATCCTTGAGCCGAAGGAACATAAGCCACGATCCGACTTCTGGCCGTTGCTGGCGGAAGTAATCGATGGAATTTGAACGGATATCGACTGCAGGTGGGGGGGAGGTGGTCTCGACTGCAAACAGGAGGTTTCCAGACGAGTCCACTCCTCCGAACGTCCCGACTCGGGAGCTGTCATCCGTACGGAAGATGACGTGAGCATGCGACGATGGCGCTGCGGCTGCCTGACGAGTGACTGCAGAGTGCCACACCTCCTCCAAGCTACTATTCATCGGCGTCATCCTCGTCCTCACTCAGGCCAATGTTGTCTAGGTAGACCTTGTTCACTCTGTAGGTGACTGCAGTTGACTCGGTATCGGTGTAGGAAGGGAACGAAAGGCTGACGGCAACCTTGACGTCACCGCCCACGTCATCAACAGGAGCGGTCTTCTTCTTCGGGTCATCGCTCCCTGATTTCGCTTCGATCAGGTGGATGATGATTAGAGGCGAAGGCCGGTAGAGACGATAGGCTCCGCCAGGAATGGATTTGGTGCCAGTCTCCTGCTGTTGCTTCCACGCTTGCTCGGCTTCAGCGACTACCTCCGCTTCAAGACCTGCCCGTTCATCGCCCGCCTCGCCAAGGCGATGCTTGTTGATGCGCGCACTCGTTGCGGCCTTTGAGCGCAGACGCTCAAAGGACCTCTTGCGCGTGGTTGGCTGGGCGTGCGATCCATCTTTGAGGGCGATGGAGACGGCATCGACAGGGGCGCCGCTCCCTTGGACAACGCATACATCCCATTTATCCAGTGCCGGAACCCGGGCGTCCTTGATGAACGAGATCAACGGTTGCTCGCCTGTCTTTGCGTCAGGCAAGAATCCCTGATTGATTGGGGAAATTGTAAGTGCAGACAAGTACAGCGCAACATCGGCGGAACTCACGCTCCTCCACACGAATCTGTTGCTCTCTTCTGACGCAACTCCCAATCGACTGACGAACTCCGCAGTAGCTTCCAGGTTTCTCCGATTGACAGTGGAATCCCGCAGAAGTGCGGTCGTCTCGATCAGTGTGCTGCTGAACGAGACGCTCAGATCAACATCGGATGAGTTCCGCATTTTGTTCTTGGCGGTGACGAGCAAGAGCTTTGGATGGGAGCGTACTCGTATTCCGAAGCGGCTCGGTGGAAGGCGATTGACGTACATGTGGCGGAGGTCAGCTCTGAGTTCGGAGACAGCCTCGGCGATATCTGCAAACCAGTCCTGCGCGTCCTCATGCATCCACACGCGGCAGAGGTCATCATACCCAGTCCGATAGCCAAACCAGCGGGCCATCTGGAGAAGGGTGTCATAGGCTTTGGAGTGTCTATAGAAGTAGCTGACACATAGCCCCTCCAATGTCAGGCCACGCGAAAGCGTCAGTCCGCCGACCGCGATGACTCTGCGGCCCTTCTCGGTGTTCTTGTACTTCCGGTAGTTGAGCTTGCTCTCCAACTCGGTCTTCTGATTGATGGTCAGCACCTTGATGGAGGCAATGGAGTCATGGAGCTGCCGCCTCACGACATCCCAGGAGAACTCAACTGAGAGGTACTGATCATCGAAGACCCTTCGAAGATCCGCCAGAACAGGGTGCTTAGGCCAGAGATCATCCGCCGAAAGATACTGACGTACGTCATTCAGAACAGAGTAGAGATGCCCTTCAATTGATTCCGCTATCCGACCCTGCACGTCTGTAAATCGAGAGACATTGACGAGCATGGATCGATGTTTGAGTGGCTCTTCCCTGAGATCTCGAATCGCGCAGGATAGGAGGAAAGTCGAGACCGCGTCCTTGAGTGACTGGGGGAGCGAGTCGACTGCCAGCTCCTTGGTA
>NZ_JBEXMT010000076.1:0-2646 GCF_040610675.1 Nonomuraea sp. NPDC003804
TGGTTCGTGGAGCTGCCCTACATCAGTTGGTCGGGAAAGACGAAAGACCTACGTCTCGCCTCGCCAAATCTGGGCGAGGCACTACTACTCGATGATCACGGCCCCTATGTCCATCCCGGGCAGGAGCACCTTTGGGTCCAGGCCCCATTGTTCGGTTCTCCCTATTCATCAGACGATGATGGCCTCAACCTGGTACTCCACCGTTTACTTGATCGCACCCGTAATGCGGACGCTGACTTGCGCCCCCTAGCCCGGAGCGGAGACGCGTAGCCATGCGTAATCCATCTTTGGTTCAGCTCAAGCTCGCATGACTCGCTTCGCGCCCTCACGAGAAATCCTGGATGCCGCCGCAGCACGGCGCGAAAGTCTCGCCTCACAGTGGTTCAGTGCAGCACAGGTCAATGCCGGGCTGGACTTGAAGCTCGGCAGAGGCTGCCACAGTGCAAGCGAGTTGCGACGTCAGGGGAAGCTGCTGGGGGTGTATGTCACGCACCCCAACGGCAGCTACCGCTACCCGATCTGGCAGTTTCGCCCAGATGGCCAGCCCGTTGAGCGATTAGTCGAGATCCTAGCAGTGTTGCGGGACTTTGGTCCTTTCCAGCGTGAGCCGGATGGTCTGCGTCGCAGTACCGGCTGGGGCGAGGCCGAGTGGTTCTTGTCGCCGCACGCGTTGCTTTGGGGCGCGGCACCGGCCGCGATGCTGAGTGTAGACCCTGCCCGCGTGTTGCATGCAGTGCAGTGCGAGTTCGAAGAGCATGTCTGATAGGGGCCTTACCGAGATGACTCAACACTAGCGTCTACCCGACATCCATCAATTGAAATTGAGTCTGGCAGTCCGGAACCAATTGAGAGCGAATACCCGGAAGCCTACAGTCTGTCGGCTTGCAGGCCTCCAGCAATCTATGGCTATGCTCACCTGGTGACGATGCAGCAGTCGCCAACCGGCGAGACACAGGCTCAGCCAAGTTCCTGCAACGCGCACATCGAGGACAATCATAGGGCGAATGTCGAAGTTACCCCTTAGTTGAATCCAGGTCTATTGCAAGAACAGCCGCTCTTATTCACCCCCGTGATCTCATACGACAGAGACTGATAGGTCCAGGTCTGCATCAACCCGGGCTACCTCATCGACTTGTTACGCGGTTCAAGGTGAATGGCCTCACCTGTCTAGGTGATGGCGTCCTGCCCGTCCAAGTAAGATCGCACCTCCCGAAGTTCGCTCAAGCCTCCGCGGCAAAGAAACTCCAGCACGGTGTTCCCAGCAAACATGGGCGCCATGTTTGGTCGCCTTATCCAGCCATCCGCCTGAACGGGGTCAGGCAGAAGGATATGAAGAGCTTTGTAGATGCCAAGTAGATAGCTAATCCGTATCAATACGTCGTCATCGATATGCTCGTGAGCCCCTCGCGCCCATGCCTCGTAAGAAGCATCAGGTGGACCTCCAAGCAGCGCTCTCTGCTGAAGTTCCGACAGTTCCCAGCTCGCAGCGAGGTTGAAGAAGGCTCTTAACGCATCGCCTGAAAGCTCGTCGCGACTGAGCGGATCTTTAGGGATGCTCATCATGTGCTCATCTTCCAATCGACCTCCCTTAGGGGAACATCTTGGCATGCCACAACCCCACGCACACAGGTGCTCCGTCATCTCTTTCAACAGCCGGCAGCATGCCGATCCTATCGCAATCCACGAACTGCATTTGGTGCTGAATCTTCTGACATGGTAACCGCTGTAGCGGCATGCATATCAGATTATCTGATACGTAATCAGAAAATTTATGCGCCACAAATAAGAGAATGTTCTCTCTGTTTGCAATATGAAGGAGAGTGAGTGATGCTCGCCTACATGGTGCCCTTATCGATGCAAACGCTCGCACTTCGCGCAACGAATCCTGACCAGCTCGCCGAGCAGGTGGCGGAGGAGTACGGGCTTTATGTCCGGCTCTCAGAAGTCTGGATGCTGCTTGGCTACAACAGCGTCAGCGCTGCCAGGCGCGCGGCATATGACAACCGACTGGGAATAGCAACCTCAACCATTCCCGGCAGGAAGGGGCGCATGATCCGATCCAGGGATCTCGCCCAATGGTTGTTCAATGCATCACGCGGCGCGGATCCCGTAACCAATCGGCAGGCCACTCAATGATCCCGATCTTCCACATGGAGGCCTCCAGATGAGCTAAGGCACCTTCTGGGGCAGAAAAGACAAACCCCGGCTTGCAGGCCGGGGTCTGTTTGAGGCGCAGCGATGAGAACCGCTATGCCGAATCTACCCCCTTACCCCGATAAGAATCAACCCCTAGGCATTCCGGGAGGGAGGCGGCTGCCCGCCTCCCAGTAGATAGGCAGGGATCCATGAATCAAGAAGAACTGGCCCAGCGTCTGCGGGAGCAGGAGGGCCTAACTGTCGAACAGCGACAGCACATCCTTGAGATGGCTAGCTCGAGTCCAGCGCGGAAGCCAGGAAAGGGCGCGCTGAACAACGTTGTGACCCACTTCAGTTCAGTCAAATGTGACCAGCTCATCACGCTGGAGAGTCATACCGTTGAACATCTTTTCGCGCTGACTCTGGAGCTGGATCCGGATGTGCTTGGCTACTTCCCGCAGGTCGCCTGTAAGGGAGTGAGACTTGGCAATCATGTAAGGAGCGGCACCT
>NZ_JBEXMT010000077.1:0-2551 GCF_040610675.1 Nonomuraea sp. NPDC003804
GTCTACTGGGACCATCAAATCTACGAGCAGGAACTCGAGAAAATCTTTGCTCGTAGCTGGCTGTTTCTCGCCCACGAATCGCAATTGCCGAAGGCGGGCGACTATCTGACCACGTACATGGCCGAGGATAACGTCATTGTCGTGCGCCAGAAGGATGGCTCGGTCAAGGCGTTCCTGAATACGTGCCCGCATCGCGGCAACAAGCTCAACTTTACCGACGCCGGCAATACGCGCAGCTTCGTCTGCAACTATCACGGCTGGAGTTTCGGCATCGATGGCGCGCTGCGCGGCATGGCGGGCCAGGAACTGTTCGACGCGAGCGGCATGAAGGCGGGCGAGCACGGTCTCCATCCAGTCGCGCAGGTGGCGTCTTACAAGGGGCTCGTGTTCGGCAACATGGATCCGGATGCGCCGCCCCTCGACGAATGGCTCGGCGACTTCCGCTTCTATCTGGACGTGATGCTGGACATGGACGGGCAGGGCACGGAGTTCGTCGGCAGTTGCGTGAAATCCGTCATCAACTGCAACTGGAAGGTGCCCGTCGAAAACTTCATCGGCGACATCTATCACGCGCTCTGGACGCACGATTCGGCGGCGCGCGCAATGCTCGGCGGCCCTGTTGCCGAGGTATACCGCGATCCGGATTCCTATCATGTGAACTACAACGGACACGGTTGGGAATTCAATCTCGACGTGGTCGGCAATGCCGCGACGCTGGGCGACAAGGAAATCCGCAAGTATCTCTACGGCATCCAGCCCGCTGTCGCAGAGCGGCTGGGCGAATTCCGCTCGAAGATGATCGGTTCGATTTCGTCCGTGAGCGTGTTCCCGAATCTCTCGTTCCTGCCGGGACAGAACACGTTCCGCGTATGGCATCCGCGCGGGCCGGGAAAGATCGAACTTCACACGTGGACGATCGTGAACCGTAGCGCCCCGCAGGACATCAAGGATCGATGGCTCAAGGGCACGATGATGACGTTCTCGCCTTCCGGTGTCTTCGAGATGGACGACGGCGAGAACTTCGAATTCTCGACTCGCACCAACGCGGGGTTCGTGACTCGCCAGCAGGAGCTGTACATGGGTCTCGGTCTTGGCACGCGGCTGACCGATACCGATCTGCCCGGGAACGTCTACCGAAACCAGGTGAACGAGGCGAATCATCGCGCGTTCTATCAGCGGTGGGCCGACCTGCTGAGTGCTCGTTCGTGGAAAGACGTGCCGAAGCGCGACAAGGCTGCGCTGCGGGAAAGTGCGTTCAACTACGACGACAGGAAGGTGAGCGCATGAACGTGAATGTGAAAGGCGAATTCGCTCCTGCGGCGGAGCAACATGTCGACCGCGATACCGCAAATCGAATCGAGCAGTTTTTGTTTCGAGAGGCTCGGTTGCTCGATAGCGAGGCGTGGGAGGCGTGGCTCGCGCTGATGACGCCCGACATCCATTACTGGATGCCGGCGATTGAAAACCGTCGTCGGGCGGACCGAATCGGCGCGTACGGGCCTGGGCGAGGTGCGTACTTTGACGACACTTATCTGGACCTGCAGCGCAGGGTTGCCCGTTTCATGCAACCGTCGGCTTGGGCAGAAGATCCGCCGACGCGGCACGTACACGTCATCAGCAATGTCGAGGCGTGCCGGACGGAAGTCGAAGGCGAGTACCTGGCGCATTCGGTATTCGTGAATTATCGCAGCCGGGGCGAGGCAGATAACGACCTGTTGCTTGGCCGTCGCGAGGACATTTTGCGCGAAACCGAGGACGGCCTGCGAGTCGCACGCCGAAAGATAGTCATCACGCAGTCGCTGCTGATGTCGAAAAACCTCAACACCTTCTTCTGATCATGGGCTGGCTCAACGATGATGTCGCGCTCATTACGGGCGCTAATTCGGGAATCGGACTCGCCGTGCTGCGGCGCTTTCTCGAGGAGGGTGCACGCGGCGTCGGTGTGCTGATTCGCAATGCCGCACAGGCTGATTCCCTGTATGAAACGTTCGGCGAACAGATCGTGGTCACTGTCGGCGACGTACGGTCTCCCGAGGCAAACGCAGAGGCCGTCGATGCGACCGTACGCAAGTTCGGCAAGCTCGACACGTTGGTCGGCAACGCGGGGGTGTGGGACCACTTCGCATCCTTGCGAAAGTTCGACGGGCCCACGCTGAAAGCGACTTACGAAGAAGTCTTTGGCGTGAACGTGCTCGGTTATATGTTGGCCGCGCATGCTGCGGCACCGGCGCTGCGAGAGCGCCGCGGGAGCATGATTTTCACGCTATCGAACGCGAGCTTCTACGCAGGCGGTGGTGGTCCGGTGTATGTGGCCTCCAAGCACGCGTGCGTGGGTTTGATCCGGCAACTCGCCTACGAACTTGCACCCGACGTTCGCGTGAACGGGGTCGCCCCAGGCGGCACCGTCACGCCATTGAAGGGGCCGCAGTCCCTCGGGCGCGAAAACGATCGACTCTCCGATATACCCGGTTTCGCGGATACGGTCGCGGACAGCATGGCGCTCGGATTCATCGCGCAGCCCGAGGACCACACCGGGCATTACGTGCTGCTC
>NZ_JBEXMT010000078.1:0-2513 GCF_040610675.1 Nonomuraea sp. NPDC003804
GGTTGGCACGCGCGATCGCCTCGTCCACCGTATCGAACTTCAGAACCGAACGCACCGGTCCAAACACTTCTTCGTCCACCAACGGATTGCCTTCGTCGATATCGCGGATGACGGTTGGCGCGACGATATAGCCTGGTCCCCAAGCACGGCCGCCGGCAATGACCCGTCCATACTTCGGCGCCTCTTTCAACACTTTCTTGATTGATTCGTATTGCCTTTTATTCTGGACGGGACCAAACCGTGTCGACGGATCAAGACCATCGCCAACCACGGCGTCGCAGGCCAGCCGTGCCAGTTCGTCGCACATTGCGTCGTATATCCCCGATTGCACATAGATGCGCTTGATCGACATGCAGACCTGACCGGAATTGATGAACGCCATCTCGAATATGCGTGGCGCGACTTTCTTGACGTCAACGTCATCGAGCACGATTGCCGCGTCGTTTCCGCCGAGTTCGAGCGTCAATCGCTTCAATGTGTCGGAAGCCGATTTCATGATGGCGCGCCCCGTGCTGGTGGACCCGGTAAACGACACTTTCGCTACATCCGGGTGAGCCGTCAGAAGGGGGCCGATATCGCCGGCGTCAGGCACCACGTTCACGACGCCCGGCGGCACGATGTCGACAATGATCTCCCCCAGTCGCAATGCGGACAGCGGCGTTGTCGGACTGGGTTTCAGAACGAAGGTGTTACCCGCGATAAGCGCCGGCGCCAACTTGTAGCAAGCCATGAGGAACGGGAAGTTCCATGGCACGATGGCGGCCACCACCCCGAGGGCGCGTCGATGCAATTCCGCACGCTGCTGCTCATCGTCCTGCAGGATCTCGGGTTCAAAATCGAAACCCGCGAAATAGCGCAGTACTGCGGGCGATAAGAACGTTTCCATCGCTGCAGCTGCCAACGGCTTGCCCTGCTCGAGCGTAATCAGCCGCCCCAGCTCGTCCGCATGTTGTTCCAGTGCTGTCGCAATCTTCAACAGAACCTGCTTCCGGGCGGCGAGTGGCGTATCGCGCCACCCCGGCCACGCGCATTTCGCAGCTGCTACAGCACGTTCCACGTCACGAGGCGTCGCGCGCGGGCATTGCGTGATCACCTGTTCGGTTGCGGGGTTGATCACGTCCATCGTCGCCGAACCATGCTGCAGTTCTCCGTCGACAAGCATACGCAAATCGTATTGCATCGCCACGTCTCCTCCTGGTTATGCGGCACACTTGTCCGGTTCCGCTTCCTGGCTAATATACGGAGAACCATCATGCAGTTCATGGCGCACGATGCAGCCGACTTGACTGTCCGTGCAACGCGAACGGCTTGCGAGGTGCGAGCCGTCAGGCACCGTCGGTCGTACGTCTCTTTCGGAGGAAACTGGGCGCCGTGCCGTAGCAATCCCTGAAGGCTCGGCTGAAATGTGCGCTGTCCGAGAAGCCGTTCTCGAACGCAAGTTCGGTCACACTGCGATCGCGCAGTTCGGGATCCAAAAGCGCTGCATGGCAGCGCGCAAGGCGCAGATCACGAATGAAGGTTGCGGGAGGCGGCATGCCATGCCGCTGGAACTCCGCGTAGAGACTACGCCGCGAGATCTGCAGCGCGCGGGCCAGATCGTCGGGTGAAAAATCCGGATCGGCCAGTCGCGCGGTCGCCGCTTTCCTTGCCTGCTCCAGGCACAGACTCGGCATCGGCACTGTGTGTCCGTCATCACGCGCGAAGCGTAGCAAGGAACGAAACACGAGTTCGATCGCGCCACGCATGACGGAGGCGATGGAATCGTCGCCCGGCACGGAGAATAGCGAACGCATTGCCGCAAGCGCAGCCAGGCTCGCCGAGTCCACCGGGAGCGCTTGTCCGCCATACCGGTTTGCCAGTGGTCGCCATTGAGGCATCTCGGACAGATCAAACGACAAGGTGAGTGCGCGATAACTTCCGCTGGTCTGGAGCTGATACGGACGCGCAAGCCGATAAAGGGCGAGATTGCCCGGTTCGAGACGCAGGAATTGTCCACCCTGCTCCATCTCACCAACGCCGCTGACCTGCCATATCACCTTGAAGACGTCGTCGCTCGTCGTGGAACCGGAACCGTAGCGGTTCCGATAAACCTTTAAGGGCGTACACGAAATATCACCCGCGACATTGAGATCCGCCGTGCGGGTATCCAGCTGTCCCCTAAATCCCCCCTTTACGGGGCAAATGTCGAAAGGTCCGAGACGGGAACGGACCGCCTCTACGAACTGGTCCGCGCTGGTAGTACGCCAGAGCGGAGCAACCCGTCCGCCTGCCGTCTCCGCGCATTCGAACCGGTTTTCACGAACACCCGCATGTCCAGTAGCTCTTGTCATACCGGGAGAATCTCCGCTTTCGGTCACACCAGTTCGCACTGCACCGGTATCGCGTGTCGCACAACGGAGCGATGTCAAGCCACACGGCGTGACGTGACAAGGGGCGTGTCGACTCGTGAATCAATCTGAAATCGCGTCACGAGCACAAATCGTAGCGACGCGACGGCGGGTCGAACGCCCAAC
>NZ_JBEXMT010000079.1:0-2434 GCF_040610675.1 Nonomuraea sp. NPDC003804
GGGGAGCTATGTGGATATTTGTACCGAGAAGTCCTTGCATGCCCCTTTCATGCAGTTAACGGATGGCATGCGAGATATCTGCATCGCCGTTCCTGGCGGGGATACCGGCGACTCTGGAAACGCTTGCCAGTCCTGGACGTCGCCGACTCGGATCCAGCGCTGCCAGCCGGGGTCAGCCGGTCAGCCGGTGCGGCGGGAGCGGGCCCGTTGCCGGTGCCGACACGACCCCCCGCAAGCGGTGCCGGCCCGACGTCGCGTTCGTCGACATCAAGATGCCGGTCGTCGACGGCATCGAGGTGACCCGTCGCATCGCCGCGGACCCGGCGCCGGCCGGGGTGCACGTCGTCATCCTGACCAACTACGGCCTGGACGAACACGTCTTCAACGCGCTGCGCGCCGGCGCCGCCGGTTTCCTCGTCAAGGACATCGTGCCGGAAGACTTCCTGCACGCCGTACGCGTCGCCGCGCGTGGTGACGCCCTGCTCGCGCCGTCGATCACCCGCAGGCTGATCAACCGGTACGTCACCCAGCCGCTCCACACCGGCACCGGCACGGGGCTGGAAGAGCTGACCAACCGCGAACGCGAGGCCGTCGCCCTGGTCGCGCAGGGCCTGTCCAACGACCAGATCGCCGCCCGCATGGTGATCAGCTCACTGACCGCGAAAACCCACGTCAACCGGGCCATGGCCAAGCTCCGTGCCCGTGACCGTGCCCAGCTCGTGGTCCTCGCCTACGAATCCGGCCTGGTGGTCCCACGCAACTCCTGACATCCACGCTCCGGGCGCCGTCCTGACCGCGCCATGGGAGTCCAGCGAGCCCCGGGCGCGCGGGAAGGACGCGCGGCCGCCGGTCACATTCGAGGCGGTGGCACCGTCAGAACTCGTCCATGGTGAAGGCCGGCCGCTCGGTGCGCAGCGCGGCGTCCAGCGTGGCCGCCGCGCCCGGCGTGTGCTCGGCGACCAGACCTGCCCGGACGAAGCGGGTGACCAGGGCGCCGCCGAGATAGCAGGCGGCGAGCTCGCGCACATCCATGGTGAGGTCGGCCGGGTCGGCGGTGGGCTCGTACGCGATCGCCGTGTCCGGGCCCGCCGTCAGCCGGAAGCGGCCGGCGTTGGCGGGCAGCGCCGCGTCCCGCACCTGCAGCACCAGGTCGAACGGCGCGGCCCAGGCGCGAGCCAGCAGGGCCTGCCGTACGTCGGCGAGGCGCAGCCACAGGCAGCCGAACACCTGCGTCACCCGGACCTGGTCGGGGTCGGCGGCCATGAGCGGCAGCGGATCGTCCACCGGTACGGCCCAGCAGCGCACGCGCTCCGTCAGGTCGATCCCGGCGAGGTAGCGCCACAACGCGGCGGCCACCGGAGCGCTGTCGGCCTCGAACTCCTGCACCTGCACCAGTCCGGGGCTGTTGGTGTCGTCGTTCCCTGGACGGGTGCGGTAGATCGCGTACCCGGCCGGCGGCCCACCCGCGTCCGCGTCGCCGACCACCACGACCAGCGGCGGGCCGAGCTCGCCGTCCTCTTCTTCCTTCTCCGGCAGCACCTGGGTGTCCCACCAGGTGTCGTCCCTGCGCAGCCGTCCGGCGCGCGCCGTGCGGGAGCGTTCGTACAGCGGTGCGACCACCTGCTGGGCATCCGCCGGC
This sequence comes from Nonomuraea sp. NPDC003804, assembly GCF_040610675.1. NCBI lineage: Bacteria > Bacillati > Actinomycetota > Actinomycetes > Streptosporangiales > Streptosporangiaceae > Nonomuraea > Nonomuraea sp. NPDC003804. The sequence goes on from NZ_JBEXMT010000079.1 coordinate 1,640, forward strand.
TCCAGCAGCCGCAGGGGCCGCGGATCCGCCTCGATGCGCAGATCGAGCGGACGGCCGGAGTCGATCTCGATCGTCATGCCGTACGTGGCGAAGCCGAAACCGAACCGCCCGTAGACGGCGGCGTCGGAGGCCCACAGTGCCGCAAGGGGACGGCCTTGCCGCGCCCCGGCCCGCCACAGTTCGTCGATCAACTTGGTCAGCACGCCGCGGCGCCGGTGGATGGGCAGCACGCACACGAACGTGACGCCGGCGCACGGGAGGTCACCGCCCGGCACCGACAGGTCCAGCTGCAGCGCGGCCAGGAACCCCACCAGGCGATCGCCCTCGTAGGCGCCGAGCCGCTCGCAGCGCAGCAGCAGCTCGCGATGTCGCTCGCGGGTCTCGTCGTCGGGGTTGTCGTGGAAGGCGATGGCGGACAGGCGAAGGGCCTTGTCGAGGTCGTCCTCCGGCACCGGGCGGATGTCCAGCTCCAGCGGGTGCGGGGTAGCGGTGGCCGGATGGTCGATCTTCATGGCGCGAACCTAGCCCGCGCCCGTGCGGCCGTCATCCGAATTTCGCCGGGGCGAAGCCGGCCGACGGCAGGTCGGCGGCAGCTGCTCACGAGCGGTCGCCGGACACAACGCGAAGGCGGCCGGCGCTTGTGGTCGCGTCGGCCGCCTGTTTCGCGGTGGTTCTAGTGTGTGGGTGTGGGTTGGTAACTGGCGGTGGGTGTCGGTGACATGGCGGGCCATGGTGGTGTGGCTCAGTTGTTGCCGACGTTGATGTTGCCGCTGTTGTTGTTGCCGCCGTTGCCGC
>NZ_JBEXMT010000080.1:0-2389 GCF_040610675.1 Nonomuraea sp. NPDC003804
CAGGTAGGTGATGTCGCCCACCTGCACACGGACGAGGGCTGGCTGTATCTCGCCGTAATCATTGATCTGTACTCGCGCATGGTGGTCGGCTGGTCCATGAGCGAACGCATGACGGCTGACCTGGCCTGCGATGCTCTGCACATGGCGCTGTGGCGGCGAAAGCAGCCAAAGGGAGTGATCGTACACAGCGACCGCGGCAGTCAGTACTGCTCAACGGCTTATCAGGGTCTAATCCGCGCTCATCAGCTGCGATGCAGTATGAGCGCGAAAGGCAACTGCTACGACAATGCGTGTGCGGAGAGCTTCTTCCACAGCCTGAAGGTCGAATGCATCCATGGCGAGCGCTTCATGAGCCGCGCCCAGATGCGTGAAACCGTGTTTGAATACATCGAAACCGACTATAACCGCCAGCGGCGACATAGCACGCTGGGGCACATCAGCCCGCAAGCCTACGAGGCCCGGATGAGTGCTTGAAACTGTGTCCACGGTTGCTGGGCAAGATCAGGCTTACTTCGGTCTTCTGAAACATCTGTTCGCCGTCCTGGATCACGAAGTGGCAAACAGCCGGCAATTTGGCGAATTCGTTTCTCTGGACGCGCCGGTCGAAGCGGATGCCCAGGACGTCGCCGAGGCCATGGTGGAAGAGGAAGTCTTCGAATTTTATCAGCCCGATGACACACTCAGGTTGGCCGATATCATCGCTGACAGTCAGCATCCCGATGCCGCAACGATCGCGGAACAGGAGGAGCTAGTTGATCAGTCGAGCGAGTTCGCTTTTGCATTCGACCTGCTGAAGGACATGCCGCGTTTGTGGCGGCGCATTTTTCTGCTTATCCGTGTGGACGGGCTGGATGCCAGCAGCGTCTCTGAGATCCTGCTGATTCCTAGTAAGGAAGATACTGTCCAAAGGTGGCTCATGCAGGCCGAAGCATTCATCGCTGCTCATCTGGAAGAGGCCGGAGTAAGCAAAAACGGGAACGATTGGCTCCAAGGCGTTGATTGGTCGGCATTGTCTGTGACCCGAAGCGAGGCAGCCTCACTGTGGTCCAAGGAGGCGAACCATGAAGAATGATCTTCACCTCGTCTGCCCGCATTGCCAGTCCATCAACCGCGTACCGACTGCGAAGCTATCGGAACATCCCAACTGCGGCCGCTGCCAGCAGCCCTTGTTCACGGGCGAACCCATCGAGTTGACCACGGCGACGTTCTCGCGCCACGTGGAGCGCAGCGACCTGCCACTGTTGGTCGATTTCTGGGCACCTTGGTGCGGGCCGTGCAAGATGATGGCCCCGCAGTTCCAGCAAGCGGCGCGCCAGCTCGAACCCAGGGTCAGGCTGGCCAAGGTCAATACCGAGGCAGAACCCCACCTGGCCGCGCAGTTCGGCATCCGCAGCATTCCGACGCTCGCCCTGTTCCAGGGTGGGCGGGAGATCGGGCGTCAGGCCGGCGCCTTGGGCGCGCAGGACATCGTGCGCTGGGCATCTGCACAGGTGGGGCGTTGACCGATGCAGGACTTGCTCGGCGCCACCCTGATCCTGCTGGCGGCATGCAGCCTCGCGGCGGTGGCGACGGCGGCGTTCAGAGTACCCGCCTTGCTGGGTTACCTCGCCGTCGGCGCCTTGCTGGGCCCGTCGGTCAGCGGTGTAGTCGCGCCGGGAGAAGCGCTTGATTTTCTGTCCGAGCTGGGCGTGGCCCTGCTGCTGTTCATGGTTGGGCTGGAATTCTCCCTCGGGCACTTTTGGCTCACTCGCAAGACCGTACTGGTGGCTGGCAGTTTGCAGATGGTCGTTGTGGCTGCGCCACTGACCCTGGTGCTGATCGGGTTGGGTCAGCCAGCCCAGAGCGCTGCACTGCTCGGCGCCGCAGCGGCCATGTCGTCCACGGCGCTGGTCAGCCGACAGCTGGCCGACCAAGGCGAGCTCACCACCCGCCACGGCCGCAGCGCCATCGCCGTGCTGGTCTTCCAGGACCTGGCCAGCGTGCCGCTGCTGGCTCTGCTGGCGATCTGGGCGCGCGGCGAGTCGCCGAAGATCGAGAGCGTGCTGCTCGAAGTGCTGGGCGTGCTGGTGTTGTTCGCGGCAGCGGCCCTCGCCTCACGCCGTCTGTTGCATGGCCTGCTGGGCTGGGTGGCGCGGCAGGGCCACGAGGAATCGTTCGTGCTCGTCTCCTTGTGCGTGGTGGTGGCTGCCGCCGCTGCTGCACACGCGATCGGCGTATCCGCCGCCCTGGGTGCGTTTTTGGCCGGCATGGTGCTGGGCGAGAGCGACTTCCGTCACCACATGGAAAGCCACCTCAAACCGTTTCGCGATGTGTTGTCGGGGGCGCCCAAGCAGCTGATCACCCTGGAGGACCGGCTGCGTAACAGGTTCGAGTGGGGCCTGATCACCGA
>NZ_JBEXMT010000081.1:0-2310 GCF_040610675.1 Nonomuraea sp. NPDC003804
CATCAAGATCGACAACCGCGGCGGCAACATCGGCAACGGCAACGGCGGCAACGCCAACGGCGCCAGCGGCAACCAGCCCGGCGGCAACGGCGGCAGCGGTAACAACGGCAACATCAACATCGGCAACGACTGAGCCCGCCACCATGGCCAACCGCACAGCGGGCAGCAGCCGGCAGTTAGACACCCCACCACGGAGGCGGTCGACGCGAAGAGCGTCGGCCGCCTTTGTCGTGTGCGGCGACCGCCCATGACGTGCCCGCCGCTCCAGCGCCACACGCCGTCCGCGCGCTTGCCGGTGAACCTGGGACGCCGGCCGGCCGGCTTCACGGGGCCAGGCCGTAAGGGTTGAGTCGTACAAGCCCATTACATCAGTCTGGTCACCGTGAAACACCCCACCGATGTACGGCAGGCGGACGACGTCGCGACGCTCGCACGACCTCAAGCCCGCACGTGCGCCTGCGCCCAGATCAGCCTCCGACGACGCGCATGAGACCACGTTCCTGGATCCCGCCCACCGGACCGCAGCGCGTCCTCGTCGCGGCCACGTTCGTCAACGCCGTGGGCAGGGGCGCCTACCTGACCGCCGGGGTGCTGTATTTCACCCAGGCCCTCCACCTACCGGCCCACCAGGTCGGCGCCGCCCTCAGCGTCGCGGGCCTGCTGTCGCTGGCGGCCGGTCCGCCCAGCGGCCACCTGGCCGACCGGATCGGCGGCCGCGGCCTCTACATCGTCACCCTGCTGTGCGGGGGACTGGCGACGGCGGCGTTCGTCATGGCCACCGAGTTCTGGGGTTTACTCGCTGCGGCCTGCGCGAGCGCGTGCGCCTCCACCGCGGGCCTGGCCGCACGGGGACCGCTGATCGCCCACCACAGCCCGGACCGACCGCAGGAGTTCCGCGGCCGGCTGCGCTCGGTGAGCAACATCGGCATCTCCATCGGAACCCTCCCCGCGGGGTGGGCCGTCCAGGTCGGCACCCGCCCCGCTTACGTGGCGCTCATCCTCGCCGCGGCCGCGACCTTCCTCTGCGCGGCGGCGATCGTCGCCTTCCTCCCGCCCACTCCACCCGTACCGGCGCACAACGGGCCGCGATGGATCGCGCTGAGAGACATCCCCTACGTGACCCTGACCGTCCTGGACGGGCTGATGGCCGTGCAGTTCAAGGTGCTCACCATCGCGGTCCCGCTGTGGATCGTCGCCGCCACGTCCGCGCCCCACTGGCTGATCAGCGCGACGATGCTGGTCAACACCGCCATCGTCGGGCTGTTCCAGGCACGGACCGCCAGAGGCGTCGACACGCCGGCGGCGGCGGGCCGGGCCATGCGCCGGGCCGGGACGACGTTCCTGATCTCCTGTACGATGATCGCGCTCGCGGCCGGCATGCCGCCATGGGCGGCCGCCGCGATGCTGCTGGCCGGCGTCGTGGTGCACACCGTGGGTGAGCTCTGGCATGCCGCCGGAGGCTTCGAGCTGTCATTCGCGCTGGCCCCACCCCACGCGATCGGCCAGTACCAGGGATTGTTCAGCATGGGCATGGGCGGCTCCGAATTCGTCGGCCCGGCTCTGGTCACCGCGCTGTGCATCGAGTGGGGACAAGGTGGCTGGATCGTTCTCGGGATCGCGCTGGCGGCCGTCGGCCTGCTCGTCCCGCCCGCCGCCCGCCTCGCCGGACGCCGGGTCGCGCCGGCGGCCGAAAGCAGTCTCCAAGCCGCCCGATAACCGGGCAGCTTCTTCGGTCCGGTTCTTCGGTCCGGTCGGTGGCGCGGTCCCGTCCGACCGCCCACCGCCGACCCCCGCCCGATGCCGGCCGAGCGTGACCGCGTGGCCGCGTGGCCGCGTGGCCGCGTGGCCGGCGGGGGCCGCTGGAGGGAAGGGCATGCCGTACGGCGAGGGCGGAGTCACCGGCTTCGGGTGGCCGCGCCCACCATGCCGCTCACGCCGCGGCTCGTGCCGGCCGGGATGGCCAGAACAGCCGAGACGGCCGGAACCGCCGGGATAGGCGGTACCGCCCGAGCCCAAGCCGCGACGGGCGCCGGCGGGCGCGAGAAGGCGCCGCTGAAGCCTGGTGCAGGCCACGCCGCTTGCCTCCGATTCGGCGAAGCGGGATGAAAGCGCGGCGGAAAGAGCCTGCGCGCGCCCCGGGAATCCGTGCCGGAACGGAGCTGGGTCGACGTTGTCCAGGACTGGCAAGCGTTTCCGGAGTCGCCGGTTTCCCCGGCAGGAACGGCGATGCAGATATCTCGCATGCCATCCGTTAACTGCATGAAAGGGGCATGCAAGGACTTCTCGGTACAAATATCCACATAGCTCCCC
>NZ_JBEXMT010000082.1:0-2285 GCF_040610675.1 Nonomuraea sp. NPDC003804
CGACTCGACGGCTGAGATCCTTGGCGAACACATCGGACACCTGGGCCTCCAACACGGGAATTCTGGTCCCTGAAATATAGGCAGCCCCGAGGTCCCACGGGGGTGGCCGTCCGTCACCAAGGAGAGGTTGATGAGAACTTCCATAGAGGATCTCAGGAGAGCAATTGAAGATCCATGCAGAACGGTTGACGTTTGCTCGGTGCTGCTGGACGCATGGTTTGAAATGACTCCGCGTCGTTTGGGCGAGGCTCTTTCAAAATTCAGAGATGAGCGGCTTGAGAATCAAGAGCGTGTTGAGGATTTTGAAAGAACATTCAAGCAGTTGGATCCAGCGGCGAGAAGAAGGTTGCTTGGCTCCCCGTGGGTTTCTGGATTCATGGATGATCCACATGGAGTCTCCCATGAAGATACAGATGGAAGGCCTGTCACGACCATCGAAGCGCTTCAGCTCGCCGCAATGGCGGAGTGTCCAGTTGCTCCCATCCATAGCGAAATGGGCGAACGTCACCAAGGGAAGGGAGTTGAAAGCCCCCTTGGGGAGTGGGTGCTCAGGCGGCATGAACCCGGATTAGAGAAGGTCGAGCGCGCAAAGGTGGGAGATGTGATCGCTCTGGACGTGGATAGTGGGCTGGCGCGTCGACACGAGCCAGAGAGCGGAACCTTCTGCAATCCATTCCTGAGCATCTCATCAGAAGAGCTTGCCGTAATCCAAGAGAAGCTGGAAGCAGCCATAAGGCTGGTGGACGAAGCCACTCCACATCTGGGTCTCCTGATTCGAACATTCACAAGGCGTGTGCTCGTGAGGAAGTCGATCGAGTGGGGTGATCAGGCCTCACCTCTGAATCTTGGATCCGAGTATCGGCCGATTCATGCAGGTTGTATCCGAATCCTCAATGTCCACAGGCCGGAAATGACCGTGGATATTTGTGCAGAGGCAATTCTTCATGAGTCCATCCACTCGTACCTCTCCGCCTATGAAGAGGTGCATGGGAAGTTCATGTCAGGTGCAATCAGAGTTCGCCCGGTTTCGCCATGGTCAGGTAACTTCATTCCGAACCATTCACTGGCGCACGCGGTCTTTGTCTACTATGCCATCCATCATCTTCTCGGCAGGTTGGTTGGCCTCGGTGCTGGGATTGGAGAAGAGGCAGGGAGGAGAATGAAGCGACGACTGATGCAAGTGGCAGGAGGATTCTTCATCGAACGGAAGATATCGACACTATTTGTACTGGAGTCCCCACCTTCGATGCAGCTGATGGCGGTCGTGGATGAAATTCAGGATGAGATCAGGGACAAGTACAGCCAGAAAGTGCCAAGGGATACGCTGGAGAGCGTCGCATGAAGATTCCAACCATTGTCATCCATTCCGATCCGGAGGACGTCGTCGCAGCCGTGCTGAGAGATGTCCAGGGTGTAAGTGTGATCCATCTGGATGAGCTGACTCGAAGTTGGTGCGTTCAGGAGGCTGAGATCATTGAACCTGTAGTGGAAAAATCGATTCCTAGCATGTGGTCCGCCTATATCATCAACAGAGTCTTCGATCTCTCTTGCACCGAGATTGGAAAGCGTCTTCGTGCGTTCGGGCTGCATGAGAACTGGGCACACACGGCTTTGGGTTCGGTTCTGTCGCGAGCGCACGCACTGGCACACGGAATTGGCCCTCGCGGAGTGAGTAGATCACTTCTCCCCTTGAATGTGCAGTGGAAGCTTCTTTCCGAGCGTATCCCAGACATCAGAACGCCACGGTTCGCTTTTGGGTTCGGTCATCGAATGCCTGATATGTCGCGTCTGGAAAAATCCGTACAGAAGTCAGTCTGGTCCTACTTCCGGTGGAATGGTGATTCTGATGTCGCAGAAGGGGAGCAGCAGTGGCATCCGTTCTTCGTCGAACAGCCGCAAGGCATCCCAATAATATGTAGTTATCACGGAGAAGCGTTCGCATTGAGTTTCCCAAGGGGGCGACCCAAGGCGGATCTTGGGGATTTTCCAGCCCTTGTTCATGCATGCCGGGAGCTTTTCGACAGCAGGATGGGCGAGATCTTGGTGTACCAAGAGGACGAAAGCCTCACCTTCTGCGCCTGCAGTCCATACATGGCTGGAATAGGTGAGCTGAAAGAAGGAGAGCAACTTCTTCTACGGGGAGTTCCGTCGAGTTGAAGTTGAGGGCTCTGCAAAAGCCAAGGAGGGTACGTGCACGGTTATTACATCAGGATGTCGTTGATCCGATTCAAGCAACGAATCGGCACTCATCTGGCAATCGCTCTCATGCTGGGTGCGGGGGTGGG
>NZ_JBEXMT010000083.1:0-2265 GCF_040610675.1 Nonomuraea sp. NPDC003804
GATCAGCCTACGGTCAAGGTCGCGGTTGAATCGATCGCCCGCGATGGAAGCAGGACCGGCATGCCGGCGCAGATCAATACGTTCTCTCTGAAGCCACAATCCGGCTTGAACCAAATGATCAGCAGCATCGGACAGCTTAAGAAGCTTGATCCGCCACTAAAAGAACTTGCCCTGAAGGCCGCCTGCAGCAACTTCCGAATCTTGGTTGAGCGCTCTGTAGAGGACGAGCTTTGTTCTGGCGTCATCAACCGCTACCGGCGCGAGATCAACACGCTCAACAAGCTACAGCGGCTCAGTGCAATCACCCCAGCAGACTGCGCACTGATCGACGGGATGATGACGAAGTATTCGGCATTCGAGCACTCCCAACCCACCGACACCCCCAGTTGGCTTCCGGGTCCGGACGAACTGCTAAAGGACGTTCAAGACATGCTCGAATGGTGCAAGGAGTTCGGTAAGCGAGCGGAAACCGCGGCGAAACCCAAGGCGTAGCCCTGACCACCCGTTACTGCGTGCTCACGTTCATCAGAAGCGCCGCTTGCCAGCGCTTCCCACAGCAGGTGGCAGCGCTTGATGCAACTCGTGCGCGCGAAGAAACGCGTGCAGCCACTCTTCGGCGTCCTTGACGCCCGTCATTTCCCGAATCACCACCCCGGCCAAGCAATCCCCAGGGACGGCAAACAGGTCGTCGTTCAGATCGCTGCTGGACAGAGGGGTATGGAAATCGGCCCCCTCTTGGAACGCCTGAAGCAGGTGCTGCCGGGCAAGAGGATCCCGGCGTGCCGCCCATGCGAGGCGAACGAGCTCCGACGATGGCCAGGGTGCGGGGGTCATCAGAACTCGTAACCGTCTGGCACGCCCGAGGGGATGCCCTGCATGGGGCCCGAGTAGCCCACCTGCTGAACCAGGTTCTGGGCGGTTTGCGACATGCGATCCAGGCGTTCCGGGACTTGGTCCAGGGCGAACAGAACCATGCCAAAAAGGGCGATGTTGAGCAGTTTGTTGAAAAGTTTTCGCACGAGCGAGGTCCTCCGTGGTTGTCAGGGGTTCGGGTTTCAAAAAAGCTGGTGGTGTTGGGCGATGCCGAACAGGCAAAGCGCCCAAGTGGCCGCAATCGCTGCAGGAGCCAGGCAGAGCGACACGCCGATGGCAATGTCCGACAGCTTGGCCTTGGGGTCGGTCACCATCTCCCATCCCAGCTTGGCCGCTCCCATGCCCGACATGGCGTCGAACAGGAATCGCAGGAGGGCTCCAGGGGTGGAGGACCGGGCGGGCGCTTGGGTTTGGCTGCGGGTATTCATCAGAGCGCATCCAGTCGATCAGCAATGGCCAATCCGGCGACCAATCCAGCCAAGAGGCAAAAAGCAAAGAACGTCAACATGGGGTTCCCTTTGGTTAAAGAGCATCGGCGCTCTTCTCTGATCTCAAAGTAAAAGAAAACCAACTTTTCGCAATAGATTGACCCTACATTTTTATGACTAAAACACAAAACTGACGGAAAAAAGCAGAAAACACAAAAACCCTAAAACACCTCACATTTCCAGCCCAGCGTCGGGCCCGGCGGAAGCCGAGGCCCCACCCGCCCTTCCCCCAATGCGCTTTTGCTTCATGCCACTTTTGACGTTGCCTTTTTCTCTTCAAGAGCTCAAAAGAACGCGGCCTGGGCCGCGCCTGAAAAGCCCCCTCCGGGGAGGTTAGGACGTGGGCCAGGGCTTCCCCCAGCCTCCGCGTGGCTGTCCTTGGCCCCATGCCCGCAAAAGGCGTCCGAGGGATCAGGCGTTGGCTTGGATGCATAGCCAGACCAGCTGGCGGACGGCCTCGGTCAGACGAATCCCAGCCCGGTTAGCGTCAATCTGCAGGGCCGTCACGGCATGGAGTCCCAGCTGCACACTGGGGAGCGCGGCCCTGTAGCGCTCTCGCCCCTTCGACCCCTCCCCGGTCCACGGCGTCGGGCGTCGAGGGGAAAACGGTTCTCGAATCTGGGCGTGTTGCTCGATGAGTTGAGCCAGTGCAGCGCGCATGCTCAGGCCTTGCGCGGCGGCCAGGGCTTGAAACGCGGCTTTGCTGGGCGCGTCAATCCACGTCTCGTGGATGGTTTCGACCAAGCGTTCTGGGGGGCGGAGAATGTAGCGTTTGGTCATGCAGGGCTCCCGTGCGGCTTGGCCATCCATCCTTGGGCGGCCGCTTCTTCAGCGGTCAGCAACGCGGAAGTGCCCAGTAAGCGTGTGAGCTGGTAATGGCCGATGGTGTGCGGATACCGCTGGA
>NZ_JBEXMT010000084.1:0-2219 GCF_040610675.1 Nonomuraea sp. NPDC003804
AAAGAACCCCGAGTAGTCGAAGTAGTCCTCGCCCAATACACCAGAAGATACTAAGTAGGGCAGTGGCCCAAGCGCCCTAGCACCTTCGAGAGTGGCAACGTGGTTTGCAAACTCAGGATGGACAATTGCTTGGGAGAGCGCGCTTACTCGCTCATCTGCCAACTTTCCTCGCAAAATCGAAAGCCGGCGATGCGCTCCATTTGCAACCTCTCTTGCAGAAGCAATGCGTGCACGCAGCGAGCCCACCCCATCACCGATCAATCGCCTGGATTCTACAGACCTAACCCCGACATACTGGAAATTGAGGCTGAGCAAGGCGTTCTGTTCGAGAATGCTCACTACGGATTCCCGATTCACGAAAGCAGCAAAGCCCAGCATTTCTCCACTCGGGATCGTAATTGTCTCTAGCTCATATGCTTGCTCTTGGTCAGAGGCAGCCATCCATGCCAGCGCTCTGTACTCCCTCTCGGATCGCGACAGACCCGCGGTGTAATTGTCAATCTCGGCTTCAAGTGCCGCGACCTCTGCAGCCCCTTCAAGCTCTCTATTCACTGACCAAGGTATGTAGCTCTTTATCATATCATAGATTGGGCCTTCGCCTTTCAGAAGCCTGGAGTACTCCCTCGGATAGAGACACTTGGCCACCACTGCACCGAACATTTTGTCGACGCTCAGGTACTCATTTCCACCGGCAACTCTCCTAAACAGGTCATACTCATTAACTATGTTTAAGAGCTGCCGCATATCATCTACGTAATAGCAAACCGCTTCTATTAGCGCCTCACTCGGCCTTGAAGTCACAGCCCACTTTCGCTCCCGCATGACGTTAATCATCATCTGCCGGGAGTTATCCGTGTTGATTACCGAAATTATGGGAAGAACGTAGTCAAAGAACTTTACACCATCCTCCGCGGAAAATAGATCGCCCCTTATCAGGTAAACAAAATAAACTGGGCGACGAATCGCCGGCGAGGTATTGACGATGAAGTTTATTTCCCTGAGCCGCGTGAATGGACTTGAATCTGAGAATCGATCAAGATCCTCGATGAAGACAACATCTATCTTGCTTCTTTCGAAGAGATAGACGATTTCATCCACCTGCTTATGGAGAACTGAAGAGATTGAGGCTGGAGCCATCGTCACGCCCTTCAAAGTCAAACCCTGAAGGTTGAATCCCAACACTGCGATCGCAGCCTTCCTAATCACCAAGAATGCGACCAGCAGTAAAACGGTCATCGTGTACAGCAGATTCGACTCGAGGACTTGAGATATGGGAAATTCTTTGGACAGATGCACTAGGTCTTTGGGCAGCCCAAAGAGTCGAACAAGCGCCAAGACTGTTGCAAGCGCGAGCACGGAGTAGAAGGACGCCCACAACTTCGATACGTGGCTGATCCGCTTGTGCCGTGTTTGCGGAACGGTCTTACCTTCCACCGAGTACAGTAGTTGCTGGACAATCGTGGCCTCGATTTGTTCTATAGATTCCTTAGATGTTGAATCACTCGAGCTGCCGGGTGCCTTTTCAGGATAGCCACCTTGAGCACTATTGAATGCAGCCAAGGAGACGAAACAGTACTTGTATTCGGTGTGCTCTGAGGCAAACGTCTGAATAAAGCTACTCTTCCCGGCACCATACCCGCCTGTAATTGCAATGTTCCGGACCTTCGGCAGTCGAAGCGCCCGCTGTAATTCAGCCCTATATTGCTTATAACTACTGCCTATCAGATGCGCGGGCGTCAGAGGCTCGATCCTTCCGCGCACGCGGTATCTCTGAGAGCCTAGAGCTGTCTTGAGTGCCTGCATCTTCGAGACAAATCGTCGCGGTACCGTAGCCCTGTACGGAGGTGAGCCCGCTTGGACACTACGGAGGATCCAAGGCAATTTGACGTAGTTAACGATTAGCTTCTTGGTTCCTCGCCGAAGGCGTGCCAATAGCTTCAAGACAGCTTTCTTATCAACATTCATTTCGAAATTCCTTTTCGCCTGACGCAGCATCTCACGTTGGTGCGGCACCACGAAGAAGGGGAAGGCCATTTGGCCCTCCCCTTGATACGCTCAATCGCTTGGGTCCCCTTAAACCCCAACAGGATTAGCCTTCTCCGGATCAATCTTGTACTGCTTGATCGCCCGGGCCACATCCTTCGCGGTCATCTTCCCTTCCTTAGCCAGCGCCGCAATCGCGGCATGCGCGATGTAGTAGCGATCCACCTCAAAGAACC
>NZ_JBEXMT010000085.1:0-1972 GCF_040610675.1 Nonomuraea sp. NPDC003804
GTTGACTCGGTTGGCGACCGGCAGGAAGGGCTTGCCCTGCCGTCGCAGCGTGTCGATGGTCCGCAGGTAAACAACGTAACTGCCCCCGTCGAGCAGCGTCGGGACAATGTAGAGGTCTGCGTCCGGCAACTGATCCTTCACTGGAGCGCTGGGCGGCAGGTCTTGGATCTCAAGGTCAAACCCAGGCGAGGAAGCACGGCTCACGGTGAACGGAGTCTCCCCGTCGCTCATCGCAGACCACGCGACCGATCCGCACTGCGGGTCGCGGTCGTTGACGAGCACGCGGGATTGGCCGGCAAACGCGGCGGCGAGGTTGAGCGAGAGCGTGGTGCGTCCCACGCCTCCCTTGAAACAGCAAACGACTAAACGCATGGCTTGAAGTCCTTTTATGGGTAGGTCGTGCAACACACTACGATGCAAACCTAATCCCGCAAGGGCCATGCAGCTAGAGGGTTTCAGCGGTGCAGACGTCGGAGGTTCAGCGACCCCAGGGCCCGGCGGAAGCCGTGGCCCACCCTGCCGTTGTCTCCACCCCGCTTTTCGGCGGCGAGCAGCCGCCGGCCTGGGCGTCAGGCCACGGCTTTATGGTTGCGACGGAGGTGGGCGTAGGCGGGATGAGGGCGATGAAGCGCGGTGTTGGACCATTCGCCTGCCCGTTGGCGTCCAAACCATGCCTGCATGGCCGGGCAAAGAACGCCCCCGCAGACCTCCGCCAGCGTTCGGCCTTCGTCCACCCGGCGCCGCTCCAGCTTCCCGGTGTGCCCCCGTCGCACCACGAACCGCTCCCCGATCTGAACCAGCGGATTGGCCCCGGCGTCCATAAGCGCCTCAATCATTGCCGCATAACGCGTCGCCAGGACCGGGTCCGACTGGATGGCCTTGGAATACATGAGGGAGGCGACGGCCAACGCAGTGATGCCAGGATCGCCGGCCACGCCAGCGTCGAGGTCGGACGTTCCCTTGAGTGTGTGTAGCCACCCATAGAACGCCAGCGGGTCGTTGGTTTGGATGGCTCGGATGAGGCTTTCGGTCCCGGCACTCATTGCCCACCTCCCAGAACCCCGATGAGCACCAAGGCCACCAGCACGTAGAACGGCACCAGCACGATGCTCCACCACGCCTTCGAAACCTCTTGCAGAACGCTTCCTTGGCGATGCTCCGCCGGCAGTTGATAGAAGCGCACCAGGGCGCGCCCGGCGGAGATGGGGTTGGCGACCAGGTCCCGGTAGAACACCGCGGTGCCCAGGAGACCGACAAACAGCAGGGCCATGTTCAAGAGGCTCATACGAAGCGCTCCTCTTCCTTCTTCCAACGCCGCTCATGGCGGGCGCGGGTGGCCAAGCGCTGGATCCTGCGGTGCTTGTCGGCCAGCTGATTGAGGCCATTGGTGCGGTCCAGGAACCGCGCGGCGGTGTGGAGTTGGAAATGCGCCAGGTCGGTGCTGGCGGGCTCGACGGGATGAATCTTCATGTCTTCACTCTCTTTTATGGGTAGGTCGGCTTACCCATTAAACCGCTCCTACACCACGATCCAACCACATCGCCAACCGATGTCAACCCATTGATTCAAAACATTTTTGACTAAAATAAGGAACTGCTCTCAGGGCTTGTCAAAATGCATTTGTGTCGCATGCTCAAATGCATGACACTGCATGCTCGCCCTCCCCGTTGTTTGCCCGCCCCTGGCTTTGGCCTGGTCGAGTTGCTGCTCGCATTGGGGGTTGCCACGGCAATGGGGGCCGCCGCGTTTTTGGTCTACCCCCGCGTCACCACCCGGGTGAACGTGGCATCGGACGTCGAGAACGTTCGGGACCTGGCCAACCGCGTTGATCGGTCCCATGGCGTCGTTGGCTCGTTCCGCGGCGTCAGCACGTTGAACGTGCTTGAAGATGGGCTGGCCCCCGCCGACTTCCGCCAAGCCAGCGCAGCGACCATGAGCAACGCGTGGGGTGGTGCAGTGACTGTGTCCCCGG
>NZ_JBEXMT010000086.1:0-1891 GCF_040610675.1 Nonomuraea sp. NPDC003804
GGAGCGTCCGGCACCTCGGCCACCCGCCGCGCCACCACCTCCGGCAACGCCACGAACTCCCGCGCCTCACCCGTCGCGTTCCACCCCTCCACCGCCGCCACGTCGGCGGCCAGGAGGTCGTCGGACTCGCGAGGGTCGGCGGCCGGATTCTCGGCGATCTTCGCGAAGACGCGGCGGTAGTACTCGCCGGCCTGCACGACCTGGTCCGCGGAGAACTGCGTGATGTCGTACTTGAGCTTCAGCTCCAGCCCGCCGGCCTGGGGCGACCAGGTGAAGTTGGCGGACAGGGGCAGGTTGGTCTGCTCGAAGAACTCGCTCTCCACGACCTGGATCGCCCCGCCCGGACCGAGGTCCCGGTAGACGTGGAAGTCGCGGTAGTCGAAGAGCACGTCGATCACCGGGGAGCGCTGGGCGAGGCGCTGCATCTCGAACAGCGGGTAGAGCCGGTGCGGCATGAACGCCACCTCCGCGGCGAAGACCCGCTTGATCAGCTCGTCCCAGCTCGCCACGGCGGTGCCCACCCGCACGGGCACGCTGTTGAGGAACAGCCCGAGGACCTGCTCGGCCGCCTCGTGCTCGGGCCTGCCGTGCGTCACGATCCCGGTGACGACATCGCTGTCGCCCGTCAGGAGCGCCAGCACGCGCAGGTGTCCCGCGAGCAGCACGGTGCGCAGCGGCACCCTGGCCTGCCGCGCCGCCTGCTCCAGGCCCTTGACGACCTGGTCGTCGAGGGGTACGGCGTGCGAAACGGTGTCCTCGGCGTCCCCCGTGCGGTAGCCGGGCAGCCTGGGCAGCGCGGTCATCGGCGCGTCGGCCAGCATGTCCCGCCAGAACTGTTCGGTCTCCGGCGAGGCCACCGCCGCCTTCTCGCGGGCGACGAAGTCCCTGAAGGTGGAGGGCGGCGGGGCGGCGGGCGCCTGCCGTACGCCGTCGAGCCCCGCGGCGTAGCGGTCGAGCAGCTCGGTCACCAGCGAGGCGACGCTCCACCCGTCGAGGATCGCGTGGTGGAAGCTCAGCGTGAGGGCGAACCGTTCAGGGGCGAGATGGTGGATGACGGCGCGGAAGAGCGGCGGCGCCTCCCAGTCGAAGGGGCGGTGCTTCTCCTGGTCGCGCCAGATGCTCAGGCGCGACCTGGGGTCCTCGAACCCGGACAGGTCGATCTCCTGCACGGGCGGCTCGACGTCCTTCCAGACCAGCTGGATGGGCTCGTCGAAACCGGTCAGGTCGAACGAGGTGCGCAGGACCGCGTGGCGGTCCATGACCTCGCGCAGGGCGGCACGGAAGGTGTCGCTCTGGTAGGGGCCGCGCAGGTTCAGGGTGAAGACGTCATGGTAGGTCGCCGAGTCTTCCTGGTAGGCGCTGTGGAAGAGCATGCCCGACTGCAGCGCGGTCAGGGGGTAGGCGTCCTCGAGTTCGGTCGCGGGTTGTGTCGCCGTCAACGCTTGCCTCCTTGGAAACGCTGCTTCAGCCGATCCAGGTCCGCGGCTCCGAGCATGCTGAACGCCTCGCTGCCGCGGCTCTCGTTCACCGTCCCGGTGGTGATCACCCGGGCGAGCTCGCGCACCGTCTGGTGGACGAAGACGTCCTCGAGCGCGAGGGCGTACCCTCGTGCCCGGAGGCGCGCGACGATCTTGAGCGATCTGATGGAGTCGCCGCCGAGCGCGAAGTAGCTGTCGTGGGCGCCGGGGGCCGGGACGCCCAGCACCTCCGCCCATACTTCAGCCACGGCCCGCTCGATCTCACCGCTCGGTTCCTCGTACGGCACGCCGGCGGGGGCGTCGGGTTCGGGCAGGGCCTTGCGGTCGAGTTTGCCGTTGGCGGTCACCGGCAACCGATCCAACACCGTGAACGACGACGGCACCATGTGCTCCGGCAACCCCTGCCGCAGGAA
>NZ_JBEXMT010000087.1:0-1827 GCF_040610675.1 Nonomuraea sp. NPDC003804
CTATCGCCTTGAACTTCGCTGGGGATGGCGGATAGATACCGCTACTTGTTGCAGAAAATCCGATAGGCACATTGAGGTTTGATGAATGAAAAGCCGAGATGAGTCCGGAAAAAGCCTTCTGATGCTCTGCGTCCCTATGAAGGAACTTGAACTTCTTAGATGAGATAGAGCCATCAACAGGGAGAGTGTCGCGACGCTCACCCTTGAACGGACGTCGCAACAGTACAGCATCAATATTCGTCACGTGACCAGCCAAAACGAAAAGGCACACGGCGTCTGGATGCGCTCTTTTCATCAAGGAAAGCCTTACGAAGTCGGCCATCAAATTCGACACAGTGCAATGTGAGGAACCAGCCCACTTAGCTTCGATCAGGACTTGCGGCTCAGATACAGGCATCCGCTTATCGTCATATATCAGCGCGAAGTCCACATTTTTTTTGCGCCCGCCGCCACTTTTCTCGCCGACAACTGGCACCCGCTGTATCGCAGGAAGTGGGTAGTCCGCGTGCACACGAGCTGCCTTGTGATCTCCGTGTAGCGAGCTAGCAACGCTCCCTATTGCAGCCTTGAAAGAACTCTCAGAGAACAGCCCTGCCCTGAAGCAACAAGCCTCAAAGTGCATCCAGCTTCCCAAAGCTTCGGCGAATCGACGTGTGTGTTTCATGCGCATGTATTGGTCCTTCATCATTCTCGGAGCGAACAGGCAATAGCTTGACGTAGAACAAGAGGCTGAGCCAGCGCTTCGAGGCCAGAAACTTCGAAGGCCCTCCTTTTCCGTTGTCGACTAAGCCAGCTTCGCCAAAGCCGCTCAGCATCTCAGCCTGTCCCAGCCAGATCATTCGCCAGCTCTAATAGAAGCTCAGCGCATGCCCGCTGAACTGCAGCACGCACAGCGCCCTCCCAACCGAACCCTGACAGCACCCACATGAGCGAGCGGCACGGCAGGACCAGAAGGTTGCAGCTCTTTTAGAGCCGTCCGTGATATCGGGGTAGAACCCCGCGCAGTTGAGCAACCCGCTCGGCTGCGCAGGGAAGTGATTTCTTCTTCTGGCCTTCTTCAGCGGCACGGGACGGGATCACCGGAAGCTCGGAACGCCGGAGAGAGCATGGCCTTTGTAATAACAACTGCGGTCCGGGCGCACTCTCCAGCGATCTCTGCGGAAATGGCGAATCTCTTCAGAACTTCAGTTGCCACGCCCCGCTCGCGCATGCCGCTCTTAAGCAGGGTCATGGACAGGGCCATAATTCTGCTCGACATGTTCCGACGCGCAAGAAGGTCCTGGCCAGGTTGCCTCTGAAGATCTAGGTAGACGCTGAATGATGGCGCACGGTGGATAGAACTTTTTCGTTTAGAAACCAACAATAGGCTAAGGAACTGCTGGCTAGGGAACACACGCGTATTGGCCTTGCAGAGCGCGTGGAGCACGACTTCGAATTTCCTCGCCTGAGCCCCCCAGTCCTCTAGATCAAAGGCGATCTCACCGTCCACCTCATGGCCTGGAAACAATGAAGTCGACGAGGCCGGAACTGGTTCGGTCAGAATTCCGATGATGTCAACAGATTTGATGGCGGATAGGTTGAGTAGCGTTCTGAAAGTGGTGGTAGTTCGTCTGAAGCGAATTGCATCCCTCCAGAACCTGTTATGAACGCTCTTCAGCCTATCCAATGTCCCATCTTGAAGGAGCCCATCAAAGAAGCGTTGATAGTTCTCCGCAGGGATAACCACATCAGGGTTGGTTGCGGTCCAGCGTACGACCTCCTCGATCGAGGCGTTGGCCCAGGACTGAAGTGCGCTCGGCCTCTCGTGCGTAGTCGCGCGCGCTAGGC
>NZ_JBEXMT010000088.1:0-1731 GCF_040610675.1 Nonomuraea sp. NPDC003804
GTTCCCGTGAAAGGCGGAGCATGGGCTCCTCGCGGCCAGGCCCGCGTTTCTCTTGGCGAAATGCAGCATGACAGTGACCCACCCAGAATCCGCAACGTTCACCATCGCCGTAGTCGTCGTATGGCTGGCAGATCGGAAGCGCCAGGAGATCGCGTATCTCGGCCGCTGAAATTGTCTCCGTGGTCCTTTGGCGGTTCGATGCGCCTTCCTTAAGAAATCGCCACCCGTCGAGGATAAGTGCGATGAAGGGGGGCTGGATGTCGTGTGACTCCACCTCGTCCCATTCGGGCTGAACTTGTCCAGCATCGCTGCAGACGTATTTCAATAGGCTCCAACCAGATCCAGCACCTCCCATGTGAGAGGCTGTGGTGCTGGCGGTCGCTTCAGTGCGCCGCATTACGAGGCGTGCAGCGATGTTCTTCGATGGATCTTCCATCTGCACGGTGTATGCGCGGGCGTCGGCGTCGGTGTTGTCCGCACTTGCTAGAAGTGAGATGCCGCTGCGGTGGAATTCATAGGTCCGGGTATCCATGGGAAGCATGTCTTCTCCACAGACGCGTAGCAGACTTTCTGGGCTGACAGTTGCATCGCCAAACAGGTTCACTGTGCATAGCGTCGGGTCCGGTGCTGACAGACCCTCCGCACGGATGACGCTCTTCCCGGCAGTGAGCCTTTGCAGCATGGCTCCTGCATCCAGTGACCAGAAGCTGTCCGGACCCTCGGATTCGCGTGAGAGGCAATCGGGCTCGATGATCTGCTCAATTCCGTCGTCAATGATGGCTTCGTCGTCCATCCTGCGAATGCAGTGAACCGAGCCATCGAATTGCATGGAGTAGTCGGTCTGAATGAGAAGCGCTGCCTGGGTGTTCCCGACCACGTGCAGTTCCCCGTGGTTGTAGTCGCCCCAGAACAGCTCGCGTATCAGCAGGTTGCCGCCTACGCGGATTTCCTGTCCGCCGGCGATGGCATTGGTTGTCGTCAGGTCGCCCGAGACAAGCAATCCGCATGCGCCGTCGGTTTCAAGGCTGTGAACATGGCGCGCTATCTCTGAATTGCCGCGAACCAGGATGAAACGGATGTACGCACCAAGATCTTCTTCCCGCCACGGGGCCAGCGGGTCGTCCAGGTCCAGCGTGTCGAGCTTGAGGTCGCCATCAACCAAGAGAACTAACTCATCGGGATCACCCCAGACGTAGTGCTCTGGTGCGTATGTTGAGTCCTGCGGTACCTCACCCTTGATGTCGGCGTATCGGACGACCTGAAAGGGGCAGGCTGCGGAAAGTCGCGTGGCAAGTTCCAGGGGAGTAATCGGCCGGTCTCCAGCCATCGCTGGTAACGCTGCCTCAAGCGGATCCGCGTCGTCGGGGAGCTGTGATGCCTGCTGGCTCGACTGCTGCATGAATTATCCCGGTTTGGCAGAGGCATATGCAGAGCAGCGACAGTGAAAGTATTGCCGGCTCTGTGGGCCTCGGGTCAGGTACTGTCCTTCGCCGGTCCGCTGCGGGTCCATGCAACTATTCTGAAATGCGTAGGCCATCTCTGCGCGTCTTCTCCCTGCGGAAGCCATGCGGTGAGCTTATGAAAGCCCGCCACGCGCTCACCGCCGACACCAAGCACAGCGCCAGCAGTAGTCCCACGTCCAGCATCAACAACCACAGCAGATGCATGCCGTGTACCGGCGGCTGGTGCATGGCTGACAGCATCCACGGCACCGACCATGCCAGCAGCAGG
>NZ_JBEXMT010000089.1:0-1674 GCF_040610675.1 Nonomuraea sp. NPDC003804
GGCGGAACCATTGCTGGTGGTTTGGCCACGGCCGGCACGGCCGTTCTGGGATGGACCCGGCAGCTGGTCGATGCATCGGCGGAACTGGAGAAGTTCTCCCGTCTGTCCGGCACCAACGAGCAGGTGTTCCAGCGAATGGCCGCCGGCGCGGCGACCGTTGGCATCCAGCAGGACAAGCTCGCCGACATCTTCAAGGACACTCAGGACAAGCTGGGTGATTTCCTGCAGACTGGCGGCGGCGCGATGAAGGACTTCTTCGAGCAGATCGCACCGCGCATCGGGTTGACCGCGAAGGAGCTGCAACACCTGAGCGGGCCGGAGGTGCTGCAGCGGTACTACAGCGCTCTGGAGCAGGCCGGCGCTAGCCAGGCCGAGATGGTCTTCTACATGGAGGCGCTCGCCAGTGACTCGTCGATGCTGGCCCCGCTGCTGGCGCGGAATGGCGAGGGCTTCCGGAAGTGGGGCGACGAGGCGCAGCGTTTGGGCGCGGTGCTGGATGCCGACACCCTGAAGGCCATGAAGGAGGTGAAGGAACAGTCCAATCTGATCCAGCTGGCGTTTCAGGGCCTGAAGAACGAGGTCGCGGCCGAGCTGTTGCCGCAGTTCAAGGAGCTGACCGCGTTCCTGGCCTCGGACCAGACGAAGAGCGCGTTCGTCTCGATCACGAAGTGGGTGGGCGACCTGGCCGCCCAGATGGCCAACGGCGCCGTGCTGATCGTCAACTTCATCGACAAGGCCAACCAGCTCCGAAAGCTGGACGCGGGCGGAATGGTCGGCGACGCAGGCGAAGATGCCCTGAACACCCAGATGGCACGGCTGACCGACCAGATCAACTACGCCAAGAAGAACACCTCGGGCTTGTTCGGCCTTCCTCTGACCGACGGGCAGGAGGAAGCCCGCCTGAAGCGCATCAATGACCTTGAGGCCAAACGGCTCGAGATCCAGCGGGAGCTGACAAAGCGGTACAAGTCAGAGGCCGCTAGCGAAAACTTCAAGGGGGTGACTGGTTCGGTCGACAGCACAGCACGCATTCTGGGGAGTGGCGCAGCCTCGGGGGGCGGTGCCACTGGTGCATCCGATCGTCGTGCGGTTGCATTGACCAAGGAGAAGTCGCTGCTGGAGCAGATCCAGGAGGACTACGAGGCGCTGTACGGCGCCGGCAGCAGCCGTGCAGATGAACAGATCGCAAAGCTGGAACGCGAGATTGCCCTGCATGGCGACCTCAGCGAATCGGCGAAGCTGAACTACGACATCCAAACCAACGCCTTCGGAGCGCTGAGCGAGGCACAGGCCGAGATGCTCCGCAACCTGGCTGCGGTGAAGGATGCCCAGGACGACTACGCGGCTCTGAACGGCGACGGCCTGCAGAAGATGGCCGACGCCACGATGGACAAAACCTCGACCATGAAGACTGTCGCCGACCAGGCCGCCCGCAACATGCAGACGGCGTTTGCTGACTTCCTGTTCGATCCGTTCGAGGATGGGCTTGGCGGCATGGTGAAGGGGTTCGCCAAGGCCATGCAACGCATCGCCGCCGAGCTGGCTGCGTCGGAAGCGTTGAAGGCGATAGGAAAATGGGCCTCGGGCTACAGCGGCGCCGGGTCGAGCTGGATCAACGAGCTTGGGAGCGCGATCGGCAGCATGGCAGGCGGCCGCGCCGGCGGCGGTCCCGTG
>NZ_JBEXMT010000091.1:0-1627 GCF_040610675.1 Nonomuraea sp. NPDC003804
GCTCGATGACTCCCGCGATTTCGTAGACCTGCAGTACACGCCGTTCCTCAAGGTCGATGATTACTACCTGCTCGCCCCTTCGGTGATCGCGCACGCCAATCTCGTGCGAAACATCGCCTTTGCCAATGGCCTCAATGAGAAGCGTCTCGCAGGCGAGGCCGACCCCATGCAATCGGCCGTGGAACAGGCGTTGCGCCACGCGGGTTTCCATGTCGGCGTCGAGGTCAAACCAACCCGAAAGGCTGGTGACACGGACCTGATCGCCTATCGGGATGGCACGCTGTACCTGATCGAATGCAAGAACGCCTACCATCCGTGCAATGCGCACGAGATGCGTAACAGCTACGACCACATTCGCAAGGCCGGCGAGCAGCTCTCGTTGCGGCAGCAGATGTTTGCCGATCCTGCTTACCAGAAGAAGGTCTGGCAGGCGCTCGAGTGGAACGTTGCCGCTCCTACCGCCACTCGAACGCTCGTGCTGACCGCCAATCGCGTCTTCACGGGGTCGACGATCCAAGGCCACCCGGTGCGTCAGGCACACGAGTTCATCAACGTGATCGCACGTGGGAGGATTCACAGTCCCGATGCGGTCTATCGCTTCTGGGAAGGCGATTCGCTGTCGACGGCAGATGTGGACCGCTACCTAGGCGGCGATGGCCTCGCGAGCGAACAGTTCGCGGCGCTTGAGCCGATCAACTACGCGAATGATTTCGGCGCGAGAACGCTGGTCTTCGAGAGTTGGCGCTTCAGCGTGGAGAAGTACCACAAACTCGTCCAGGCGCGTTACGCCCACAGAGCCGAGCCCATTGTCTCCTGATGGCTTGTGCAGGCGCGACTCGCGGTGCAGCGCTTCAGTGGACCACGGATCCCGTGGCCGTAGGAAAAGATTCTCGGGGTCGAAGGGCCCCACGTCGGCGGCCCGCTTCACATGCAGCATGCGCTTGAGTACGTACATATTCTTGAGGAGCGTCGGTTGCGCCTAGCCTAATCCCAGAGTGTCCAGCGACGCTGGCGGCGGTGTCCAACTAACATGGCGCTGCTGTCCAGTTGATTTGGCGCCAGTTTTCGAGAATCTTGGCTGCCGGTGTCCAACTACTTGGCGTTTAGTAGTTGAGCGCGCTGTTAACGTCGTACGCAGCATCCCCGGCGCCGAGTGCTTTCATGTGATGAGAGCATGGAACCAACCTACTACTCGCCGGAACAATGGGAAAGCACTCTCCCATTCATGTTTCTTCTAACGCGTCCCTTGTCCTCGACCGTTGCGCGGCGAAAGGTCCACTGCCCGCCGCAAGGCGGTGCCAGCGCAGGTAGCTGTTGAGTGCCCACATTGTGCTTCCCTGGCGGTGCGTCCCTCGCGAGCACGGCTCGGTCTGGAGTGCGGCAACCAAAGTCTGAACGCTAAGCCCCGACGCAAACGGAAGATTCGGAAATTATTGATGTTAAATAGTTTTTGCGAAAAACACTGCCAACCTATGGTTGCTGGGTAAGCATAGGTTGATCTGCAGAGAGCGCTTTTGGCTGAACCTATTGTTGCCCAGCAGGATCAACCTATGGTTGCCCGTCTAGCTGTCGGCTTCTTACGCGCACCACGCTCGATGCGTGATGCGGGCACTGATCCTGATCGCCT
>NZ_JBEXMT010000092.1:0-1612 GCF_040610675.1 Nonomuraea sp. NPDC003804
CTTGCGCTTGCCGAGCGCAAGGAACCGCGCGCTGCAAAAACAGAATTAGTACAGCGCCCCGTGCTGCAACGTGAAGGAGCTAAGGCAGCATGAAAAACAAAAGCTGTACAGCGCCCCATGCTGCACCATACAGCGCCCCGTGCTGTAGTCGCGGAACACGTTCAGCGCCCCGTGCTGTAAGAATCCCTGACTACAGCGCCCCGTGCTGTAGTCAGGGCCAGTTTGAGGCTGTTCGTACAGCGCCCCGTGCTGTCCTTATAAGTATTACCAGGCGGAGCCCGTTTTCTTTTGTTCCGATCCACCGCTGTGGAGCTGTCGATTCACGCTCCTGCTGCTAACGCTCTGTGCGTTACCGGCACTGGTGCAGATCGTTCACCAGTGCACGTCGTTCACCACTGCCAACAGAATCCATACCCAACCATGCCGGGACCGTATGCACACACACCTCGGATCTGGGCGGCTCCGAGCAGTGGCCGACTTCATCCAGTCTCAAACACGGAAAACCCCATGCCCAAAGTGAAGCTGATCGACGCGCTTACGAAGCGCGCGCTGGCAAAGCAGTTGATGCGTGCTGGCTGTCCCAAACAGGAGGCGGAGCAAGTCGTGTCCCGCCTCACGCAGAGAGAGCGCTGGCGAAAGCTACCGCAGACCGTTCAATCAGAGATCGCCTGGAAAGTGGCACCACCACGGAGAAGACAGCACCATGAGCATAGATACCGAAATCGACACTGCGGCCCGGGCCTTCAACGAGGCTGCAACCGCCCTTGCCGATGCAATGCTGGCCAAGCTGCAGACGACCGACCCCGAGCTGACGGCGAAGGTTGCCCACGTTCTGGAGCGCGGCGAGCGCATGGTGCTGGCGCTGGAGATCAACCCGGAAGCGCCGGCCATCTGGTGGGCGACCATCAACGATTACCAGCAACTGCGCCGGATCATGACGATCCCCGGCACAGGCGGAGCGCAGCAGCATTGAGGGGCGCGGCGCTCCAGCGCCAGAGCAATGCAGCCTCGCCTGAGTGCGAGGTCTGCGGCTGCGCAATCAAGGTCAGCCAAACAGGCCGGCCGCGAAGGTACTGCAGCGCAAAGTGTCGCGCCAAGGCATACCGCTGCAGGGGTGCCATCTCGTGGCTACGCCAGATCGAGGCGATCAACCAAGAACTGGAAAGTGCGCTCTGTATCGATTGGAGCGACGAGGATCATCGCGTAACGTGACAAAACGGTTCCCTCTGCGTGGCGAAAGGCTGTGATGCGCGCACGCGCGCTGGTGCAATGGGCTTCACCATCAGGAGAGCGGAAATGCCCTTGCCCGACGACATTCAGCACATCAACGCCAGCCTTGAGAAGGTCGGAACCAACCTGAAGGCCTACAAGGAAAGCACAGAGGAGCGACTCAACGCGTTCCAAGCCGACATGCAGGCGCTGCAGCAAACGGTCGCTGCCGGTGCGCACAACCTGGGGCCGCAGTTCAGCACCGGCCCGTCGGTCGGCACGCGCGCTGCTGAAGCAATCAGCACCGATCCCAGCTTCGCCGCAGCCCGCGACCAGGCCGAGCGGAACATGAAGGTCAGCCAGTTCGCTGCGCGCGCGAACATCGATGCGTCGATCAAGGCAG
>NZ_JBEXMT010000093.1:0-1610 GCF_040610675.1 Nonomuraea sp. NPDC003804
TAGTCAGGAGAAACGCACATCTAACCCGGCAACGACTCGGGGGCATACACAGGTGAGGTGTCGATGGTCTCGGTCAAGCGCAAAGCAGCCAGGCTTGGGAGCTCATCGATCATTTGGATCGAACGTGTCTACTCGGCGCCGGTGACAAGGCGACAGCCAAGACTTGGGCTAAGCGCCTGGGCCTCAAGTCTTGGACCTATGTCCGCGTCTGACCTCTTAGGCGGGCCACCTGAGTAGGGGTATGGGCCGGACTAACTGGCGAAGCCCTTTGCGGTCCTGACGGGGCGAAAACCTTGCAAGTCGAGCGACAGCCGTCCGCTCTGTCCTAGCCACCCAGTGCTTGCCCGCCTGTACCTCGCCGATAAAGGATGGACTGCGCCATGCGTTTTAGTTGGGGCATTTCTAAAGTCTGCTCGTTGTCGGAAATAGACATCAGGCAGGGACGGGATTACAAAGATCTATAGAGGATAGGACGGATGCCCGCTTCTGGCCGGTAGCGGTAGTCGTCTCGCGATGGCAGCGTCTGCCCCATTGCGGACGTTCGAAACCCCACTCTGGGTGCGTTCCGTCCCTGATCGCTCGATCCGGCTATGCGTCGGCGTGCTAGCCGGACCCGGCAGCCATAAGATAGAGCGGCATAAACGGAATAGTCCGCCATACGGTGTGCTGTGAAGATGACGAATAACCGGATCCCGAGGTCCGTCTATTGGGTGGCTAGGGGATCTGATGCAGTGCTTCGAGACTACAAGGGGCCAAAAACGTTGCCGCTTGATTCAGGCGTTAGGCGGCTTCGCCGGCCTGGGGCTTAACAAAACATTGACACTTTAGCCGTTCGGGAGTATGATTGGGGCTGAGAAGTCTTCGGAGGTGAGGACGGTTCGAATCCGTCGCTGCTGAGAAAGTCTGCCTGTTTGTTGTTTGCTAGTGTTGTCCTAGGAGTCATGGCAAGTTCGCCATCGACAATTACCAATGCCATCATCAACCTTGCAGGAGGTATCAATATGGAAACAATCCTTTCTTTTAAAGCAGTCTTTTTTGCTACAACCCAGTCAGCCACAGTAATTGCATCATCAGTAATGGCAGGCTTGGCAGTGAATGGCGTAACTCCCCACCTACATTAAAGCGTCCTTCGGGACGCTTTTTTTTTGCGTAAGTTCGGGGCGCCGCCTAACATCTCGTTCGAGGCGGACGGCTTCGCCGCCGCTCAACTTCAGCGCTTCGAACGTTCGCTCCTGGCCGGAAGCAGCCATCAGCGGCAAGAGGGATATTTTGCGTGGGGCGACAGCGTCCGATCCATAGCGGACGTTACCATGGAGACGTCAGCCTCTCTTGCTCCGGATTCGGCACCACTGAACCCAATGCTTAGTCCGACCTTCACTGCCCCCGGCCCTCCAAAAGCCGCGTGAGGGTCTCCCCCAATTGTTGGGCGTCTTCCTGCCTGGCCATTGTCGAGGCCCAATGAGCGGTGGACGCCAGACCCCTTGGGTTCCTGCAACCATAGGTTTTCAGCCCTTGCGCAACCATAGGTTCAGCAAAAACGCAAACCTATGGTTGCCCGTCTACAGCGGTCCCATGCGGAGTTCCCTGAACGCCAGCCTTATTTATACACC
>NZ_JBEXMT010000094.1:0-1563 GCF_040610675.1 Nonomuraea sp. NPDC003804
TGGTGCTCGCCGGTCTGTGTGTCGGCGCGGTCGGTTCGCTGTTGCCGGGCGGGTCGCCGGTCGTGGCCGGCGGGTTGCGTGCCGGTTTCGACACGGCCTTGGCGCGCGTGGTCAAGGTATTCGGTGCCGCGCACCCGCACCATGCTTATCTGTTCGCCAATCGCCGCGCCAACCGCATGAAGGTCCTGATCCACGACGGGATCGGCATTTGGTTGGCAGCACGACGTCTGAATCAGGGGCAATTTGCCTGGCCGCACGCCGGCAGCGAACCGAAGCAGCATGAACTGACGCACGAACAACTGGCCGGCCTGGTGCTGGGCCTGCCGTGGCAACGCATTGGCGAGAGTGGCGTGATCCGTGTCGTCTGAGTACGACGGAGGCGTAAACAGTTCAGCTTCCACCACCTACAGCGTTCTGGCAGACTGGCCTGCATGAATCCCGCTGACCTCGACGCACTCACCCCGGAACAGTTGCGCGCCCTGACTGCGCAACTGATTGCAGAGGTCCAGTCGAAGGACCAGGCGATCCACGAGAAGGAGCGGGAAGCCAGTGAACGAGATCGGGAACTCCGCTACAAGCAGACCCGCATCGACCAGCTTACCCATGAGATCTCGATCCTCAAGCGCCAGCAGTTCGGCCGGCGTAGCGAACAGCTCAACAGCGAGCAGATGAACCTGCTTGAACCGCACCGAGTTTTGTGGAGGCTCCAACTCTTGAGAGAATGGAGCCATGAACAAGAAGCCAAGCAAGTTTTCCCCGGAAGTCCGAGAGCGCGCAGTGCGCCTCGTACGCGAGCAGCGTAGCGAGCACCCGTCGATGTGGGCGGCAGTCGAATCGATTGCGCCGATGATCGGCTGCACGCCGCAGACGTTGTTGGATTGGGTTAAGCGCGACGAGGTCGACCGTGGAGAGCGCGATGGCGTGAGTACGGCCGAGCGTGAACGCATCAAGGCCTTGGAGCGCGAGGTCAAGGAACTGCGCCGGACCAATGAGATTCTCAAACTGGCGAGCGCGTTTTTCGCCCAGGCGGAGCTCGACCGCCGTTTCAAGTCCTGAAGGCCTTCATTGATCAGCATCGCGACACCTTCGGGGTCGAGCCGATCTGCAAGGTCTTGCGGATTGCCCCGTCGGGCTACCGACGCCATGCAGCACAACTTCGCGATCCGTCGAAGCGCTGCGCCCGCGCGAAACGCGATGAGCTTTTGCAACCGGAGATCAAGCGTGTCTGGCAGGCCAACATGCAGGTCTACGGCGTGCCGAAGGTCTGGAAGCAGATGAACCGGGAAGGCATTGCAGTGGCACGCTGCACGGTCGGACGGTTGATGAAACTGCAGGGCTTGCGTGGCGCAGTTCGCGGTAAGCGTGTTCGCACGACGATTCCCGAGGTGACCGCGCCGCGCCCGCTGGACCGAGTCAACCGGCAGTTCAAGGCTGACCGACCGAATCAGCTCTGGGTGTCGGATTTTACGTATGTCTCGACATGGCAAGGCTGGCTGTACGTGGCATTCGTGATCGACGTGTTTGCCCGCCGTATTGTTGGCTGGCGCGTCAGCTCGTCGATGA
>NZ_JBEXMT010000095.1:0-1557 GCF_040610675.1 Nonomuraea sp. NPDC003804
CAGTTCGAGTCATTCTGTTTGTCGGCGTACGAGGCTTCGCTCGCCGGTGCCATTTGCGTGCTGAATGGCAACAATCCGGCGTTCGGTGACAGTTCGCCATGGCGTGATGGTCTCAATTGTTGCAAGTTCGACGGTACCGCAGAAGGGCTTGCCGCCGCCCTTGCCGTTGCTTATGCGCATGGCGTGCGGGAAATTGTGAAAATGCCCTCCGACCCGACGCCGTGGGACATGTTGCAGGCGCCGCCTGCGCCGAAGTCGGTCGCGAGTCGCCCGCTCGTATCGGTAGTCGTACCGCATTTCAATCTGGGCGAGTATCTTCCGCGCACACTCGATTCGATCCTGGCGTCGACTTACGAGAACGTTGAAATCGTCGTCGTTGACGACTGTTCGACTGACGCGTTGAGTTGCCTCGCGATCGAACGCATTCAGACGTTGGGCGGGCGCATACGCATCGTTCGGAATCCCATGAATCTTGGGCTGGCGGCAACCAGGAATGTCGCGCTTCAGCACGTGTGCGGAGAGTTCATACTCACGCTCGATGCGGACGATCTCATTGGTCCCCAGTTCATCGAACTGGCGGTCGACGCATTGCAACGCAATCCTGAATTCGATTTCGTCGTGCCGCAAACCGGATTCTTCCTGGATCGAGAGGAAGGGCAGATCGGTCGACAGGCCGCATTCGCCGATTACGCGGTGTTCTATGGCGAAGCGCGGGCGCTCGGCATGTACGAAAACCGCTTTTCGACCGCAACCTGCATGGCGCGTACGGTAGTGTTGCGCGAGCTGAAGTATCGTGAAGAACTCGAAGCGTATGAGGATTGGGATCTCTATTCCCGCGCACTCGCCACGGGGAAGCGCTTCATTGCAACGAACGGCATTCATTTCTTCTATCGGCGTCGTGCGAATTCGATGTATCACACTCCGGAGCGTGTCGCGCGGCATCGTGAGTTGTACCACGCGTTGTTGACGGGCAAGATGGTCGAGGCGGGGGAGGTGAGGCTCCCACTGTATGTTCTTGAGGGCGGGCAGGCCGCCTCTGCAGCGCCCGGCGCGTTGGAGGAGGAACTCCACGCGTTACGCAGTCAGCTCGCCTTCTATCAGAACAGCAGGGCCATTTTTGCGACGCGGAAGATCGTGGAGTACCTCAAGGCCAAGGCGCCGTGGGCGATCAAGCTGACGCGGCACGGGTTGCAAACCGTATGGCGTGCGCGCAGACGGCTGCGCTCGTAATGGCCTTCAGTCGTCCAACACCCGGGTAGGAACTGCTCCATCGAGGAACAAGCGGAGCGCGGCTCGAATCCCGAAGGCGAAGCATTCGTCGCTGCGGGACCGATGGCCCGGCGCCTGATGTGTCTTTGCGTACAATTGCTTTGTTTCTGGCCCCATAAAGGTAGCGGCCAGATTGCGCAAAGGCTCTCGTCTCGCCTACCGTATTCCGGAATGAGCATGGATGGGGGGCGGTTTTCTATCCGGGATGAGAGGTGTTCGAACACTTTTTGTTGCACTTCCAATGCGTTCCATTCTCGTCTGCGACGGGTATATGACTTTCGTTGAACC
>NZ_JBEXMT010000096.1:0-1463 GCF_040610675.1 Nonomuraea sp. NPDC003804
CGCGTTCGTCGCGGCGATGACCGGGGCCGGCCTCGAGGTCAGGCCGGACTACCTGGCCGCCGGCGACTTCCGCGAAGGCAGCGGGAGGGCGATCAACACCTGTTCGAAGTTGGGATGCAGCAGGAGCTCGGCCGCATTCGGCGGCAGTTCGCCGGTAGGAATGAAGTCAAGACCCTTCACGAGCGTGTCGGGCTGGATGAATTCGCCGGCGTCGCCACCCGATCTGATCAACTCGGTCAATCCACGTCCTCGCGCCGCCCCGACGTAGCGGTGCAGGTAGCCGCGACGGAGGTCTCCGTCGATCAGCAGCACTCTCTTTCCCGAACTCGCCATCAACGCAGCGAGGTTGACGGCAATGAACGACTTGCCCACGCCCGGTGCGGGGCCGGTCAGCATCAGTATGTTGTTTCTGGCATCGAACTGAGCGAACTGCAATGCGGTGCGCAAGCTGCGAATGGCTTCGACGGCAAGATCGGTCGGTGCGGCCCGGGCGAGCAACGGCGCATTGTTACCGCCCGCTCGCTCGATGCGTCCGAACGTAGACTGTTGATCAGAGTGCGGAATCGTCGCATAGACGGGAATCCCGAACTTGTCTTCGACTTCGGCCGGATCTTCGATTCCGCTGCGCAGTGCCTTGAACGCGAAGGCGGTGACCAGGCCCACGAATATGCCGAGCGTGGTGGCCACGAGGATGATCAGACCGGGACGCGGCCATACCGGCACCGTAATCAGCTCGGCGCCGTCGAGCAGACGGACATTACCGGTCTTGCCCGCCTTCAGTACCCTCAATTGCTCGACATTGTTGAGCAGCGTGGTATAGATTTCCTGCGCCACCATCGCGTCACGAGCGAGGCCGACGGTATCCTGCTCGTTGGCGGGAATCGCTTTCAGTCGCTGGTTGAATGCCGCGATCTGAGCGTTGACGGTATCGAGCTGCCGATTGACGGCGTCGACATTAGGATGCCGCGGGGTGAAGCGCTGAAGCAGTTGATCACGCTGAAGAACGAGCTGACTCTTCTGAACCTCCGCCTGCACGATCTGGTTCAGCAAGCTCTGGGCCTCGACCGGCAGATCGACGATGGTGTTTTTAGTCCTGTAATTGTTGTACTTCGTTTCCGCCTTCGTCAGATTGTCCTTCAACCCGGGCAACTGGCGGTCGAGGAACCGAATCATGTTGTCCGCCTCCGCCGACTTTCTGTCGACGTTCTGCTTGACATACAGCCGTGCGATCTCGTTGAGCACGGCCTGAGTCTTGTGCGGATCGTCGCTGCGCCAGACCGTGCTGATGATGCCGGAATCTTTCCCTTGCTCGGAGATGTTCAGAGACTTCTGAAGTCGCGTGATGACATCGAGACGCTTCGAGTGAACGAGCTGAAATCGCGTCCCCGGCCGCCCGACGAGGCGCTCGACCGTGACCGTGACCACGCCGCCCGGGACCGTCGCACGGCACACCCTGGCAACGT
>NZ_JBEXMT010000097.1:0-1445 GCF_040610675.1 Nonomuraea sp. NPDC003804
TGCATTAAACAGATTCCTAGTGAAATTATTGCTTACTCTCACGAAGAGAAATCTAGTAACGCGGGTCTCGGTTGAGTTGACGGGAGGCGCACCGACTGGACCGGCAGACATCGGCCCGATTGACCGTTCTGGAATTGACCAGGATGATGGTCCGCAAGGCACTGCCTCCAAGGAGGATTTGTTGCGACATGCCGTTTTTGGGGCCATTCCCAACCAATATGGAGTGGTGCGGTAAACGCCGGAGGCGTGCATAGCTGAAGAGCATTCGCGGGGCGCCCGCGCGCAGAGATGGACGCCCTTTCAACCGTGGCTGTCCACCCACGCTCGGCACCATCTGAGGCCCGCGAGTTCAGCTTCGTTCTCCGTCTCAAAACTACCGAGCACGCCCGAGGTTTCAACGAGCTTGTTGTTTCGCGTGATGGTGCCGCTGGCAGCAAATCCGTCGCCCTGCCGGATGGCATGTCCCCAAATCGAATACCCTCGGTACAGCTCTGCGTCCATAAGCGGGTCACCGCTGGCTGGGCGCCGGGTCAATCAACGCGCAGTACATGGCTTTCGGAGTCAGCATAGGCGGGAGTTTCTGCGTGCCGTGAACTAGGTTGATGGGACGGGTGCGCCACGCGTGGACATTCCGTTGGTTTCAGCTTCTCAGCGTGAGTCGTTCATGGTGCCGACTCGAAATCGGCCAACTTCACTCGAAATCTATCAATAAAAGCCGCGTATCGGCGAAAGTCATCGAAATTCACCAAGACCGTTTCCTTGCTGGCCGTCTCGCTGGCGTTGCATTCGGAACGCATGTGATTCGCGTCGACCATGTTGGGGGCGCGCACTGGCGCGGGGACGTACCAGGCACACCATCGGCTCCGATGACCATCCGTTGTCCGGCGGCCACCGTAAGCGCAGCCGGCGGATTGTTCTTGACGGCATTTGCCATCATCGATTACCTTTTGGTCGTTCGCACTTCTCCGCGAGCTCCGTTACCTCGCTGCATACAGCGAATCTACTTAAAACCCAGGCGATGTTGTCGCTCGGCCAATGGATTCGTTCGCACAGAGGTATACATGCAGAAGAGCTCAGCATCCACCAGCAACTCCCGCTGTCGTAATCTTTCGACCACCCCAAGCCGCCGTGTCATCTGGGCCAGCAACCCGTTTGTGGGCCGGCTCGGCACATACGTCGGCATCGCCCTCGAAGCTTCGCGCCTGTCGGTGGCAATAGACACGCCCGGCCGCCCGCGCTGGGTTCCCGCAGATGAGGCGCTTTCCTCGGCAGAAGCATGCGCGTGGTCTGCATCGGGATTCAATCGCAACTGAGACGGGCAGTGAGCATCGCGGCACGGCTGCTCCGGGACTCGCGGATGCCTGCGCTTGTGCGGAGAGAACCGATTCGCCGGTGAGACGAGTGGTTGCAGGCAAGTATCGGGGCAATTGGAGCACAACCTTCTA
>NZ_JBEXMT010000098.1:0-1441 GCF_040610675.1 Nonomuraea sp. NPDC003804
CGCTGATGCCCGCGAGCTTTCGAGCAAACCGCCCTAGCTCTACCCCATTTCTATGCATTGCCTCTGATCGCGAAATGAAGTTTTCTTGACCAAGAAGCAGGGAGTAGACCAGAACGAGTACTGCAAGCACGGCTTGTGTTGCATTAAGATAAATTGCATCTACGCCAAGCTGGATATTAAATGCTTGCATCATGGGCACGAATACCAGCGCTGCAGAAATCAGCGAGACGGTCCACTGCGAGAACTTGTGGTGTCGCTCAAGTCGTTCGCTTGCTCGATACCTCGACCTGGTGGTGATCCTTGTTCGCCGGATCAGTTCCTCGATGCGATTCTCAACACCTTCCACGTTCCCCTCCCTGAGTCGCCGTGCGGCGCGTATGCGTATGGGTATGGGTAGCATACTGGTGCGACGAGGCTTGAGGACTAGACCGCGTCACTCAGCCTAAGGTGCGCAGGTGCCGAGCTAGGTCGTGCTTCGGACCAGCTCCTCGATTGCGCCGATAAGTTTGGCAACCCCGGCCTCGCTGCCCGGAACTCCTGCTATCAACGCATCAACCCTCGCGCCAAGCTCAGTCTTGGGTGACGGCCCCGGAAAAGCAGGCAATCTTAGAAAGATGCAAATTTTTTGAACATTTTTGGAGAGCGTGACCATTTTCCCGCGCTCCATTTTGGAGATCTGCCCAGGATCGACGCCGGTCTGCTCTGACACATAAAAAAGCGTCATCCCAGCCCTATGTCGGGCTTCGCGTATGCGGCCCCCTAGCTGCAGGGCATCCTCTCGTGAATGGAATCGCTCGGCGATATGTGCTAAAGTTTTGCATATTATTTGCACATTTGCGAGCCCACATGGCCGTCTACGTAGATTCAGAGGGCATTCGCTGGCGGGGCAAGGAATGGTGCCACCTAGTGGCCGACTCCATCGAAGAACTTCACGACTTTGCGGCACGACTCGGGCTACAGCGCCGATGGTTTCAGAATAAGGGGCGCTATCCCCACTACGATGTGACGATGACGGTCCGCAGTCGCGCCTTGCTTATGGGTGCGGTTGATGCTGACCGAGCCACACTTATCGCCTGCTGTAGGCGCGTGCGAGCCGATATACTACTGGGGAGAACGCAAGCGTTACTATTCTGATGACCCCTTTCAGCGAAGGACTGCTAGATGACACGCGCGCTACCCCAGCCTCCGCCACTCTCGTTGCCAGAGTATGCTCTTAAGGCTCGAAGAACTAATCGCTTCGAGAACACGCCCGACGAGTTCGACAACCTGCGGTTCGGGTACTTTGGGGAGACGGGGGGACTGCTCGCCTCGGTAAAGAAGTCTGTACGCGATCAGTTGACAGATCCGGAGAGCGCGCTAGCCGCCGAAGAGCTTGGCGACGCACTCTGGTACCTGTTCAGCACGGCGCCCTATCTTGGCATCTCTCCAAAAGAGCTAGATC
>NZ_JBEXMT010000099.1:0-1440 GCF_040610675.1 Nonomuraea sp. NPDC003804
GCCAATGTCATTGCTTTTGGTCGTCAACTGGCTGGTTGAGGTGGACCGGACAGCGGCTTCCACCGTTCCCACGCGTTTGAGGCGGATCACGTCGGCCCATACCGCATCGCGCTGCTCCGACAGCCACTGTTGTGCTTTCAGCTCTGCTAGGCGGCTTTCCTTCTCCTTCCGTCCCGTCGGGTCCAGCAAGCCCGCCAGCGCGTCGCGATCAGCGCTAGTGGTCTTGACCTTCTGATCGTAGGCGTTGGTCCACACCGACCACTGCACTGCCGGAGCCGCCGTGGCCTCGGCCATGGCTTTCAATCTCGCATGGATGGCCTCAAACAGCTCAGTGGCTTGGGGGGCTTCCAAGCCAATAGCAGCGCACTGGGCCTGCCAGGCGACATCGGTGAGAGGACTGGGCAACGCTTTCTTCAGCGCCGTCAGCGCGTCTTCCGCGCTCTTAGCTTCTGTCTGCAGGGTGTCGTTGAGGTAGCTTTCAAAGCTGGCCAAGCGGGCCTTGCCGTCGTCTCCCAACGGTTGCTGGCAGAGGACACAACGGGATTCGTCCCCAACGTGGGGGAAAGGGTGGTCACGGTAGGCAAGACCTGTCGAATACGCCTTTGCAGCGTCCCAAAGGGTTCGCCACACGGCGTCTCCGACGCCTTTGAGCGGCAGCCCATTGAGGAAGGCCGTGGCATAGGCGGTGGCGGCCTGGCGCTTGACCTCTGCATTGCTGCGGGCATCCAAGAGGGCTTGGGCCTTCTCGCCGTTCAAGCTCTCCTTCAATGCCGAGATGCTTGTGGCCATCTGCGACAAGCGTTCTAGCTCTCCGACGGCCTTGGCGTGGGCCACTTCAGGGTTCGCCTGGGCCAGTGCGGTCTCCAGCGCCAAACGCTCATCGTTCAGTGCAGCGGGGAAGGCGCAACGCTGGTTAATATCCTCTTCGGTCAGTTTCGCCGTCAACTTCCGGAGGACCGTTGCAGCGCTGCTCTGCGCGTGCTCTTCCGGGATGATGGGCAGTTTGCTGGTGAGCTTGGCGGCGCGGGCCTTCAATCGGGTGGCGAGATCGTCTGAGATGTGGATGAGCATCCCGACGAACCGCATCGCCCGGGGAAGATGGGTGGCGGTGGTGGCGCTGTCTCCGAACTCCAGCGCTGTGGCTGAGTCGAAGACCGGGACCGCTTTCAACGTCGAATGGGCACCGTCGGATGCTTGCCAAGTGAGATCAGCAGACGATGTCGTGCCGTCGGAT
This sequence comes from Nonomuraea sp. NPDC003804, assembly GCF_040610675.1. Taxonomy (NCBI): domain Bacteria; kingdom Bacillati; phylum Actinomycetota; class Actinomycetes; order Streptosporangiales; family Streptosporangiaceae; genus Nonomuraea; species Nonomuraea sp. NPDC003804. The sequence goes on from NZ_JBEXMT010000099.1 coordinate 1,235, forward strand.
CGGGTCGCCGTGACTTTGATCAAGGCAGAGGCAGCATCGGGATTCTGCTTGAACACGTTGCCGTGGATAGATCCCTTGGCCCGCGCGCCACAAACGTGCTTCATCAAACGGGCCTCGAACCAGCCGACGGGGACGGGCGGCTGCGTGACCGTGGGCGTGAGCACCGCGTCGTAGGGGTCGGTCGCCATCAGCGCCATGCGCGTGGC
>NZ_JBEXMT010000100.1:0-1430 GCF_040610675.1 Nonomuraea sp. NPDC003804
CTAGTACTACAGTCATGTTTTGTGATCTATAGTCGCGTTCGTGTCGGATGTGGTGACGTCTGAGGATCTCCAGTCGTGGGCGGCCGGGCTGGATGAACTGTTCGCGCGGGTCGCCAGCCGCTTCGGCCGGGTAGAGCCGCGTCGTCAGGCGCGGGCGTATCTGGTCGGGCTGCTGGCGCCGGTAGAGCGTAAGAACGGCTGGCAACTGGCCGAGGCCGCAGGCGATGCCCAGCCTCATCGGATGCAGCGACTGCTGAACAATGTGCGGTGGGATCCCCGGGATGTCCGTGTTGACCTGCGTGATTACGTGGTCGAGCAGCTTGGGGATCCGGCCGGGGTGCTGATCGTGGACGAGACCGGGTTCGTCAAGAAAGGCACCCGGTCGGCCGGGGTGCAGCGGCAGTATTCAGGGACGGCCGGCCGGGTGGAGAACTGCCAGCTCGGGGTGTTTCTCGCGTACGCGACACCGCGTGGGCGGGCGTTGCTGGATGCCGAGTTGTACCTGCCGAAGTCCTGGACCGGGGATCGGGAGCGATGCGCTCAGGCCAGTATCCCTGACAGCGTGCCGTTCGCCACCAAGCCGGCGCTGGCCACAGCCATGCTGGGCCGGGCGCTGGAAGGTGGGGTGCCCGCCTCGTGGGTGACTGCGGACGAGGCCTACGGCCAGGATCACAAGTTCCGTCTCTACCTGGAGAAACGCAAGGTCGGGTATGTGGTCGCCGTACCCAAGAACCAGTCGGTCGGCACCGGCATCGGCTACGGCAACACCGGCTCACGAGCTGACGCGGTGACCGCGGATGCGCCTGAGCAGGCGTGGAAACGTCTGTCGGCGGGTGATGGGGCCAAGGGGCCAAGGTTGTACGACTGGGCGATGGCGACCCTGCCGCCCCACGCCGACGATCACCTTGGCGGGTCCTGCGGCTTCCAGCGGTGGCTGCTGGTTCGCCGCAGCCTCACTCCCAACGACCACGGCGAGCTGGAACTGGCCTTCTACCTGTGCTTCGGACCCGCGGGCACCGCGCTGGACCAACTCGTTCGCGTCGCCGGCACCCGCTGGGCCATCGAGGAGTGCTTCCAGAGCGCCAAGAACGAAGTCGGCCTGGACCAGTACCAGGTCCGCCGCTACGACGGCTGGCACCGCCACATCACCTTGGCCATGCTCGCCCACGCCTACCTCGCTGTCACCGCCGCCAACGCCCCAAAAGCCCGAGCGGCCTGGTCCCCCTCAGCCCAGCCGAGATCCGCCGTCTCCTGGCACATCTGACCAGCGCCGTCACCGATCCAATCAGCCAGATTCTTCAACGCGCCCTGGCGTGGTCACACCACCGCCGCGCCCACCAAGCCGGCGCTCGCAGCAGCCACTACTGGAAACGCTGGCTCCGGCACAACAAGATCCAGCTATAGATCACAAAACATGACTGTAGTACTAG
>NZ_JBEXMT010000101.1:0-1415 GCF_040610675.1 Nonomuraea sp. NPDC003804
CTAGTAGTACTTTGTTAGTTCGGGATCTTGTGTGAGATGATCTTTGTGTGACTCCGGATGAGCTGGCTGATGTTCGAGGCCGTCTTGAGGACTTCGCGGGTGAGGTGTTCACTTCCTTCGCGCGTCGGGAGCAGCGGTCCAACGGGGGGCTGTATCTGCGTGGGCTGATGCTGGACGGGCGGCGTAAGTCGATGGTGCCGATGGCTGAGCGGCTGGGGGTGGATCACCAGCGGCTGCAGCAGTTCATCACCTCCTCGACGTGGGACTATGTCGCGGTGCGCAGGCGTCTGGCGCAGCGTGCCGTCAGCGTGGTGGCCCCGCAGGCGTGGGTGTTGGACGACACCGGCCATCTCAAGGACGGGAATGCCTCGCCGGGGGTGGCCCGGCAGTACACCGGGACCGCGGGAAAGGTGACCAATTGCCAGATCGTGGTCAGCGTGCACGCGGTCACCGATACCTGCTCGGCTGCGCTGAACTGGCGGTTGTTCCTACCTGAGCGATGGGACGACGCGCTGGCCGGCGACGCAGCCGAGGCCGCGGCGATCGTCGAGCGGCGGCGGCGCTGCGGTATCCCTGACGATCAGCGGCACCGTCCCAAATGGCAGCAGGCGCTGGACATGCTCGATGAGCTGGCCGCCTGGGGGCAGGTGCCGCCGCTGGTGGTGGCCGACGCCGGCTACGGCGATGTGACCGCGCTCCGGCTCGGCCTGACCCTGCGCGGCCTGCCGTACGTGGTCGCCCTCAAGGGCACCACCAGCGCGTACGCCGCCGATGTCGTCCCGGAGACGGTGCCCTACTCCGGCAACGGTCGCCGTCCGGTGGCCAAATACCGCAGCGCGCCCTCCAGCCTGCGCGAGCTGGCTCTGGCCGCCGGACGAAGCAGTCTGCGCCGGGTGAGCTGGCGGCAGGGCACCAAGAAGAGCAAGGGCAACCCGACCGCAACGATGCGCTCACGCTTCCTCGTGCTGCGGGTGCGGCCCGCCAACCGCGACATCGCCCGAGACAGTGACGGGCATCTGCCCGAATGCTGGCTGCTGGCGGAATGGCCACCCGGCGAACCCGAGCCCACCGACTACTGGCTGTCCACCCTTCCGGCGGACATCCGGCTGCGGGAACTGGTCCGCCTGGCGAAGATCCGCTGGCGGATCGAGCACGACTACCGCGAACTCAAGACCGGCCTGGGCCTGACCCACTTCGAGGGCCGCTCCTTCACCGGCTGGCAACGGCACGTCACCCTGGTTTCGGCCGCCCACCTGTTCCTCACCGAACTGCGCTTGACCAGCCCAAAAGCGGCTGGGGCGGCCTGACCTTCTACAAGATCCTGCACATGCTCCAGGTGCTGTTAGCCACCTGGAGCGGCCGATGCCCCACCTGCCATCAACGACCACCATGACGAACTAACAAAGTACTACTAG
>NZ_JBEXMT010000102.1:0-1413 GCF_040610675.1 Nonomuraea sp. NPDC003804
CCCCAGGCCACGCGACCCGCGCGGTCCTCGACCGTCACCCGCACCACGGCGAGGGTGAACCTGTCGACCGTCGCGCCGGACAGGCGACTCAATCTTGAAGAAGAACCCCGCAACACGCGAAAGCGTCACGCTGTGGGTGATTGACGAGGCGCAGCGCTACTACACGCTCCGAGTGACGTATGAGCGCGTCCCATGCCGCGACACGCGAAACAACGGTGTGGATGACAGCGTATGTGCGCTGCGCATCGCTGGCCGCATTCTGCCGTTCTACATGCAGGGCGACGAGCAGGGGGCTTTTGAGGTGGGGGATCAAGTTTTTCTCCGCTCCGAAGGGACCGCGCAGCCAGTGATTACAGAGCTTGAGGCAGCTTCCGTATCCGTAGTCATCGGTGCGGGCAGAGAAAATGTAGCCGTTGGAGGGCAGCGCTGATGGCAATCTATATTATTTTTGTTCCGGTTGGGGTCTTTGTCTGGGACGGCATGGGCTCTTTGCCCCGAGAACTTTTTGAGCTTCCTTTTGACAAAGTTGCTCTCATTTCGGGGGATACAGCGAGACAGATCCTAGATGGCATGGAATGTTCCGGGGTTGCAGGAGCATTGCCGAATGACGCCCGGTTGCACGCGAAGGTCGAGCTCCCAATGGCTTGGAATCTGAAGCCCAGCCAGTGGGGCCAGCCTCTCACCTTCCAAGCGCGCCCTCTCAGAAGTCACCCGGGGGGCCGCCCATGGTGAGCGCGATTCTTTTGCTGACCCTGCTCGGCCTCATGGTCCTGGTCCCTCTCTGGACGCTGAAGCGCTTTGCCGACGCCAAGGCAGCCTGGCAACGGGTGAGGGGCGGTGAGCGAGACGCTCGCACGCACGGCCGCGTCGTGATCCATGGCGGGCTGTTTGGAGTTGGGATGGTGGTCATCGCCGCGTTCTTGGCCCAAGCCACCTTCAGCGTCTGGCACCAGCTCGCCACCGGGGGAGGCCTGTTTGTCCTCGGCACGGTCGCGGTGCTCTGTCTGCTGGCCTTTTTCTGGGGCAAGGGGAGGTCGCGCGGATGAGTGCGTTGACGATGCTGGTCCTTTCCATGCTGGTCCTTGCTGTGTTTCTCTGCTCGGCGGCGTTTCTCTCTTTTATGATCGCGTTGACTTACCCGACCGTAAAGCAATCGCTGGCCCTATTCTGCGCCGGGAAGCGCGACGCATCGCTCTACGTGGATTTCGCGATTTTTGGGGGGATCTTCGCGGGTTGCGTCCTCACGCTCGCATTCGGGGCGGTGGTAATGGCCCTCAACATTTCCAGCGCTGAGGACGCCGCTCTATACGCGGCCACCTTGCTTAGCGCGGGGCTGGGCTACTGGGTGGGCCGATGAACCGCGAGCCTTCCACCTTGTTTGCCCCAGGCGTTCTTCCCGGGCCTGACGGCATC
>NZ_JBEXMT010000103.1:0-1397 GCF_040610675.1 Nonomuraea sp. NPDC003804
GCGTAAAGAGCGGGCTATGGCGGTGAGCGGGGAAGTGCTCATCAATTTCCCGGAGACCGGACTTGAGGCAGAGCAGGATGGAATCTCCCAGCTCGGTCTTTTCAACCCACGCGCGGCCGTGCTTCGTCATGACTCCGAACGGCGCCTTACGGCTTGCCATAAGCTTACCCATCATCTCGACGATACGCTTGACCTCTAAGACTGCGTTCAACTGGTGGGTGATGAAGAGGGTGCCGTCTTCACCCCATACGTAAGCGCGTTCGCGCATGAAACTGCTGTTGTTCTTCAATGGTGTTTTCATTGTCGTTGCCATCCCCTCCCTCCTAGTGGAGGTCAGGAGTAACAGTGTTTATTCCTACTGAGCCCATGCAAGAAGATGCCCAGCACACATGCCGTTTCTAGCCCATGCAGAGGGCTAAGATCGGCGTCGATCTCGGAAAGTTAGGGCTAGCGGCGCCCCACCTCCCTGGCCTGAATCAGGCCCACAACGAAGTCATCAACTTCGTGTTCAAGGAACAGGACTGACGTCCCCAAGCGAAGCGGCTTCGGGAAGGACGGCAGGTAGCTCGGCGAGCGCTTGTTGAGGTAGCCGTACAGCGTGGATCGTGCGATGCCCAAGCGAGCTTGGACTTCTGCCCGACGGAGCATTCGGAGTGATTTTGGTGAGTTGTTCTGCATGACGCCTGGCCGTCTGTGGTGTGTGGACGAGCCTACGAACCAAGCGCTGACAGAACCATCCGTTTAGCCCCCTGTAGAAAAATACAGTGCGTAAGCCATTGATTTAGTTGACTCGAAATTTAGCCGGGATCTAACTTTTCAGAGGGGAGGAACTAGTTGAAAAGTGGCCGGGGCCAAGAAATGCGCCCCGGCTGATCGTCAATTCGAGCGACTGCTTGCCAGAACGCCTGCCATGAAGACGACCGCGAAGGCGGCCAGGTATTCGAGAGGGGAATTGGATCGTTCGATGAACACGATAGGCTCCTAGTCAGTAGGGAGCCGGCATTGCGCCGGCATAGAAGAGAGGCTGTAGCCTCTCCCTATCGTGTTATAGGTTTGAAATTGGGTTGAGTGATCTCAGGTGTTCCGACCTAGCCCTGACTATGGCAGGGTGCAACTAGGCGCGTAGGAGTAGATCCAATGGGCACCCCCGAGACTGACGTTTCCCTGCTGGACGAGATCAAGGCACTCCGACAGCAAATAGCGGTGCTATGCGTCGATCTGTCGGGCAAGGACTGGCTTACCGCAGACGAGGCCGCCCACTACTGCGGCGTGTCTGTTAGCCAGTTCAACGCCCGAGCCCACGAATACGATCTTGATCCGCGCAAGTTCATGGGGAAGAAGCTTTATGCGAAGACGGCTCTCTACCAGGCAATCTACGGCGCGAAGGCTTGGACGCG
>NZ_JBEXMT010000104.1:0-1380 GCF_040610675.1 Nonomuraea sp. NPDC003804
TGAATCTCTCAACTCCTACTTGTGTGTAGTCGACGGTGATGTGCTGGCGAACCTCTTCGAGCATTTCGGTAGCAGACTGCTCGAAGGTAACGTCAGATCATTTCTTGGCATGAAGGGCGGCGTCAACAAGGGGATAAGGGGAACTATTCAGGACGCGCCCGAGCTCTTCTTCGCCTATAACAACGGAATCGCCGCCACTGCAGCCTCGGCAACGGTGGAGGTCGGGCCGCTTGGCACACGCGTAACCTCCATCAGCGATCTGCAGATCGTGAATGGAGGCCAGACTACTGCCAGCATACTTAGAGCGAGGCGACAGGATCGACTGAGTCTTGCACAGGTTTCAGTCCCCATGAAGCTGACGATTATCGGCTCGAATGAAACCAATGAACTTGTACCCAAGATTGCCGAGTACGCGAATACTCAGAATAAGGTCGCAATCGCAGATTTCTTTGCGAATCACCCCGTACACAGGCGTATGGAGGAAATATCTCGCCGGATGATGGTTCCAGCGCGAGCAGACACACGCGTTCAAAGCAAATGGTTCTATGAGCGCGCACGGGGCCAGTATCAGAACGAGCGCATGTACTTGACTGGTGCCGGCAAGACAAAGTTTGATCTTGAGTACCCCGCCTCGCAGGTAGTCAACAAGACTGACCTGGCAAAGTTCGATAGCGTTCTAGATGGGAAGCCCCATTGGGTCGCATTGGGTGCACAGAAGAACTTCATCAAGTTTGCTGGCAAATTTTCCTCGAAGCGCGACAAGACTGATGCCCAGTACTGGGATGAGATCAGTCCAAACTACGGCGACGGTTACTACCAGCGCGTGGCAGCTATGGCTCTTCTGTGGAAGGCCGGGGAGGCCGCTGTCTCGAGTGGGCGAGGCACATGGTATGAAGGCGACTACAGACCTCAGATCGTGGCATACGCGTGGTCACTGATCTTCCATTGCATTAGAAGTGCCGGTCGAGAACCGAATCTTGTTCGTGTCTGGGAGAGACAGGAGGCTGATCCAACTCTCATGAAGGCCTTCACTCGCGCAGCGGTGATGGCTCAGTCTGCCATCAAGGATCTTCCCGAGGGCTCTTCGAACGTCGGCGAGTGGGCGAAGAAGGAGGCCTGCTGGGCCAAGCTATCCTCGACGAAGTTTGCCTTGGGAGAAGCCGTCCTGGCGTGGTCTGTCGACCAGACTGAAGACCGAGAGCGGAAGCGACTGGCTCGAGCCGAAGGATTGATGGACGACGGCATCAGCCTGCAACAGGAGGTTGTGTTCCGATCTACCAGTGGGTATTGGCAAGCACTTTACAACTGGCCGTTATTGGACGGACATGTGTCTGGTCAGGAGCGCAGCTTGCTTGGTAGAGCTATCTCCATCCAGACAGC
>NZ_JBEXMT010000105.1:0-1359 GCF_040610675.1 Nonomuraea sp. NPDC003804
TGAGCAAAGGCGTTCATCGCCCTCGCCAAGCCCCAAGGGGTGAAATGTTGAGCGTCGTTCTTTTTCCCTGACCACACCAACTCATTAAACAATCGGCCCAGGATGCATTCGAACGGCTCGAAGGTTTCCACTGCGCCGCCGTAGGCCTGGCCCGCTTCGTGGCACCAATCCTCGCTTCCTTGCACGTCAGTCCCAAGCAGCGTCAAGTCACACCAGGCGACCAAGGGCCCAAATCCCCGGGTGAACAACTCCTCGGCCTGATTGATCACGCAAACCTTCAGCGCAAACGCGGTGAACTTGCGCATCTTTTCCCTGGGCGATTCCCCGGGGATGGCTTGGATAGCCTTCAACAACCGCTGGTAAGCATTGTTGCGGGGATCGGTCGGCTTTGCCTTCTTCGAAGTGCCCTTACTCATCGTTGGCCGCCCCCACGTCAGCGCCCACCCCAGAACTCACCCGGGCAAAGTCCAGCTCCAGGAAACATCCGCGGATCTGCCCCTCCCTGACCGCCCGCTTCAAGCGACGGGCGCCCTCCTCGCCGTAGGCAATCCACGCAGGGCCAGCAGGGGGCGCGTCACCTACGTCTCCGTTGGCCCGGTGGAACTTCAAGCGGCCCTCCTGGAAGACCACCGCGCTGACATCGGGGTGGTTCAGCACGAAACTTTGGAACCAGCGGGTCTCGGTTCGCGCAAACACCAGGGCGATGCCGCCCCCCGGGTGGTTGGCCATCTTCTCCATCCAGGCCTCTTGCCCCCGGCCGAACGGCGGGTTCATGAAAACGAAGGCATCCGCCGGCCATTCCGACGCCAGGCCGTCATCGCTGGGCTTGAGCATCCGAGCCGCGGTGGGCCACGGCATCCCGTTCTCGGGCGTTGCCGGATCCAGGTCGAAGGGCCCCAGGCCCGTGAAGCCTTCCCTCGGGCTGCCCCAAATATGCTCCGGAGGGGTGAGCCAAGTGGTGGTTGTCTCGAACTGCGGCAAGCGGTCGAAACCAACTGTGGCTGCGGCGAGCTTTTTAGTCCGGGGGATGGAGGTGGTTTTGCGCTCCTTCGGCATGAAGAGGTTGTTCGGGTCAGACGAAGCGGAGAGGATGTTCAATGTGCACACCTTATGGTTGATAGGGAGTTGTTGTTAGTTCGAGGGATTCAGACCTGCGTAGCGGGTCCGAGGTACAGCAAGGGCATCTACGGCAGCTGCACGTCCAGGTGCATGGCAATGTCTTCCAGCGCGTCTTCGTCGGCTTCACCGCCCTCGACCAATGCCCCCACGACAAGGCTGACGTCCACGTCCAGATCAATTCCCCAAATGCTCCACGTCGGCGCATTGAGCTCCTCGGTGCTGAGCCCGTGAAACTGACTC
>NZ_JBEXMT010000106.1:0-1347 GCF_040610675.1 Nonomuraea sp. NPDC003804
GGAGGCCTTGGCAACCTTAACACGTTGACGGACAGTGTGATTGCCAGCACCTCCGAGAAAACGCAGAAGGAGGCGCTGGCCGCAGCTGCAGGTGCTGTGGGGGGCAATGATCGCGGCTTGGTGGATTCGCCGGTAGCCGGGTGTGAGGTGTATCAGAAGTGCGGTCCCAACAAGGCCAATGCTGTTATCCGAGACATATACCAGGTGGCTCCGGTAGAAGCGCCGAACGTCGACTTTTCGAAGCTCAACATGCCGGTCGAGTGGAGTAGAAGATGATTCTCAAGGTTGTCGCCGTTGCTGAAGATGGGGGTGTCAGGAAAGTCCATTTGAGATGATTTATGAGGCAGCCCGGAACGCGCTAGATTACTCCCGTGGATACTCCATGGGAGTGCTTTGGAGGAACATGGCCATGGAGTTGGATGGAGGTGGGATCAACTTCGCGGAGCAGACAGAAGATTTTTTCGATGGTGAAGATGTTGATGACAGACGGAAGGCTGAAGCTTGCCGCTGATGGCGTCTTCGCCGATGGGAATGTTGACGAGCAACTGGATGTTCCACGCCGTGCATGGCCGACCAGAAGAGATCGGGTGGATCTCGACGAGGACAGCATCTGGTTCCTTTCTGATGCGTCGTTTGGACTGGTCTGGATTTCACCTGTGGGCAATGACGATTACCACCTTGGCTTCCCTGAACAACCAGGAATCGCCGCTGTGGAGGGGAGCTGGCTCCAGGTGAAAATGGGTGACAACACGCATCTGGTCGGGGCTGCCTTGGGCCGTGCCGCGGATCCCTCGATCAATTTGTTTTCGACGAGGGGTAACCGTTGAGGATCTCAAAAAATGGAGCGGAGTTCCCTTTCCTGTTGATTGGTGCCATCGGCAGCGGGAGCCCCTCGGACGCGTTCAACTTCCACTGTCAGTGATGGTTGGCGGCCGATGATTGATAGTAAGAGGCTTTCCACCTGTACCATCGGCGTGAAAGGTCTGGGAGATTATTTGTAGCATGGCAAGTAAAGTTGTATCTGCGACCCGGGTGCAGTGGGGTGCCGTTTGATCTGTCCTCGTTGCGAGCAGGGTGAGGTATTGAAGGCCCAGGTAAAGGGGTGCGGTACTCAGATATTTGTCTGCGACGAATGTGATGTCGTGTGGTTCTCCTTGGCTGCCATCGGGGTCTCTCCGTTCAGAGACCTTGAGGAGTATCTTGAGGAAAATTCCGTCGCCCCTTCCTGGGAGTCAATTTCCGTGGATAGGCATGAGTAGAAAGTACGCAATTTCCGTGCACTCCTCGATCGTCTTGCCTCAGCGCAGCGTGTGGCTACGTGCAGCATGGGGTGACCTTCCCGTCTCC
>NZ_JBEXMT010000107.1:0-1345 GCF_040610675.1 Nonomuraea sp. NPDC003804
GGATCAAGTACACCTGGTAAGGGGTAGAGCCGGCTGCTGGCCGGCGTACCCTCGCCACATCTCTCACACCCGCCGGAATGATCCGGCGGGTGTTTTGTTATGTGCTGCGAGCAAGATCAGCCGCGCGGCTGGCAATTGGACGTGCGATGACCTTCTGCAATCACACGGACAGACTCAAGACAGTTATCCAGACTGTCAAAATTCACGTTCACTTGAAGACCAGGGAGCATCCAGCTCGCGCTGCCAAATGTCTGTTCATCGTGCCAACGACTGGCCCTTTGGCCAATGCGCTCTTCGAGAATGGACGGCGGATCATCGAACTGAAGACCGAATGGCAGCGACCCAGCCCAGGCTCTTGAGTTTCCCAATCGATCGCGGATGAAACTGATACCCGTGCATACCGGATGGCCACCGGGCGTGCCCCGCTTGCTGTCGAAGTAAAGGATGAAGCCATGCTCGTCGGCTCTATCGACGACCTCCCTGCTCGACTCCGCCATCAGACTCGCAAGACCAAACTCCCGGAACACTGCCCGGAAATCAGCATCCTCGGTCGATCTGCCGAGGACAGCGAGCACCTGCTCCGCTGAAGGGTACTCGCACGTTGCCGGTGCGCAAGCCAACGGACGCATGGGAATTCCCAAGCTGATATCAAAGATCCCACACGCTCCTGCCTGCTTGATGCATCCAGCCTGATACGTCAGACGAATGCGGTAGTCAGGCAACCACCACGCGTCACGCCTGCCGGCGTGCAAGCTATCCCCAAAGCCCGCCGTGGCGAGCCTTTCGCGAGCGGTCGTCCTGTCGTCCTCCCATTGCAGGCCAAACGGCAGATCGCCTTCGTACCTGCGCATGACATCCGGAATGCCGGCTGTCACCGCAACGTTGGTGAAGATCAGCTCACCGCTCTTGCCGTGCGAAGCAACGGATCGCCCGTTCCAGTAGTTGCGCTCGCTGAAAGAGAACAGCATGCCCCGCGCGCTCACACGCAGAATCGCCTCGTAAGGGCATTTTGCAGGACGGGCCAGCTCTGGCCTTCGCCTGACGCCAAGCGATTGCAGCATCGTTGAGACGGCTGGGTCAGTGGCGCTTCTGCCAAACAGCGCCGTTATCACCTGTAGGTCCATTCATTCCTCTGGTGGAAGCCCCAGGCTGACGCAACGGATTGCCCTTTCACCGTCGTAGTCGACAGCCAGCTCCAGCTTTCCGAGCATCCATGCGTCGACATTACCAGACAGACCAAACACCATTGGCGCCCCCAGATCGGCTGATACGTCCGACCTGATCTGGTCCCTGGACTTCAGGAAGTTCTGGCGGAAAGGCATCGGCCCTTCATTCTGGGTGCCGG
>NZ_JBEXMT010000108.1:0-1344 GCF_040610675.1 Nonomuraea sp. NPDC003804
TGGTCGCCGGCGGCAACACGATCACCTATACCGCCAACTTCTCGTATACCCGTGAACAGATGAATCAGGTTCTGGCTCAGTCCGGAAAATCGGATGCCGAAGCCAGGGCGATGATGCGCAACGCGGCGAAGGGTGGGGTCTGCGCTCAAGGCCCAGAGGGACGTGCATTCGTAGCGCTGGGCGGGCGTGTGCGCTACTTGTATCGATTCGTGGATGGCAGCCCGTATGAGACCATCGAAGTGGCGAGCTGCGACTAGTTTGAGCCGGCGTCGCCTGGTTGGCCTTTCGCCAATAGGGCTGGAACCCGGACCTGGTTGAGAAAGGCATGCGGCGAGACGTGGTTTATCTCCCTGTCCACAGAGGTTGGCTTCTGACGGGGGTGGCGCAACGCCCCTTTGTTGGTGTATTAGTTCGGGATCACCGAGCCAAGGACGGACATGAAGCAGATTCTGGGTGTTAAGTATGCATCGCCGCTCGAGCGGGAATATGAGGCGTGGATTGTCGCTGGCATTGAGGCCTATCTGAAGAACGTGGGGCTTCGATATGCCATCTGGGCAATCGGATCTTCCCAAGAGAAGGTCTGGCCAGCAGATGAGAAGCTCTCAGTTGGCTCGAAGATCGTTGGGTTGCAGTTCAAGCGAGCCAAGCTTGCTACCAGCGGGGCAGTCGGAAAAGATCGCCTGAAGTGGACCTTTGATCAGCCGGCAGGCCAGCTCGCCTTGGTGAGCTCCACGCCAGAGATCTTTTATTGCTTGCCTACGTTTATCAATCGTGATCTGCGGTCCGAGGCGCTCCATCATTGCCTGTTTTGGCGGCCTGATCCGGCAAAACTGAACACCAACGCGTGGTATGACAACGGCAGCAAGAAGGTGAAAACGCCATACAAGAAGCTAGATGACAGCATGCGCTGGGGGCTGTTCTTCGAACGGTTGATGTATTGCAATGTCGGCAAGAAGGTCCGTGGCGGGGGGGATGTGGACAGCCTCACCGCAAAGCTCGCTGCCTTCTACGCGCGTAATGAGATTCCGGAATCGCCCGACAGCGACCTCGATGGCGAGGATGGAACCTATGTCCTTGTCATTGAGCGACCAGAGTAGGGGGCATCGGTGTGGGCCGGCGGGCGATTCAGGTCCTGTCGGCTCTGGGTGACCATCCGAGCCCAGTCCACGCCCAGCTGCCTCACCTCATCGGCCCACGCTCGGTAATCGTCCAGCGGCATCGGGGCTTCCAGGCCGCGCTTGACCCGCTCCAAGTATTTGTTCTTCCGAGACTGGGCTTCTCGGAAACGGTGTTCCGCCTCGTCCAAGCGGTCAGCCCGTTTGGCGGCCTGCAGTTGGCCCAGCC
>NZ_JBEXMT010000109.1:0-1333 GCF_040610675.1 Nonomuraea sp. NPDC003804
CCTGACAGAGGTGCCGATGGGGTTCGGTTGAGGCGCGCCTATGCGACCTGCTGCAGCAGGTCTTCGACGTTGTTCCGCGGCGTGTTCACCGCGCGGCTGACGCGGTAGGCCTCCATCGCCGGCGGCTCGCTGGCCAGCAGCATGGCCATGGCGTCGTCGGTGCTGACGGCCATCCACTCATCGATCTGTCCGGCCTGCAGCCACACCGGCATGCGGTCGTGAATGTCGGCCGAGACGCCGCTGCTATCACCGGTGATGATTGTGAAGGTGCCCAGGTTTCCGTCGGGCAGCAGCGGGCTGGTGTCCTCCCACAGGCCAGCGGCCAGCAGTGGCCCGGTGGCGTGGATGAACCACGGATCCTTCTTGCCGTCCTCGGGGCTGACCGACCACTCGTAGTAGCCGGCCATGGGGACCACGCATCGGCGCTTCTTGAACGCCGACCGGAAGGCGGGCTTCGTGGCCACCGTCTCGATCCGGGCGTTGATGGTTGAGCCCTGCAGGCCCTTGGCCTTGGCCCAGAAGGGCAGCAGGCCCCATGCCAGCCGGGTTACCTGCCGGCCTTCACCCCGGTCCAGGATCACCGAGGCGCGCTGCGTCGGCGCCAGGTTGTAGCTGGGCTGGATCTCGGCCAGGCCGGGGGCAAGGTCAGCCAGCCCCGGCTGGCCGAAGTCGATCACGGGGAGTTGGACGAATCGGCCGCACATGGCCTCAGGGTAGTCCGGCTGGCCGTGCCCGGGGCGTGTAGGGACAGCCCGACCCAACAGGGCGAGGTTGCCCGATGGTGTCAGCCAGCCAAGGCGGGCATCCTGACCTTGCCGGATCCGGGGCCGCAGGCTGCTCAACCCGGGGGCGCGTGAGCAGCGCCGCGCCGGCACTGTTGCCTCCCTGGCGCCGGGGCCATAATGGCAGTACATGTACAGAGGATCCGGCGATGGACGAGAACACTCGCAGGCTGATCGAGGAAATGGTTCGGCAGCAGGTGAAGGAACAACTGGAACTTGCGTGCCGGCCAGGGGGATTGCTCTTCCCACCCAAGGGGGCGGCTATTGGCACGTCCGAAGTCGAAGGAAAGCGCTATGTGAGCGCTGTCATCCAGGTTGAGCCTGACCAACAGCCATAACGATTCAGCCAGGTCGCCACTGCGTTCGCAGGATCTGCGACCGCCGGTCGTATCCTTCCGGCCATGTATTCCTCTCATGGCTTCCGCACCGCCCCGATCCCCTCTGGCTGGGTCCAGACCGGGGAGCGCTGGGCGCTCTGGTACAACGGCCGGGAAATGGCGAACGTCACGCTCGACGGCGGTCCTGGCGTCCGGCTGTGGATGGAGGGCCAG
>NZ_JBEXMT010000110.1:0-1329 GCF_040610675.1 Nonomuraea sp. NPDC003804
AGCATCTGAGTCCCGCGACCGTCGTACATCCCATGCTGGTCGCGCTGGTGCTCAGCATGGCCCTGGCACCGCTGCTGATCCGCCATCACGATGTGCTTGCCCGGTTCTTGAGCCGCACCGGCGGCGTCGTTCAGCCACCCCAGGCTGAAGATGTCGAGATCGCCGCGCAGGCAGCGCGATATCGAGACCATGTCATCGTTTGCGGCGCGGGCGAGCTTGGCCTGACAGTCAGCGAAATTCTTCGACACGCGGGCGTGGCGCATCTGCTGCTGGAAGCAGACGAGCAGAAGGTCGAGGCCGCACGTGCCGCCGGCGCGCCGGTGTTCCATGGCGATGCCAGTCGCCCCGATACCTTGCTGGCTGCCGGGTTGGCGCAAGCGCGTCTGGTGGTGCTCACGTTCGACCATGCCCAGCAAGTGCTGCGCATCGCCCAGGCGATTGCCGAGCGCCGTCCGGCGCTGACCTTGTGGGTGTCATGCAGAAGTACGACCGCGGCCGATGCACTTCGCGCCATGCCCAACGTGCATGTACACCAGCAATCCTTTGCCGCGGCCCTTGGGCTGGCGGAACAGGTGATGTCGTCGCTTGGCATGTCGGCCGAGCTCGTCGAACGAAACATCAGTGCGATGCGCCGCCGTCTCGACAGCGGCAATGTCGCAGGGAGTCCATCTGCATGAAGTCAACAGGCCGCAATCCATTTCAGGTCTTCCGTGACCAATGGGCCATCATGAGTTTATACGATCGCTTCGAGCAGGTCGTCGCCCTCGTTCTGTCGGCGGTAATTGCCGTCATCATCGTGGTGTCGCTGTTCCAGCTCATCGCCATCGTCTTCACGCTGCTGGTCCTCGATGCCTTCAATCCCCTGGATCACAAGGTATTCCAGAGTGTGTTCGGCATGATCATGACGCTCTTGATCGCGATGGAGTTCAAGCATTCCATTGTGCGCGTGGCGCTGCGTCGGGACAGCATCATCCAGGTCAAGACCGTGATCCTCATCGGTCTGATCGCGCTGGCGCGCAAGTTCGTGATCCTTGACCCCGAGGCGAGCCCCGCAAAGATAGCCGCGCTGGCAGGCGCCACGCTGGCTCTGGGTGCGACCTACTGGCTGCTGCGCGAGCGCGGCGACCGCGCCGCCGAGACCTCTGAGCATGACCCGTCATCATCCCAGTGACCCGCGCGCGGCTTAGTTGCAACACCGCTGGCTCAACCGCCTGCAGACCGGGCTGTTGGTCCTGACCCTGGTCGGGATCGCAGCCGCAGCAAGGAGACTGCCGTTTGGGGAAGGCGGCCTGTGGCTCGCGCTGTTTGCCGTTTCAGGTGCTTTGCTTC
>NZ_JBEXMT010000111.1:0-1319 GCF_040610675.1 Nonomuraea sp. NPDC003804
GTGACCACCATCACCACCAATCCAGCAAACTTCCTCTTCTTCACGATGACTCTTCCTTATTACGTCAGGGAACGCTCAGCGAATCGGGGACAGAAGCGCCCACTACCGTGCGTTGCGAATCTTTTCCATCTTCCCTGCGAGTCGCATGAGAGAGTCATAGGCCTCCAAATGAGAGCCATACCAGATCATCAGCTTTTCAAGATCAAACGGGCTAGTAAGCCGGAGGAGCGCAAGCTGCTCGGCATCCTCGATAGCGACCCTCGGCTTAGCTCTCAGAGACGCTTGCGCACGATTCAATGCATGCCACTGCTCACGCAGCTCCTCGGACTTCCTCTGCTCCCCGCGGGCGGCCAGCAAGTCTGCCTGGGCGAACAGCGCCCCGGCCACCACCTGGAGAACCCGCTTGTCTTTGCTTGATCGATGGACGAAGAACACGATCGTTCCGACGACCAGAATCGCTAAAGGCAGATACCCTTCCATGGTCACACACTCATCTCCAAGAACAACTTCCATTGTCGCAGGCGAGTCATCCGTGAACAATCCGCTATTCGAGACACGGGGTGCGTCCCGGCAGGCTCACGTCAATGACGCCCATGCACATGCCCCACCTCACGGATCCACCTCCGCCCGGGAAGCGTGAACCTCTCTCATAAGTGAGGGATCGGAGTCTCTCCTGACGCCTCTTTCGACGTAGAAGCCTGGAGATTGATGCTCTATGGAACCGTCCGCCAAGCATTCTTCCACTCGACCGAGCAACTTAAGCTGCTCATCGTGCTCATCAGAACCGCAGTCGCAATCGTCTTCGTGCACCTCCCTGAGCCAAATCCCATCTGCTTGGACGCGGAAATGCCATCCTTGAAAGACCCCAATATCTCGAATTTGGAGTCCTGGGTGCTCTACTCCAATCTCGGACACGGCGATTAGATTGTCCGGGCGTTTTTGAACAATCACTCCTTTTACATACCGTCCACGTCCGCCAAAGTAGACAAGTCCATCTACCTCTACCACGAGGCCATCACACGCCTCCAGAATCCGCGTAAGACGCGGGAGGGATGAGGGCTTTGAACTTGTCCCGTAATAGACGCCGGCACTACATAGGAAATGGGTTAGACGTTCCGGGTCGGCCGGATCGCGAAGGTCGCCGAGCCAAAACGGTCGATACATCGCTGCTGTAGGTGGCATGTGCTTTCGGACATGCAGCTTGTATTCCGGCAGAGGCAGCGACCTTGGAGTAGATGTCGATGATGCGCTGGCGTACGTTCAGCCCGTCATCGTTCTTCTTGTTCTCCTCGTTCTTGTTCAGCGGCTCGCGGTTGCCG
>NZ_JBEXMT010000112.1:0-1311 GCF_040610675.1 Nonomuraea sp. NPDC003804
AGCCGCCTTCTTTTTTGACGCAGACACCTGCTTTGCCACGCGAGAAAGATGGACAAAGTATGCACGGTCATTGGTTTGCCTGTATCTTTCATCATATGAAATTGAGAGATAGTTACAACTTATGAACCATGGCTTTTGAACTTGGGTTTGATCGAAAATAGATTTTGCATACTCCAAAAATCGAATTGCCCGCCCATAATCCTTTCTATCAGCACACAGAAAAACACCCAAAAACATAGACAACGACGCATGAGCCGCCGTCCCAATTAGATAGCGATAATCATATTCAATAGACTCAAGAGCCTCTTCGTAGGCCCGCTGAATTTGATCGAGAACATTAACATTCCCCTTGTAGAATTTCCAAATTCCACTTTTTAGAAGCCGCGCCTTCTGAAGAGCGACATATGGATGGTTCGTAATCAACGAATGCTCATTCAAGTCCCGGATATATCTCTCAAACTCGAGTTTATCCCCCCTCCTAACGCACACCACCGCCTCACCATAAATAGAAAATAACTCAGCAATAACTATTTTATCAATATAATTACGCGGCTGCCATTCATTGACATTCTTATGAAGTGCAGAATTAGCATCAAGCGTTGTTTCAAGCTGCTCAAGCTTCTTCCTCATGCGATCCTTATGCTGCTTTATCTTATCGCGCAGATTACTCAACTCAAATCGATCCGGCAGCAACTTAATCAACACAAATCTCTTCGCAAACTCATTAAGCTCGTAATACTCCCCAGATTTCGTAAGAATAAGGCGCTCAAGAAGAAAATTGCACATCTTCTCCGCATCAGAGACCTCAATCTTTGCCAATCTACTGATCGAATACAATTCAATTCGCTCATCATAAAGAGATATGATGCACATCACATCATCAACCGGATACCCAGACTCCGACAAATAGCGCAGTGCCGCATCGAATGTATTTTTATACATGAAATTCGCGACCATCTCGGAGTTCTTTGAACGCATACTCTCCAAGGATTGCGTTAACTGGGCAAACGTAATTACATTGTTGTGAAGACCATTCAAAGCCTGCACGATAATGAGAGCATTGCCCTTTGATGTCTCAAGAAGGGACTCAGCCATTGCTCGAGTCAGAGAAACATTAAATCCCTCCGATTCAACTATATTCTCAACAAAAGAAATCCCCACATCATCCTTCTTGAACTCCCGGATATGAATCTTTTCCTCACACTGCTCCTCATTCCTCGAAGTTATTATAAATTGAACATTCCGAGGAAGAGATTTAACGAAGGCAAATATTTTTTCTGCTCATCCGAATTGATATTTTCAATATTATCA
>NZ_JBEXMT010000113.1:0-1306 GCF_040610675.1 Nonomuraea sp. NPDC003804
GCAGCATGGTCGAAAATAATTGTCTGCTTGGCCGCTCCCCGTTGAGCGTGCCGTTTCTCGATTTCGCGCATGACGCGGCGCATGATTGGTCTCTCTCGGTATTTGCTCCGATACTCCCATAGCCAATTGCGAAAGATGGTCAAAAATTGTCATGCCCAGTCGAATTCCGCACAACATATTACTAATTGCTTTCACTTTGAATTATTGAATTATTAGCCAAAATTTTCCAAGCGAAATTATCTCGTTAAATCAATACATGGCGGGACACCCACTCAAAAAGAAGCGGTGTAGATCAGAATCCCACCAAGACCGATCACGCCGGCCGTCAGTCATCTAATGCGAAGCAGCAGCTTGGTCGACGCAAAATCAACACTATCGAAAATTGTTAATTGTTAAATGGAGTCCTAAAATATCGAATGCTTGCAAACCTTACGAAGATTCGCGTGGTGTTGTATCCAACTGACGGCACTTGACTTCACATTGAAACTCATATGCGCATGAGCGCTCTCGCACGACTGCTTGATTTCTCGGCCAATGAAACGACGATGGCAGGCAGATCCGATAATGGCCCACAGCGGTGCACGCACTTCCTTTTCATCTGGGCACTGCTCAGTGATGCGGCCGGAATCAACCAGACCTGGCGAGGCAGCAGCGAGCCCGGATGACAACTCTGACGTTAACGGACTCTGGAACTCATGAACCTGACGCAGTATTCGCGGCTCGCAATTCGGAGTAGAGAGCGCCGCTTGCCTGAAGTATCCTCGTCATGTTCCAGTGGACGGAGGATGACTCGGATGTTGATTCGCGTAGAAGGTCGACAAGTTAAGCTATTGCGGACTGAGCGGTCTGCTCAGACACATCGGATCCACGAGGTCGCAATCCGCACGTTTCGGATCGATCGTCCGCTGCTCGTTGAACTGCTCGAACGTCTCGACCGGGACGAATGCCTTGTACTCGATCAATGGCTTGAAGCGCATACCCAAGAACTCGTCCAAATCGATGCACACTCCATCATCGAGCACGCACCTGTGCAATTAGAGGCACTGGTCGCTGCGCTCGACGCCGCCGCGGAAACGCTGTGTCCAGCAGCAGCAGATGCGCTCCGGGAACAGTTACACTTGATCGCGCGTTCACTGCACACTGGCGGGCACCCCAGACCCGTGTCACGGCGACGCGGTACCACATCGTTTCCAGGGCAGCGAGATCTCGTCGACGAGCTCGCCCCCGATGTCGCCCAAGAGCTCGCGCAAGACCAGAGGGAAAGTCATTTCCTGACGTAATCCAATACCAGCAGTTGGCCACATCG
>NZ_JBEXMT010000114.1:0-1294 GCF_040610675.1 Nonomuraea sp. NPDC003804
GGAGGAGCTTCCTCGGGGCTGCCCGCTTTTTGGCGCGTGCGATGTCAAGGGCGAACGCGAACGGCATATCGTCGATGACGACATCCCGAACCAGGTCGGATTCCATCAAATGGATGATGCTAGTCGGGCGCAACCCGAGGATGGTCGTCAGCATCGCGACTCCTCGCTCTCGGACTGCTTCGTATGTGTCGTCGTCGTCGCTGAGGATTGCATTCCTCCACAAAAGGGACTCTTCACGAGTGAGCGGTCCTGTAAGAGGATGACCATCTCTGACCGGTCCGCCCTTTCGATTTCCACCGACCACGACTCGATTTATCGTTGTTAACGCCTGACGGTCGAAGCCGGGGTGGGAGCGTTCGGCAAAGAAGCGGTAGTAGCCTCGGGTCCGCGCCCACTCCCAACGCCTGCCTTGCGCGGTCAGGTGGGATAGATACCCGAGCGCCGATGCGTGCATCGGAGCCGTTGGTTTGCTTTTGCAGAACCGAGCAAAACCCGACAGGTTCGTGTGGCAGTTCAGCGCGTCGATTGGTGATTCGGTCGTTAAGCGGTTCCCGATGTACTCCCTGATAGTCGAGGCCAAGGGCTCTCCAACGCTGTCAATCGAAGTCCACGGTAGTCTGCGGATTCCTACCGATGTAACGATGGTCCATCGATGAGGTTCGACTACAACCGGGTTGCCGTAGACGTCAAGAAAGTCTGCGTTATTGTTCATTTTGCGAAGAAGTTTGCTTGTCGGGCGGTGGCAACGGTTCGCGCGGTTTCCTCGCGCTCCCTCGCCGTATATGTCGCAACATTGTTAGAGAGCCAACCGTTCAGATACATGATGGTTCGCAGCATTTCCTCCTCCGCCAAGCCAAGGGCCTTGGCATCTCTCACCAGTCTCTCGGTGTTCGTGTGACGAAGAATGTGTGGCGTGAGTCCAGGGACGGCATGTTGCAGCTTCTGAAAAATGGCGTTGATTGTCCGCTTGGACAGCGGATTGCCGTCTACGGTCTCAAGGAAGAGGTATTCGCTGTCGGCCGCATTCGGGATTTGTGCCCGGTATTCGCGGATGTACTCTGCCGTGATTTCCGCTACTCTCTGAAGGACGGGATATTCGCGAGGCTGGGTCTTCAGCCTCGGCTCGTCCACTCGTGTGTCGTCCGGGTCATTCGTGTGAGCGTCGAATCGAATGTACGGCTCCGGGCCGCCGACGACGTCCTCGAGTTTCAGCTTCGCAACATCTCCTCGCCGGCCACCGGTGACAAGGTATAGAAGAACAAGCACGAAATTTCGATGCCTAACGAGCTTTTTC
>NZ_JBEXMT010000115.1:0-1270 GCF_040610675.1 Nonomuraea sp. NPDC003804
GCCCAGGCCAGGACGCTGTCGAAGCGCAACGACGAGCCCACGCGGGCCTCCAGGCACATGACGCGGTGGCGCCAGCACTCTCTCCAGTCGTCTGCGTCCAGCGGGCCATCGCCTGGCACATCCAACGGCACGACGATCCCATGCGCCTCGATGAGCGCCCACACGGCCCGCAGGAACGCGTCCACCGGAAGCCGTAGAAGGGTCACCTGGCCCTCTGCCAGCACCTCGCCCCCGTCCCGCATTCGTAACGCCAGCAGGGCCTCGCTCAGTGCCAAGGGATCGCCTGACCGGGAGTTCCAGCCTACCAAGCACACCCTCTCCCCATCCACCTCACCCGACCAGGCATAGACCCTGAAGCGGGGCTTGGAGAAACGTGCCGACAGATGGGAGAGCCCGCGCTCGCGCTTCGAGTGACGGCTCAACGGGGTGAAATGGTTCTCCGCGTAGAGCAACGCAGAGCGCCGACGTTCGAGCAGCGAGGCCACCCGGTCAGGGGCCGCTGACGCTTGCCACTCTTTCCAACTCACCACATCGCGCAAGCCCTTGGCAGCAGCGCAGGGACGGCAGGCAGGCACCCAGTTCTCCACGACACCGACGGGGCCTCCCAGTTGCGCGGGCACCAGCGACGTAGCCGTCCAGGACTTGGGAGAGGACAGGTCCAGTGGACCGGAGCAGAAGGCGCAGGCGTTACCGAACCCTGCTAATGCAGCACTGCGCTGCCACCCGTTGGCCTTGCCTTCCAGCGGGGCATCGGCTTGGGCGATGGCCTCCAGAAATGGGGTCAGCTCAAGCATGGAATACCCCCCCGCCGTTCAACGCTGACGCGGCACCCGGATTCCCAGACAGGGGCAGAGGGGGAGCGCAGGGGCTTAAAGATTTGACTAAAACGATCTGCCGACCCCCGCTGAACTGCCCCGCCATGCGCGCCCAGCGCATCCGCCCCAGTGTTCCTGCATGACGCCACGCCCACCAGTGACCTCTTGCTCGCTGAGCGGGTGCGAGGGTTTCAGAAAAACGGGTGGAGCAACAACGCCTGGCGAAAAACGACGCCAGAAAAACGGAGGCTGTCCCCACTCCTTTGACTAAAACGGATGCGAGGAACGTCTTCCGGGCACTCCGGCAGCGTGACTGAACCCAGCCACTCACGGGATCCCATGCTGGCCTCCGCTTGACTAAAACGAACAGAGGCAGGGCTGGGGCGTGGGGAAAACGGTGGTCCCCGATTTCTGAGACAGCGGATGCGGGGTCGGGGAAGAACAGGGAAATGGGC
>NZ_JBEXMT010000116.1:0-1258 GCF_040610675.1 Nonomuraea sp. NPDC003804
AAGGAACTCCTGAAGATCCAGCCGATCGACATCAAACAGGCGCTGCTCAAAGGACAGAATTTTGAATCTCGTAGGGAGGTATGGCTCCTCGACGAAAGTGATCGGGCGAGCGTGCTGGAGCCGCGTGCGGATGACCAGGTCTTGGTTCGTTTGAGAAGCAACGCCTCATCGGGCTACCTCTGGTCGTTGACTGAGCTAGCATCGGACGGTTTCCAGATTCGCCCGATATCGTGTCGAACCGAGGAGGTGGTCGATCCGAGGCAGATCGTTTTCGGCGCAGCCACCGCGGAATTTCTACTGACCTACGACAACCCTGCGAGTCTTCCAGACGGCGAAACGCGTGCCTTTTCTATGCAAGAGCAGCGGCCTTGGTTGAAGGGGGGCGAAGCTATCGCGACGTTCGAAACGAGGGCTAAATTTGAGCAAATCGAGCCTGGTCTGACGCGAGTCGCTAAGCGGAACTTATTGAGCGAGGCGTCGATAGCTTGATCATCAAGGAAGAAATAGCCCTGCCGCAGGCAAACAATGCTGCACGCGACCAAGGGCAGCGCCCGACCTGTATTGCGTTCGCCCTATCGGAGCTAAATCTCCGATTCGCTCCGCAGAGTGAGGTGCTGAGTCCCGAGTATGTCTATCAAGGTGCCGCCACACTAACGTCCAATTGGGCCTCGGGTGATGGTGTCTCCTTAGGACTCGCGCTCCAAGTGGCATCGTTCGGGCAACCTACCGAGCAGGACTTCCCGTATCAGGCAACGGAGCCATCACCGCCTGTTTCGTTGCCGCCAGTTGGTTTGCGCCTCTATGGAAGAGCGCTGGATCTGCTTCCGCACGATCCTGATTCAATTGCCGACGCGATTCGAAGGAATCTTCCCGTGGGCATCGGCATGAGGTTGACCCAAAGCTTCTTCATTCCGGCGAGCGGAGTGGTCACGTTTGAGCAGTTGCCCCTGCCCAACGCACTACATGCAGTAGCAGTTGTTGGGCTTGGCAGGGCCGATGACGGCGCCCCCTATTTCCGAATTCGCAACAGCTGGGGCGACAAGTGGGGAGCACACGGGCAGGCATGGCTTCCCGAAATTTACATTCGCGAGCACGTTATCTGTGCGTTTGGAGGGTGAGAGTGGCTAAGGTATTTACGGGTGAAAGGCTAGTTCCTGTCTGGGTCTCCGCAGTGCGTAGCCTGAACGAAGCCCCTCAGAGGACGGATCGAAACTATGTCCTGGAGATTGCCTCCTCGACGATCCTCGGCGGCGGCCAC
>NZ_JBEXMT010000117.1:0-1250 GCF_040610675.1 Nonomuraea sp. NPDC003804
GGCCGCGTGCGTGGCCCTTTGCTTTGGGGCATTGGTCGTCAACAAAGTGAAAGGAACACGCCCTTCGCCGGCGGCGATCCAACTCGCGCCCTCGTTGTCGTTGAACGAGTGCAAAAAGAAATGGACGAGCGGCACCATCACGCCTCAGGAAATCGTGGCGTGTCAGGCGCTATCTCAAACCAACAACAACAACAACGGGAGGCACTGAGCATGTTGCTATCGCTGATGGATTGGACGGTCGGTATTGGCCGCAAGCTGTTCAAGAAGGACGATCAAGCGTCGAGCACGCTGGAGCAAATCATTCTGGACGGCAATGACCGCTACGAAAACTTGGTCGGGCGCTTTGACGTGAGCGACCGCGTGAAGAGCCGCGTGCTGGACGTTCCCCCAGAGGATGTAGATATGGCGGTCCAAGCGGGCGCGGTTTTCGACGAGAAAGAGATGGCACTGGTTGTGCCCGAAGAACTGGATCTGGACCAGTTCCATCCGTGGTGGCCGAAGGTTCCGGAGGATCTGCGCAACACCCAGGCCCGCATGATCATCACCAAGGAAGGACGTCGTGCCGAAGGCTTCGTGCTGGGGGACGACATGGCGCTGGGCGGCGACAGCACTGCAACCTCGCTGATGTATCTGGCCTTCCCGCTGATTGGTGCGGTTCAATACTTCTTGGGCTCGCTCATTGGCGTTTTTAGTTACGTGGTGCTGCTGGCTGCCATTCCTTACTTTGTTGCGTTGAAGCAAGCGGAAGGGATGAAGGAAGCCTTCAAGGGCCTGGCCCTGATGGTGCTGCCCGTGCTGATTGCAACCGCTTCGGCGGCGTTGTCGTCCGCGCTCCACGTGGACGCGGCCAGCATGGGGCAAGCAGCGGTTGACCCGATGAACACGGGAGCGGGGATGATGGCGGTCGCTGCGGGCTTTGCCAAAATGGCGGGCATCGTTCTTCTGATCTTGACCATTCCTGGCCTGCTGTTGTTTGCGGCCTTCCTGAGTGCGGCCTCGCATCCCCACCGGGGCGTGCTGGGGGGGACCGCCGAGCGCTTCATTCAGATGATGAAGTGGATGGTGGTGATCTTGGCCCGTGTTGGGGTTGGCTCCCTTCTCCCGGACGGAATAGGCGTGGCCGTGGCGTTTGTGATCGCGGCCATGTATGCCCTGCAGTTCACGGAAGGCAACTTCGTTCAAACGGCCGCTCGCCTCTATCTGCAGAACTTGGACAACAACCTGGCGACCCAGGGGGCCCTGTCCAAGTC
>NZ_JBEXMT010000118.1:0-1222 GCF_040610675.1 Nonomuraea sp. NPDC003804
GCTCTCTGGCTGGGCTGGCAAATCCCATCATCACATTCACTGATGAACTTCGGTCAGGCACTGACTGGCAGCCTGGCGGCGCTGGGGAACCTTGCCACCGGCACGATCTCATTCCGAGAGCCTGCCGCCGCATTCTGGGAGGTGGCCAAGGAGCAGGCAACGTTTGGCACGTTGGCACGGGTCGGCGTTGCGGCGGGCTTGGCAGGGTGGGCGTCGATTTGGGCGACGCGGCGTGGGCTCATCCCGCGCTCAAATACCTGGCATGTGTCCGGCGCTCAACTGTTGCAGGGGAAAGAGGCCCTGACTGAAGCCCGGCGTCGTTCGCTTACAAAGAAGGAGCAGAGGGGCGAGCGGCATGCGTTGTCACTACATCCGGCTTGGGTGGTCAGCAAGAAGCTGCTGGCCCGTCACATGTTCATCTATGGAGCCGTGGGAATGGGCAAGTCAGTCATCCTGAAGCACCTGCTGGAACAGGTTGTTCGGCTCGACAAGAAGGCTTTCATCTACGACATCAAAGGAGACTTTACGTCGATCTTCGAGCGCCCGGTGATCGTCTGCCCCTTCGACAAGCGAAGCTGGATCTGGGACGTGGGCCGGGACGTAGCGACGCAAGCCCAAGCCGCCGCGTTCTCCCAAAGCATCATCCCCCCGGAGGAGGGCAGCGGCGCATTCTGGGCGTCTGCGGCGCAAGCCTTGCTGGAAGGGTGCGTGCGCGAACTCCAGGCCACGAAGGGCAAGAACTGGGGGTGGGCAGAGTTGGCCGCGTTGGTTGCCCGTCCCGCTGAACCGATGGCTAAAGCACTGTCGCTCTACTACCCCCGAGCCGCCGCTCTCATTTCCAATCCCGATTCGAACACCACCAGCAGCTGTATCGCCGTGCTCGCCAACGGCACCGCGGTTATCGAGCGCCTAGCCTTGGCATGGCCCGAGCGCACGCCTGGGCAGATGTTCTCCATGCTGGACTGGATCAAGGACGACTACACGGGATGCAAGCAGGTCATTGTTCAATCAGGTCCTGATGAGGTGCTAACCAAGGCCTACATCTCCGCCATGATCAACGTCGCGGTGCCGGAAATCATCGGCCCCTCGCTGCCAGATGACGAAACCGGGCGATTCCTGGGGTTCTTCTTCGATGAGCTTACCTCCGCCGGCAAGCTCAACATCGAGCTGTTGCTGGCCTTGGGACGCTCAAAAGGCGTGGTGGCCTGCATGGCCGTGCAGG
>NZ_JBEXMT010000119.1:0-1207 GCF_040610675.1 Nonomuraea sp. NPDC003804
AGCGCCATCTCGCCGTTGTCGGTGCAGGGACCGTCGGCGATGACCTGGTTGACCTCGACCCGGTCGCCCTCGGCGACGATGGGCTTCTGGTTGAACGAGGTGCCCTGGTTGGAACGCTTGAACTTGGCGACCCGGTAGGTGGTGCGGGTGCCGTCGTCGTTCATGACCGTGACGTAGTCGGCGGAGACCTCCTCGACCACGCCGGCCTTCTCGGCGCTGATGACGTCGCCGGCGTCGGTCGCGGCACGGTACTCCATGCCGGTGCCGACCAGCGGCGACTCGCTCTTCAGCAGCGGCACGGACTGCCTCTGCATGTTGGAGCCCATGAGCGCGCGGTTGGCGTCGTCGTGCTCGAGGAAGGGGATCATCGCGGTGGCCACCGACACCATCTGGCGCGGCGACACGTCGATGTAGTCGACCTCCTCGGCACGGGCGAGCTCGGTCTCACCACCCTTGGTGCGAACCAGGACGCGGGGCTCGGCGAACGAACCGTCCGGGTTGAGGGTGGTGTTGGCCTGCGCCTTGACGTAACGGTCTTCCTCGTCGGCGGTCAGGTAGTCGATCTGGTCGGTCACCTTGCCGTCGACGACCTTGCGGTAAGGAGTCTCCACGAAGCCGAAGGCGTTGATGCGGCCGAAGGAGGCCAGCGAGCCGATCAGACCGATGTTGGGGCCTTCAGGCGTCTCGATCGGGCACATCCGGCCGTAGTGGGACGGGTGCACGTCGCGGACCTCGAAGCCGGCGCGCTCACGCGACAGACCACCGGGACCCAGCGCGGACAGACGCCGCTTGTGCGTCAGGCCGGCCAGCGGGTTGGTCTGGTCCATGAACTGCGACAGCTGCGAGGTGCCGAAGAACTCCTTGATCGACGCCACGACCGGGCGGATGTTGATCAGGGTCTGCGGCGTGATGGCCTCGACGTCCTGCGTGGTCATGCGCTCGCGGACGACGCGCTCCATGCGGGCCAGGCCCAGGCGGACCTGGTTCTGGATGAGCTCGCCCACGCTGCGCAGACGACGGTTGCCGAAGTGGTCGATGTCGTCGGTCTCGACGATGACCTCGCGACCCTCGGCGCCCGGCATCGACTCCTCGCCGGCGTGCAGCCTGACGATGTACTCGATGGTGGCGACGATGTCGTCCTCGGTCAGCGTCCCCTGGGTGATCTCCGCGTCGATCCCGAGCTTCTTGTTGATCTTGTAACGACCGA
>NZ_JBEXMT010000120.1:0-1201 GCF_040610675.1 Nonomuraea sp. NPDC003804
CCTTACGGCCGGCCGGTATGGCAGGGGGATGTACGATGCACGCGAATACCTGAAGTATTGCTTCCTCGCTGAGCGAGGCGGCAACGTGACTCGCTTGCGCCCAATTTCGCGGTGGGAAATACGGTTCGAGGGCCAAAGCCGATACGGTTTCCCGTATGTGAAGCGGAGGGGGCGGCAGCGCAGGCGCTGCTTGATCCTCTTCGTAATGCCAGAGGGCATATTCGACTGGTTCAACGGGTTGGCGAGGGTCGGGGGACGGAATTGCCTCGGCATGGATGCTGATATTGCACTGCGTTCTGCCATGGGACGCCAACTCGAGGCGCAACGCCAAAGCGTTGCTGGGTGCCTCCAGCGACGAAACCCGTATGTTGATGTTTTCGCCAGAATCGACAGGGGTACCGGCTCGAATCAATTGATCACGCAGCTCTCGAAGAATGTTTGCGCAAGCATCCTGCGGCTCCGGCAGTGCTCCCTGTGCTCGAAACCACAAACTGTTCGCACGCTCGTTACCCTCGCCGGCACCCGCAGAAACGGCTGTAGGTGTCGCGCCCCATGGAATGTCATCGGCAGTGAGCAGGGCGGTGATGAAACCCGCCGCAACGTTCGCGTTGTCGAGGTTACATCTAAACAATCGATACAACCGACGCATACCGAGGTCACGGTCACCGTATTGAATTTCAGCCAACGCCACCCTGCGGATAATCTTGGGCTCACCGCTTAGTTCCAGCGGGGCCTCGCCAAACGCGCTCCGGATTTCTGCCGGCCGCAAGGTCTGGAGTGCGACGCGATACCAAAACTCCCAGGCGCGAGCGTCGGTAGGACAACGGTCCCTTTGTCGCAAGGCCAGTGGCTTTAACCGGTGCCAATCATTCGCCTGCTGCGCGGCCAGGACTGCCATGCCGACGAAGGCGTCGTCCTCGAACCAATCTGCGGGAGCACTATCCATGATGGACCGAGCCTTCGCGCGGTAACCGCCTTTTGCGTATGCCTCCAGTAGGCGTGTTTGCAACCCACGACTGAGATTGACATTCGGAATCGATGTCAGCAGCGATATCGCCGCCTTGCAGTCCCCAAGCAGAGTAAGCGTATCGGCAGCCTGAATCTTCACAGGCTGAGCCGAGGTCGTCGTTACCAAAGCGACGAGCTTCTCTCCTAAAATCGCAGCTTTCTCCGGCCGTCCAATCGCCAGATAAATTCGGAC
>NZ_JBEXMT010000121.1:0-1201 GCF_040610675.1 Nonomuraea sp. NPDC003804
CATTGATGCCCGCCTCTAGGCATCTGCTCGGGTACGCGCACGAGCTAACCGAAAAGACTGTAGAACCCATTCCGGGCTACCTGACTATGTCTGTAAAGAACGACGACGGCAGCATAGACATGTCTCGGATTCACTCACAGTTGAAACGACAGTCGGGAGGGGCGGACCTAGTCATCGATGGCTACAGGCAGGGTCGCCTTACCGTAGGCCTTTGTGCGCAGTTGCTTGGACGTTCGCCAGTGGACCTTATATTGTCCTGGGGGGCGAGCCAGCCGCCTTTGGTCGTTGCCGAGGGACGCGTCACTGGTGGGCTTGAGCGGTCAAATCCACTCGGGTCGAGTTCGTCGTGCGTGCTGGATTGCATCACGCTGGTCGAATTGGGCCTATTTAAGGCTCTGTCGGTTCTCGGCTTTTTGCCACATCCGATTGTTTCGCAACGTGCCTATGATTTGCTGCTTATAGCCATGGAGGGGGCAAAAAATGAGCGCTCGATAGGCCGAGCCGGGGAAGTAGACGGGAAGCTTACGGTAGTTCGGTACACTCCCGAAGACCGGCAGCAAAGAGTGGCCATGCTGACGGCAATTGTCGAGTCGGTCCAGCGCTACTGTGAAGTCGCGCCCGCGTACGGCCCCGCCGAAGTGCCTTGCAATTTCTTAGAGTTTAAAGAGGTTCTGGACGCGGAATCGTACGATGCTATCGCGCTTTGCCTCGAAAAAAATGCGGCGCTCGTATCCATCGATGCGCGATTGCGCGCATTGGCTTTGAGTGGGTTCAAGGTGTCGTCCGTGGCACCGCTGGCCGTTATTGCGCACGCGGCTCAGACTGGGCCGCGCTCGCTTGCAGAGCACCGCCAGTATCTGATGCTGTCGCTTCTCGCGAACCGAACCTACATCTCCATCGCGCCATATGACTTCCTATGGATGCTGTCACAGGCCGGCTATTCGAGCGTTGTCCTCGACGCCTGGGTCGAAGTGATTGCAAGTCAGAACACGTTATTCGATTCTGCTGTCAACGTAGTTTGCGGCGTTTTCAGTTTGCTTCACGAGCTGGACTTTCAGTTCGGTGCATTGGCACACGTTGTCGAACATCTCGCCTCAGCAATTTACCGACATCCGGAATTTCGCTCAGTGGCCCGTTCCACCGACGCCAGAATGCGTAGAGCGCTACGGCACACAGTAGAACAGGTTTACGAAGCTACCCC
>NZ_JBEXMT010000122.1:0-1189 GCF_040610675.1 Nonomuraea sp. NPDC003804
GACTGGGCCATCGCCAACGTGCCCATCCACCGGGTGGAGACGCCCGCACCGATGCCCGGCAACTGGCCCGCCAACGTGAGCGAGTCGGCGTTCTACGAAGAGCAATGCAACGCGCTTTCGGACGCCGGGAACATCCGCTACGCCTATTCCTACGACTTCGAATGCGTCTCCAACATGGGCATGCATTACTGCGACTACAACTGGACCAGCGGCGGCACCTCTTTGGCCGTGTGCCGGCAAGCGTGCGCGTCCGACCTAGTGGGCAAGAGCAACAATCCCTATCGCTGGGAGTGGCCCGAGTCGTCCGTGGTGGCTTCGACGCCCTACACGACCTGCACGGGCCAGCCCGGATGCACGCCCAACGGTGGGTTTGGCACCCAGCAAGGCCTGCCGGCGTGCAACGAGCACAACGTGGGCCAGACCTTGGCGTTCAACTGGTATCGCCAGTTCTACAACCCGGTGCGGGTGGACTATCAAGAGATTACGTTGACGTGCCGGGGGCCAACCTGACATCGAGCTAGAGCCCGAGAACAGGTGATTTGCCCTTAGAAGGGATTCACCACTGGTTTCTCGGGCTTGGCAATACCAATCGTCAAACTCTTAACCTTGATCGCACCAATCGCATAGCGCAGGTTGGAAGGACACATGTCCATCACCACATCCGACAGCGAAGCTGTGACCGCTTCTGCATTTGGGCGATCCTGCTTCCACTCGTAGCGAATCGCTCCCGAAGAAACCTTGAAGTTCTGCCCGCCCTTGTAGACGCACTGCTCTTCTTTCATGGAGTTGTCCACCTTGGGCTCACCATACTTGCTGGTGATCAACGACTTGACGCTATCCACGATCCGATTGGAATCACCCAGATCAATATTTATCGATTGCAACTGCCCTGCGACGAACGTAAGAACCGCCTCTTGAGGCTGGTCACTCAAAGGACTGACGATCTTCGTATTAAACTTATCCTCGCCCGACACTGGACTTGAATGTTTGTATTCGTAAGGCTCCAGAGGAGCGGCAAGGTAAACCCCGTCAGTGGGCGAAAGGCCCTCAACGGCGCTGCGCGACACTCCAACCTCAAGCTTTCCAATACCTATAGGCCCCTTGGCAAAACATGCAATAGGCACTAGAGCCAATGCTGAGACTACGATTCGGATAACCTTCATGACTCCCCCTGATTGAGTTTCCGCAC
>NZ_JBEXMT010000123.1:0-1184 GCF_040610675.1 Nonomuraea sp. NPDC003804
TCCATCGATTCCGTTGGGGTCGAAGGTAATTTCAGCCTTGAACTGCGCGCATTTCTCGAGCCACAAGGGAAGCGATGCAATATCCTGCCGCTTCCCATTAAGATAGATGTCTATCGGATACGGAAGTCTATTTTTGACAAACGGGTCCTGTAAGCGTCTTATATATTTCTTTATGAATGAGTCTACTTTGTCTGCGGTCCAGTTTGCACTAAGATTCTGAATTCTTACTGTAGTGCCGTGACTGGATTCATCGACATCTCCCATCGGTTCGACCGTTACTTCTACGTCATCTAGGTATAAATTAGGGTCGTCGAATTTATTCCATTCAAATCGTATTCCATACTGAGTGGAGGACTCGGACGTCGTTGACTCGATGGTAGCGGTGCTCCCCAATCGCATCATGGACAATCGTCCGATACCTTTTTCTCCGAGTACGACCGACTGGGACGATCCTGAATTTTGCTTTTCGAACAACTTGCCAGGTGTGCCGATCACGAGAAAGCGATTGAGCAAATCATCTTTGCTCATTCCTTTTCCCGTATCGCTGATTTCTATATACTGCTCCGCCCGAAGATTTTGGAGAAATTCGGCGAATTTTGTCTTGTTATCAATATGATCGCGAGCGCGATCGTTCAGTGCCGCCCTTATGGAAAGGGGTAAATCAGGTGATATGGCTTTGTCCACTCTGTCGAGAGCATCTTTCTTTTGCAAGACGGATCCTGCGCGAATTTGCTCTTCAAGAAGCTGCAACGCGGAAATGTCAGCAGGAGCATGAATTTTTACGCTCACCCGGGGAGATCCCGCATCAAACGCGTTCTTTATCAACTCGTTTAAAGCGACATCATCCGAAGTGATCAACTCTGCTCCGAGTTGACGCAGTGCCCGAGCTGCGATACGAAACCGCTGCGCCATTCCTACTCCCAAAAGAACAAAAAAATAGCCGTATTCGTGCTCAGAGTATAGGTTGCAAACTCGGTACGATACGGCTAGCCAACAAAAAATCCACCACGAGACGTCCCTGCTCGGGAGCGGTGCGATGGCGCAACGAAGAACCCAACGAAGCCAGCTGCAAATGACGGACTATTCGTCGAGGCTTCTAATAACCAATTTCAATGACCAGATGTTAGACGTGCTGCCTCCTCCGAGACAACCAGATTCGTTGACACAGGCATGCAAGATTCGAC
>NZ_JBEXMT010000124.1:0-1151 GCF_040610675.1 Nonomuraea sp. NPDC003804
CCTCATAACCTAGGAGACAACTCGTGGCACAGAAGAAAATCGGCATCGACGCGTACTCCTCCGGCCGGCGATCCGTATAAATGGTGACGTCTACGTCGTGCTGACGCAGGTAGAGACCAAGATGAAGGCCGGCCGTACCAGCCCCGATGATGCCGATTTTCTTCTGTGCCACGAGTTGTCTCCTAGGTTATGAGGTTCGTTACAGCCCTCAATTTCGATCTGCTGGTGAGTTCTCAATATATTCCGCACGAATTTCAGCGAAAACCTAGGCAACTGGGATAACATACATTCCAAATTGGACTGAATTGATCCGCATCATGGATAACCTCCAGCTTCTGCAGGCATTTCTGCGTACAGTCGAGATGGGCAGCTTCTCCGCAGTCGCGCGAGATCAGGGAACATCCCAATCTGCTATCAGCAAACAGATCGCGTCGCTCGAAGCGACACTCGGCGTCCAGTTGTTCCGCCGGACGACCCGGAAATTGAATCCGACGGGCGAGGCACTGCAGTTGTATCCGCATGTCCGGCAGCTACTCGATGCGGTCGACGTAGTGAAATCGGAGGTTCACGGCATGCCGGCAACGGGCGTCGGGGGGACGCTTCGCGTAACGATGCCGGGTGCGTTCGGTCGCAAGATGATCATGCCGCTTCTTCCTAAGCTGCTTGCTCGCCACCCGAGACTGGTCGTCGAAGTAATCTTCGGCGACAGCATGCTGGACTTGGTCGAGGAGGGAATGGAGCTTGCAATTCGGATCGGAGAGCTCCCGTCGAGCACGCTCATCACGCGTACGCTAGGGATGGCTCAACAAAAGGTTGTTGCAACCCCGGAGTATCTGAAGGCACATGGGAAACCCGAGTCACCGCTAGATCTCGCGGATCACAGTTGTATCGCTTACGCGGGCGCGCCGCGATGGAGTCGCTGGGAATTCGACTCCGAGCTCGGACGCCAGGCAGTAGAGATTGCGGGTGCCGTAAGGGTCAACGATCTGGACGCCATTTACGATGCAACCCTCGCCCACATGGGTATATCCGTGATTCCCGAATGGCGTGCGGCCGAAGATATCCGGGCCGGTCGATTGAAAGTCCTGATGCCCGACTACTACGCAACGCCTCAACCCGTGAACATTCTCTATCCTCAAACTCGGTTTTTA
>NZ_JBEXMT010000125.1:0-1140 GCF_040610675.1 Nonomuraea sp. NPDC003804
GCAGAAGTGACGCCTGCAGTGTTCAATTCGGCGGCGCTCGCTGCCGCAAAAGAAGCGATAACATCGAAATATACCGTCCACGTTGCCCTTAAGTGCATCGCTGACACGCTTGATGAGTTGCACCTCGTCAAGGTACGGCTCCGTTGGGCTTGGGCAAAGAGGAAGCGCGGGCGCAGCCATGGTGGTTTGAAGCAGATAAAGCTGGACGAAGGGCCGGAGGTCGACCGACGAGCGTCTGACGAAGTCGTCTTTGCGATTGCTCAACTCTATCGTATTGTTCCTCGAACCGCTTGGGCAGACCGCGTCTGCGTTCTTTTGGCCACCGTTCTCGTTTGCACGGGCCTTCGTCTCGGTCAAGTGCTGACGTTGAGAGCCGAGATGCCGTTGTTCGATGAGGCGAACAACGAGTACTACATTCGCCTCGTGCCATTTAAACGCTCGAACGCCCGGCGACAGACACTTCTAACGGCAACGGTTGACCTCATGAACGACGTCTTCCGCGAGCTCCTGGAGATGACGCAACCATGCCGGAAAGTTGCACATTGGTTGGCGAAACATCCGGGCAAGGTCTATCTGCCACAACCCGACAACACAGAGGGGACAATTCGTGCCAAAAAAATCCAGCAGTGGCTAGGCCTCGAGAACAGTCAGTTTGGCAAACGTCGAAGAGAGAAATGGGGAATTACCGGTGACACCGTGTCATTGGATGCCGTGCACGAACGGCTGAAAGTGCATCGATTTGACGGCCCAGTTGTCCCCGGAACAAGGAACGAGCGACTGTTGCTTCAAGACTGCCTCTCGATATCGTTTTTTGACGCCATGAGGCGCCGTGCAACCGCTCTCATTTATGCCGTCCGCCCCATCACCGAGCAAAACGTTTCGGACTGCCTGCGCGGCCGGCAAAAAGGAAGCGCTCCCGCACGACCGAATATTTTTGGGCGATATGGCTTGACGGACGCGGCTGGCAATTCCTTGAGCGCCCTTAGCCACAGTTTTCGACACAAACTGACCGATGCGCTCGACAAAGGAGGCGCGCCGGACATGGTTCAGGCACAGTGGTTCGGTCGTGCAAATCCTCGTGACAACAAGGCTTACCAGTACCGAACCGCATCGGAAGCGCGGGAGAAAGCACGGGACCTG
>NZ_JBEXMT010000126.1:0-1132 GCF_040610675.1 Nonomuraea sp. NPDC003804
GGGCAAACTTGCCAGATCGGGATTGAGCCTGCAATACAGTTCGAGGTCGAACAAGCCGGACTGCTCGATGATCCGCCGGATTTCCTGCGAGGAAGATTGCTCGTCGCTCGCGATGGAATCGCCCGGCCCCGCATCGGAATTCTCCTGGTCCGTCGCGCGCACGGTCACCGGTGCGAAATGACGTCCCTCTTGCTTGCCGAATGCCAAGTAATGGACGAGCGGATTGACCCCCGCGGCCCGAACATCAGGGTTATCGTCGAGATAGCGGTTACCGTCGAACGACATGCTCGGCTGCCGCGCTTCCCTCCACCCGAATTGCAGGTAATGAACAACGGGATCGATAGCCGCATCCGCTACGTCCGGATAGGTCGCCAGATAATATGCGCGATCGAATAACGGCGATGTACGCAGCAACCCGGCTTCGTCCACCGATACGTCCGGTGATTCAGTGAAGCGTCTTGCAAGCCTCCCCACGCGCCGACGCGCAGCCCCAAATCGATCAATTAGCATAGTTGATGTACCGCGGCCGGACTCTGGAGATGGACGAGGAATGAGGCTGATCTCTGCCTTGTGTTGCGCGAGCAATTCCGTCAGATTCTGATTGGCCAGCTCGTTGGCGGCATTGATTTTGTGGCATTCGTCCAACCTTTTCTCTAGCCATTGCTTCTCGGTAGTGAGTTCATTGATATCGCTCTTGAGCTGGCGCGTCATTGCTTCGAGCCGTTCGATCTCCGACCGGTGCTCAGCAAGCGCTGCGCTCAGATGTTGCTTGTCCTGCTCCATGGCGACGTTGGCAGTCTTATAGTTGCTCCACTGCACTTCAAGCCATTCCTTGCCCCGCACCAGGGATGCGATATCGTCTTTGAGCTGGCTGACAATACCTTCGAGGCGCTCAATGTCCCGTTCGTGTTCCCGCTGCGACCCGATCAGGCCCAGCCGTTCCCGCTCGAGGGTGACATTGCTCGAGTAGATCTCTGCCGACGTCTGTATGAGCAGTTGCATGGCGCTGGCCAGTTGCCGGGGAAACGCCGCCATGTTCTTTGCGAGCGTCGCCTCCGCCGTCGAGCGCATGTGTGCTGAATCCTTGCTCATCGACTGATCATGGAGGCGGTAATAGCCGAGTTCTCGTGGC
>NZ_JBEXMT010000127.1:0-1124 GCF_040610675.1 Nonomuraea sp. NPDC003804
TGATGCTTCCCGTAGAACTGGGCCAGCGTCAGGGGGTGGAGGATGGGATGAAGCAACGGCTCGTGGGGACGATTCAAGAAATCGCCCCCACCTGGGTTGCCTGCTGGGTTGTCGTGTTGGGGTTCCATCCCCTTTGCATACCGTCTTTTTCGGTTTTGGCAATCAGCAAGCGATCTTGAGGATGAAAGCCGCGCCGACCAAAACCCCGGTTTGTAGGAAAAGTGAGACGGTGTGCAGATCCATCTGCTCTAAATCCTCCCTCAACCAGGCCATCATGCCAGCAACCCTGCCACGTTGGCGGCCACGTAGCTCACCACCGAAAACGCACCCAACGTCAACAGCAGGTTCCCCACGTTGTCCACGGCGAACTCGTAAGCATCGGCAAAAATATACATAGGGGCCTCCCCCGGTTGTGTTTGAATGATTACAGTCAACCACATCTCACAAAACTGGCAACCCTAAAAATCTCGATTGATCGACACTTTTGATGTTTAGTCAAAACCTTTCTTCTCTTTTCCAACCCCCATCCCGCCTCTTGCTTTGAGCCGCGTTTGACGTTTGCTTTTATGGGTAGATCGATCCACTCACAAACAAGGGAACGTGCCCAACAAAAAGGGCCCCGAAGGGCCCTGGATGCGACACGGGGAATGGACCGTCATTGACGGTAGATGTTCTTCTGGACTTGGGCCTCGTGCTTATCCCAGTCGAAGTTTGCCTCATAGCGCTTCATGAAGTCCGCTTCCTTCTTCGCGCTGGCGGCGTAGTGCGCGTAGCCCAACTTACCAGGCCCCATGGTTTGCTGCCGCTGGGCCGCAGTCAGCATGGGGATGTTTTCCCCCAAGGATTGCCCCCCGTCCTTCTGCTGGCGCTTCTGTCGCCATTCGTCCACGGTGCTGAACACCACTTGGGCGTGCTTGTCTTTGGGCGCGTCTTCAGCGCGCTGCTGCACCTGTGCGTGCAACCGCTCTCGCGCGTCGGTGATCTCGTCGGGCTTGGCTTGCTTGGCCCAGTCCAACACGGCTTGTTGCTTCTCCTGGATATCGGCCTGGTCCTTCGCCAGCGACTGGTCGCCGTCGCCTTGGTGACCGTCAGCGAGTCGTTGTCCTGCGCCGGCGAGGAGTCGA
>NZ_JBEXMT010000128.1:0-1102 GCF_040610675.1 Nonomuraea sp. NPDC003804
AATCTATTTAATGCATATACACGACCGGAATGCGCATGCTTGTCAACGACAAAAATATGTATTTCTCGTTCCCGCACAACCTGGCGGTACCATTCAAGCACTGCCCCCTTCGTTTCTGGTTCTAGCAACCTGACTATAACCGAATCGTGCACTTCGTCCAGCCCCTTATAGACTGTTGGTATATCGTATCCCCACATATATGCACGCGCCGCATTATCTTCCGCGCACAAGATTTTCAACATCAACTGATACCACTCAGGTGATACGTCTGACACCTCGCGTTCCAACAGAGAAATTGCTTTCGCCAAATCGTGATATTCCGGCTTAAACGCAATTCTCAGGCACTCTTGAAGCCCTCCGTCTCCAGCTCCCTGTACGACAGCGGTAGCGCGTTCCGGTCGAAGTGCGTCCAATTCTTTTTCAAGGCTGGCATACCCCCAAAACGTTTTTCCAATATCAGAACTACTGGCAAGGACCTTTTCCGAGCCGAAGCCAATTGCAAAAATAACAATGCGAGCCCGAATAATGCTACTTTTTGAGCCGCCGAGGACATTTATCTCACGCGGCAGGATAACTGTTAGAACTCTTGCGCCACCATAAAGCACACTTTGATGAGACGTTAGCTTTATTCCATTTTCAATCTGAAAAACAGATGAATATTTCAGCTTATATTTATCTAGCTGCGCTTGTAGCTCGTCCGCCAGTGCACTCGCCGCTTTCGGAGCAGAGGGAAAGCGAAGGATAGCGGCATGCGTCGCTGGATTAGGTTTTAGGTCTGGAATATCTGGAAAGCAGTGACTGGAAAAGTGAATTGCTGGCCAATCATAAACGGTCGTGCTCAACAATCTGTCTGTGCCTTTGCGGAGCAACGAAAAGCACTGCCCCTGCGCATCGAGAACAAGCGTCCGCATACCAGCCTCAGCAGAGGCCAACGCTGCAGAAATTCCGCCCACACCCGCGCCTAGCACAACCACATCGTAGTCGACATCTCCATCAGCAAACGAACTACTATTTTCAGCTTGCTTTTCGAATAGCCCTGCATCAATGGCCGTATGAATAAGTGTCCGCGCCCGGAGGACTTGGTCACGCATGCTGATATAGG
>NZ_JBEXMT010000129.1:0-1092 GCF_040610675.1 Nonomuraea sp. NPDC003804
GACTGACGCCTGCCCGGTGCCGGAACGTTAAGGGGACCGCTTAGCCAGCGCAAGTTGGCGAAGGTGAGAACTTAAGCGCCGGTAAACGGCGGTGGTAACTATAACCATCCTAAGGTAGCGAAATTCCTTGTCGGGTAAGTTCCGACCTGCACGAATGGCGTAACGACTTCCCCGCTGTCTCAACCGCAGACCCGGCGAAATTGCACTACGAGTAAAGATGCTCGTTACGCGCAGCAGGACGGAAAGACCCCGGGACCTTCACTACAGCTTGACATTGGCGTTTGGAGCGTCTTGTGTAGGATAGGTGGGAGACTGGGAAGCTCGGACGCTAGTTCGGGTGGAGTCATTGGTGAAATACCACTCTGGTCGTTTTGAACGTCTAACTCTGGTCCGTGATCCGGATCGGGGACAGTGTCTGGTGGGTAGTTTAACTGGGGCGGTTGCCTCCTAAAGGGTAACGGAGGCGCCCAAAGGTTCCCTCAGCCTGGTTGGCAATCAGGTGTCGAGTGTAAGTGCACAAGGGAGCTTGACTGTGAGACTGACGGGTCGAGCAGGAGCGAAAGCTGGGACTAGTGATCCGGCGGTGGCATGTGGAAGCGCCGTCGCTCAACGGCTAAAAGGTACCCCGGGGATAACAGGCTGATCTTCCCCAAGAGTCCATATCGACGGGATGGTTTGGCACCTCGATGTCGGCTCGTCGCATCCTGGGGCTGGAGTAGGTCCCAAGGGTTGGGCTGTTCGCCCATTAAAGCGGTACGCGAGCTGGGTTTAGAACGTCGCGAGACAGTTCGGTCCCTATCCGCTGCGCGCGCAGGAGACTTGAAAGGGGCTGTCCCTAGTACGAGAGGACCGGGACGGACGAACCTCTGGTGTGCCAGTTGTACCGCCAGGTGCACGGCTGGTTGGCTACGTTCGGAAGGGATAACCGCTGAAAGCATCTAAGCGGGAAGCTCGCCTTGAGATGAGGTCTCCCACCACGAGAGTGGGTAAGGCTCCCTATAGACGATGGGGTTGATAGGCCGGAGGTGGAAGCGCGGTAACGTGTGGAGCTGACCGGTACTAATAGGCCGAGGACTTGACCTCAAAGCTTTT
>NZ_JBEXMT010000130.1:0-1092 GCF_040610675.1 Nonomuraea sp. NPDC003804
GGCCTTCAAGAAGGCGTTCGCCTCCCGCAGGTGCCTGCTGCCTGCCGACGGCTACTTCGAGTGGATGCCCGTCGAAGGCGAAAAGAAGAAGAAGATGCCAATGCTCTAGTACAAGCCTATCTTTTTGAGCTGCACGTCACCCTAGGCTTGGAATTCTCGGAGGCTCCCCGCCCAGTCGATTTTGACATCGAGTACCCCGAAGACGAGGAGATCGGGAACTTGGTCCAAAGGGCAGCCAGCATGAGGCCACTACTTACCGGGCCAGGCCTCTTAGAAGTACTTTCCGAGTTCAATAGCGCAAACGGCCTGCATGTCGACGACGCCGCGTTACTCGTCTACGCAAAGTGCATTGAGTACGTGTCTGCCACGGTAGTCAGGGAGAAGCAGTACGAGGACCTTCGTAAGCGTCTATTGTCCAGAGATGCGCTCAGCCCCAATGCAGAGTTCATGGATGGGCTACTCGTTCTCTTCGAGGAGAATCGAATCTTCACCCGCGACGCAGAGGCGCTGCGTTTGTCGATTGAGCGCTGCTGTGATCCGCTTCCTATGAAGCCACATGCACCACGGATTCTTCGAAGCTTCTCCAAGATCGAACCAGGCAGTTCTGCGGAGCAGCGCAGACAGGCGCTCGTGGACCTGGCTGCTGTACTCTCTGCGTCTAGGAATCAGCTCGCTCACGCCAAGGCCAACTATCGTACCACTGGGAAGGAGTGCCCACCTGAGCAGCTTTCGGGCTTGGTCTCATGCGCACGAATTGCTGCCGAGCAGTGCATCCGTTGGTACGCTTCACGCTCAGATGAGCTACGCCGAACCTGACAAGGCAGCGCTCAGTCTTTCCGCATGGAGATCGTCACCGATGATCCCAGGAGCGCCAGGAATCACCTCGATACGATTTGGACTTCAGCGCCTCCCGCGAAGCGAATAGGACGCCACCGCCGTAGCACCGCAGCCGTTACGTAGCTAGTCGACCAGGATTCGCTCGTTCAGCAGACTCTTGGTGACCGTCGCCAAGAAGCGCTGGAGTGCACGCCAGGAGCGTAGTTGTCAAATAGAAGCGCCTCCCCGGTGCTAAAATTTACAAATCACGCGTCT
>NZ_JBEXMT010000131.1:0-1089 GCF_040610675.1 Nonomuraea sp. NPDC003804
GATCGTGGAATTTGCCATCGCGAAGCTACGTGCGTGTGGGCTTCGAAGGAGCATTCACCATCGAGCCGAAGCGTTCGGGCTGCTTCTCTTTGAGCGTTGTATGAGCGCGGCAATTGACAAGCGTTCACGCGGAGGCGCACTGAAATTTCCCTCGGCTCTTTGATGTGCTGCAACGAGTTCGTCAAGCGGTGCAGTCTGCAGCTGGTTGTCAAAGAGTTCGAGCAATCTGGCCGTAACCGGAACCAAGTCCGACTTCATGCTCCATCCAGTGTTGGCGCGAGCGCGTAAGGCGAGTTCACCGAGCATCACGTCGGCAGTGCTAAAAATGGACAATTCGCCTTTGCCGAATCCGGCGTCGAAGAGGTAGAACGACGCGAACATCGTCCGAACAATTGTGCCCAAATGAAATGCTGAGCCTTGCTCAGTACGTAGAGCGTGGAAGCAAAGATGGTTACGAAGCGAGAGATCGATTAGCGCATGTGTTGAGAGACGAGCTACTCTGCTGAGATCGGCTCCCCGAGTATTCGATACCATTGGAATAAGCGATTCAACCGACCATATTTCTTATTCGCTCAGCCGACACATTCTCCTGCGTGGTGTGGCTGAGCGATTCATGGCTTCCGTTATCGGGAAGCTACCTCTTTGGCGCGACCATCGGTGGATGCGCGACTATAGCCTCGCGCGTAGTACAGCATGACGAGCAAGGCAATCCACGCAGGACCGACGATGAGCGCAATCTTGGTGTCGGAGTGAAATGCCATGACGATCAGCACCGCGACCAGGAATAGTCCTGCGAGATAGGACGTGTACGGGAAGAAGGGTACCCGCAACGTCATCCGGTTCACCTCGCTTCGCGACACGGACTTTCGGAATCCGATCTGTGCAAGCAGAATGACGCCCCATGTCCAGACCGAACTGAACGCGGAAATCGCGCTCAGCCACGTGAACACTTCGGTCGGGGCCAAATAGTTGAGCGCCACGCCAACGAAGAGAAGCGCCACGGATATCAGAATCGCCCGACGTGGGACTCCATTGTCGGAGGTGTTGGCTAGCGACGCGGGTGCTTGACCTTGCTGCGCCAGATTGAAC
>NZ_JBEXMT010000132.1:0-1078 GCF_040610675.1 Nonomuraea sp. NPDC003804
GCGTCTTCGACCTCTTCAAGATCGGTATCGGGCCGTCGAGCTCGCACACCGGCGGGCCGATGGCGGCCGCGCACCGCTTCGCCCGGGGGCTGCACGCCGACGGGCTGCTGGAGCGGGTGGCGCGGGTGCGGGTGATCCTGTACGGCTCGCTCGGGCTGACCGGTAAGGGGCACGGCAGCGACAAGGCGGTGCTGCTGGGGCTGTCGGGGGACAAGCCGGAGCTGGTCGATGTCGACCGGGTCGACGAGCGGCTGGCCGAGATGCGCGCCTCGGGGCGGATCCGGGTGTTCGGCGAGTGGGAGATCCCGTTCGTGGTGGGCGAGGATCTGGTGTTCGAGCGGAAGATCTCGTTGCCGGAGCATCCGAACGGGATGCGGTTCACCGCGTTCGATGCCGCCGGGCAGGTGGTGCGGGAGAAGGTGTACTTCTCGGTGGGCGGCGGGTTCGTGGTCGATGAGTCGGCGACGGGTGCCGATCGGATCAAGCCGGATGACACGGTGGTGCCGTATCCGTTCACCACGGGTGAGGAGTTGCTGAAGCACTGCGCGGCGACGGGGTTGTCGGTGTCGGGGTTGATGCTGGAGAACGAGAAGGCGTTCGGCCGGTCGGAGGCGGAGATCCGGCAGCAGATCGTCGGGTTGTGGCGGGTGATGTCGGAGTGCGTGCGGCGGGGGATCGCCAAGGAGGGGGTGTTGCCGGGCGGGTTGAAGGTGCGGCGGCGGGCGCATCAGTTGCATCGGCGGTTGCAGGCCGAGTCGCCGGAGGCTGATCCGTTGCACGCGATGGATTGGGTGGGGTTGTTCGCGTTGGCGGTGAATGAGGAGAACGCTGCTGGGGGGCGGATCGTGACGGCGCCGACGAATGGGGCGGCGGGGATCGTGCCGGCGGTGTTGACGTATTACTCGCGGTTCGTGCCGGGGGCCGATGAGGACGGGGTGGTGCGGTTTTTGTTGACCGCGGCGGCGGTGGGGGTGTTGTTCAAGGAGAACGCGTCGATTTCTGGTGCTGAGGTGGGGTGTCAGGGTGAGGTGGGGTCGGCGTGTTCGATGGCGGCGGCGGGGTTGACGGAGGTGTTGGG
>NZ_JBEXMT010000133.1:0-1074 GCF_040610675.1 Nonomuraea sp. NPDC003804
GGCGGGGAAGGGGCTCTTTCCTGATTTCACGAGGGCGAAGAGCAACAAAGGTGGCACCCGTTACAACTGGAGATCCGTCCTGGATTGCAGCGAGGCGGAGGTGAACGGGCGATGGATATCGGCCGGCCGCCAACGTATCGAAGAGGATGAGGCAAGTGCGCTGTCGGCAGCATTGGCTGTAGCCAAGATCAGGCGCGCTGAGGCCGATGCCGAGATTGAATCCCTGACAAAGGCACTCAAGCGGCTTGGCATTAAGGCGCTTGAACGCGTGCTGCCTTGGGCGGTGGATGATCGAGGGCGGGTGCTTGGCTCTGCCGCGGCCTACCCTGCCCACCTCGCAAAGCCTCACACGACCCTGGAGGCGCTCCAGATGCCCTGGGTCGAGCGGCGTCTGCACGACGTGCTGATGGACGCTGTCGACTCGATCCTGAGCGATGTCCGCCAAGCGCTGAACAGGGCGCGTGAGGCAAGCCTCGGCTGAGGCAAAGGCTTACCGCGAAATGGGATGCCCGAATGCCGGGTCCTCGCGCACTTTGTCGTGAAAATGATTGCTTGCAAGCCCTTGAAAAACGATCACTTTCAGTGATTTAGCCCTTCATGGGAGGTCGCCAGCGAGTGGGTAGGATGGGCGCACAAGAAACGGAGACGCCCTTGAACACTTCCCCCGCCTACCAGGCCCGCCCAGTGGCACTGCTCTCAGCACGCACTTTGGGTCGGTGCCTAAGGAAACCTG
Source organism: Nonomuraea sp. NPDC003804 (assembly GCF_040610675.1). NCBI lineage: Bacteria > Bacillati > Actinomycetota > Actinomycetes > Streptosporangiales > Streptosporangiaceae > Nonomuraea > Nonomuraea sp. NPDC003804. The sequence continues at coordinate 734 of NZ_JBEXMT010000133.1, forward strand.
TAGTCCGGGCGTGACCGCTTCCGAGTAAGGGCGTAGGTCAGGCCAAGCGGCTCACTACTTCGATCACTTCTTCCGCGCGGCAGATCTGCCGCGACGGCGAAGCTTTACCCAAAAACCAAGGAGATGCTCCCGTGGGACTCGATATGTTTGCAGGAAAAACCCGTAAAGACGTGGTGGACAACACCGCCGTGCCGATCATGGAATGGCGCAAGCACCCGGATCTGCATGGCTACATGCAGGCGCTGTATGCCAGCCGGAGCGGCTGCAAAGACCCGATGAAGTTCAACAAGAAGCCCCTGTTTCTGTCTAGGCAGGACCTGGAGGACCTCCGGCAGGCCGTG
>NZ_JBEXMT010000134.1:0-1071 GCF_040610675.1 Nonomuraea sp. NPDC003804
GTTGCTCTTGGTTCGGGTGCAATAGCTGTTGCACCCTTTTCGACGCCGTTTTGCACCCTTTCCTGCGTCGTTTTGCACCCTTCGGAGGCCTGTTTTGCACCCTTTGCAAAGGGTGCAATTTCTGCACCCTTCATCCATTCAGGGTTGATCCGGTACTGGCGGGTACGACCACCTTCACCGAATCCGCTACGACGGCCACCGATGCCGGCGTTGACCAGCACCAGCCAGCCGGATTGCTCCATGCGGCGGAGCTGGTACTGCACCGACCGCTCGGACTGCCGGGTCTTCTCGGCCAGCCGCGCAATCGACGGAAAGATGTGCGTGCCGTCGTCGTGCGCGTGGTCGGCAAGCGCCAACGCCAGCAGCATCTCGCCGCCGCCGTTCGGGTAGCGGTCGAAGACCATGCCTGTAACTCGTGCGCTCACGTCAGATCCCCAAGGCCAGGTTCTGGCCCGGGGCGACCGGCCACCAGGTGCACGCGGTGCGGCCGCTGACGGCGCACGGCTTGTTGGGGCCGCGCCACACACGCCCGGCCTTGATCAGCTCAGGCAGACGGCGGGCCAGCATGTATCGGTCAAGGCCCGTGGCCTGCGCCAGCTCGTTGCTGGTCATGCCAGGGTTGTCCGTCACGGCCTTGGCGCTCTGGTCGTGCTGGTGCGCCTGCAGACCGCTGGCGACCACGTAGTTCGCCGCCTCATGGCTCGTGCTCAGATCGCTCGCGCGCGCCGGATGGTTGATCGTGCTCATGCCCCACCCCGCTCGGCCGCTGCCTCAGCGTGCTGGCTTACCTGCACCAGCCTGGCCATCACCGCCGCGCACCCACGTGCGATCGCGTCAGCCTCGTTCGGCGAGATCCTGCCGTCATCCAGCGCCGATGAAACCAACTCGGCCAGATCCCCTTTGGCGGCCGCCGCCTGCAGCAGCGCGCTGATCAAGGAGCCGGATTCGGGGGCGTCGCTGCGCTGCGCCACGAAACCGTGCTGCGCACACAGCGCGTGCAGGATGCGGAAGTCACCGGTGCGCGCCATCAGCGCGTCCGCTTCCTGCAGGCTCAGCAGGTTGCGGTCGGTG
>NZ_JBEXMT010000135.1:0-1060 GCF_040610675.1 Nonomuraea sp. NPDC003804
GTCGAGAGGGTCTATGGGGACAAGACCGCGCAAGCCTTTTCAGGGTTGGTCGGCACACACATTATTTGCCATCTCCAAATCGGCGAGACCCGGGAAAAAGTCTCCCGGAACCTGGGCAAGCGCACCGTGGCGTGGCGCACGCATGATGACAAGGCGACCGTCCACGAGGAGTCGAAAGCCGTTGTTCCGCCGGGGCGGCTCACTGACGACTTGGGCCCACGCAATGGCAGCGCCTATGGCTCCGAGAGTTGGGGCATCCGGGCCATTGTGCAGACAAGCCGGGACCCACTCTTGCTGGACTGGCCGGGCGTCAGCTACCCGCACGCGCGCGACGGCCAGGAACGCGCCGCGTGGACCCAACAGGGGGCGCGCCCGGTGGAGCAAAAGCCCATGCCACCGAGCGACGCGCAGAGCGCTGCAGAGGTCCAGCGGGTCTTGAAGATGACCGCCGACCAGGCCGCCGCGGAGCTGCGAAAACGTGGTGCCACGCCGCCGAAGCTCCGCGCCGTTTCAGACGACGAACTGGAAGCCATCTTCCGCAAGTAGTGGGGTTGTGGAGTCGCTGGGTTTTGGTAGATCTGAAGGGATACCCATTCCTGGAGAACTCCATGTTCAACGTCACCGCATTGACCGCTCAAGGCACGGACAGCAAGTCCGGCGCGGCGGTGGTCGAGTATCTGATGCTCACCGAGTATTACCTCGACAAAGACGGGAACGCGCAGGGCACCATGGCCTGGGGCGGCAAGATAGCCGCGCACCTCAATCTCTTGTCCACGGCGGTAACACGGGAGAGCATGAGCAAGCTGGCCGAAGGATTCGACCCCCAGACAGGGAGGGCGCTTTGCCAGAACGCAGGCCAGAAAGGCAAGGTGCGGCCAAAGGTGGACAAGAACGGGGATCCCGTCCTGGACGCCCAAGGCAAGCCCGAGGTCGTGGTGGTCGGCGGCCACCGGGTCGGCTACGACGTCACGGTGTCGGCGCCCAAGGACGTTGGGATTCTCTTTGCAATGGAGTCGCCAGAACGGCGCGATGCCGTGCTCAAGGCGCACCAAGCCGCCTG
>NZ_JBEXMT010000136.1:0-1051 GCF_040610675.1 Nonomuraea sp. NPDC003804
ACCTCGCCGGACGGCTCGGCGTCGCCGTCACCGACGCGCTCCTGTCCCGCGGCCTGCTGGAACCCGGGTTCTCGCTGAGCCCGTCGGGGGCCACTTCCAGCAGCCAACGGGCCTTGCGCTCGCCCTCGCTCCTCTGCGGTTTTGGGCGTTCCGCGTGCTCCTTCAGCAGCGCGTCGAGCTTGCCTTGGATGCGCGTTCGCTGAGCGGCTGGGCGTTGAGCGGTGGGGCGTGCAGCTGCCCCAAGGCGCTGGACAACCGGCCGTTGCGGATCGTCTTTTAGCCCCGCGTCCAGAACGGTCGCCTTCAATCGCTCCAACCCCAAGCGGGTGTTGAGTTGCTCCACGTCATCGTAGGTGCCATACAGCTTGTAGCTCCCTTTAGTCAAACGGGTAAAGGCCACCAGCGAACTGGCGTTGTCCATCATCCCAAGGTTCATAAGGTGGAACACTTCGCGCTTGCCCTGCCCTTGGCTCTTGTGGACGGTCACCGCGTAGTCGTGGACCACCGCCTTGTGCTCGTGCGTGTTCCACACCACCTTGCGCCCATTCTCCTTTGGGTTCTCCGAACGCAAGGTGCCGACGATATCGTAGCCGCCAGAGCGCGACGCTTTGATGGATTGGATGGTGGCCTGGGTGCCATTGACCACACCCAAGTCCTTGCGTTTGGCTGTGAACATCACCCGATCTCCCTCTACCAAGGCCAGATCGAACTTTCGTCCATTGACGCGCCCCTCCACCACCACCTCATCCGTGCCGATCTCGCCGCGTTCTTTGAGGCCTTTTCGAATCCCTGCGTTGAGAGCGCCGACCTCGGCCCGGCTGTGGGCCAGCACCAGCTTGTCGTCCAGCGCCGCTGGATTCTTGAAGTAGTCGTTCACCAGGCGCTCGATGCATTTCTCCTGCGAGTGGGCTTCCACGATGGAGTCCATCAGGCGCTCCTTCTGCTCATCGCCCAGCTCCAAGGTTTCGCGCCGGCTGCGGGTGCCCTTTTTCAGATCGACCACTTCACCGTTCTCGTTTTTGGCGTAGAACCCCATCGCCGTCTCGCGGTC
>NZ_JBEXMT010000137.1:0-1050 GCF_040610675.1 Nonomuraea sp. NPDC003804
GTCGAAACGGTCAATGGCGTTTTGCACGTGAAGTCGCCGAAGGAAATCCTGCTCAGCGTCGGCGGCTCGTATATCCGCGTGAATCCGGAAGGGATCGAGATGGGCTCGCGCGGCCGTGTGCACTTCAGGACAAGTGGCTTGAAGAAGACCGGGCCGGCTCAACTGGACCTGAGCGGCGCGGCGTTCGCGCCGGCTTTCGTGCCGTTCAAGACGGAGTGTGAGGTCTGGCGTACCAACCCGAATTTTGTACAAGCGCCGGCCTTGGCACCTGAGCCAGATCCGTCTCAGTGGGAATCGTTGGGTAACACAGGCGCTGTAGCGCAGGCATCTTCGCCAGACAGTGCGGGAAATGTCGCTCCTTCACCGTTTAGTGATTTTCTGTCTAGGATGTTTGATCGTGGTCCCTTGCATGTAAATGACCCGGATAACGCACCAAAAAACCAGACAAATCAAACTCCTGAGTTGATCAAGCTTGAAAGCCCAGCTCCATGTGACTGGAAACTAGCAAGTCTGTTAAGCGAGCGCTCAGATCAAACAGAAACTGGTCAATATTTAGGGGTATTGCAAAATCGCGCACCATGGACGGACGCGAGTGGTAAGCAATATACGGCTGGCGGGGTGCGATCTTCAAAATTCGAATTGAAGTACATAGAGAGCGAAAAGACACTTGTATGTACAGTTCGCGTGAGATTGGTCCCGGTAGACATATATCCCGTCGATTCGTCCGGGAATTTCGATAAAGCTGCCAAAGTAAAATCAATCCCCTACAGCTACGATCTTCATCGCTCAATGGAGATTGGCGACGTTCTGAACGGTCAAAAGATGGACTACCGAGAAAGAGTGGGGGAAGGATATAGCCTCGAGCACGTTATGCGGAAAATAGAAGCAGTATTCAATCGGGGTGATCATAAGTTGATACTGGATGGATGCGCGAAAGGCGGGGCGTGTGGATGTCGCGTTAAAGTGATATTCAAGACTGATATTCGGATTTCAATAAAAAACAAGCCTATTGTCGATTTTAATGAGCATGTTCTGCTTCATTTATTCCCG
>NZ_JBEXMT010000138.1:0-1049 GCF_040610675.1 Nonomuraea sp. NPDC003804
CGGCTGACCTCAGACTATCCGTTGGATTGGTGCTGCCATGGCGCATCGCATCAGTCAGTTCCGACGCTTCCATCCCGTAACCGTCATCAAGAATGGCGACGTATGGACTGCTGGATGCATCATAGTGGATGCCGATGTTGAGTGCGCCTGCGGAGAGGCTGTTGTCAATGATGTCCGCGATCGCAGCTTCCACGGTGTACCCCACCGCCCGCATTGATTCCATCAGTGAAACCGGGTCCGGGATCACTAGAAGTGTCTGAGGCTGTTTCATCTCAATATCCGTTGAAATGTCTGGGCGCCAGTTCTGATCGGGGCAGTATTGTTGCCGTCAGCCTTGGGTCTGGCGCGCTCGTGCTAGTGCTATGAATTCGCGCACGGAAATCAGCTCAACACGCTGTTCTGGCTTGAACGAGCTCTGCAAGGGCGTAGGGATGACCAAAGTCAGCGACTTCACGCGCATCTCATCCGTCTGGTGCTTGGAGATGGGGGCCTCCAAGGTCAGCAGATGCTTCTCTGGAATCCGGTCAGCTTCGGCGAGAACCTGTCGCCATCTATCCTTGCAGGTTGATTTGACTCCAAGCATCAGAAGGCGGCTCGGATCAAATCCCGCATCCTGGTAGCTGCTCTGGCTTGGGAACAGGAAGTCCGGTTTTGAGCGGTTCTCTGTTCTGCCGGTCCTTGAGTAATGAATGCTGTTCTGAGTGAATATCTGTTCGAGGTGATTCTCAAGGGTCAGCCCGACGCGACTTTTACGTCGGTTCTGTACCGAGAGGGAGTAGGACACGAATGCATCCACGTCAGCCTCGCCGCGAGAGGTGACGAATCCAGCCGTGAGCCGCTGCGAAACAATGTGCCGCTCCAAGGCCCTGAAAAGCTGCTCCTCTTTTTCCATCCACGTCAGAAGCGTGCTGTCTGGATCAAGTCGTGCATCGATCCCCGCGCACTTCGACCTGCTGAAAGCAGAGAATTGAAGTGTGGTAGGGAAACCTCCCTTGAATACAGCGAGCATCTCGTCGAGATGGCTGTCATCCAGCCACCCGATATCAATG
>NZ_JBEXMT010000139.1:0-1047 GCF_040610675.1 Nonomuraea sp. NPDC003804
CTTGGCTGCGCCCCGCCGTCCAGCGTCGAGGGAGCCAGATTATTGATGTGGTCAGCGAAGACCTCCTGAAGAGGCTCGACCAGATCACCAAGCGCCTGGCCGCGCAGAATGGAGGGCGCCGCTGATGTTCCCGAAGGTGTATCGAACCATTCGCACAGCGGCGGTGTCGGCGATCGTCGACGACCGCATCGGGCGGCACGGTGAGGTAGCACAGACCGAGACGCGCCCCTACATCGTCTGGCAGATCGTGACGGGTTCGGCATTCGACAACCTGAGCGCTGCCCCCGGTGGCGATTTCACTACCGTACAGATCGACTGCTACCACGCGACCGATGCAGGCGTAGAGCAGCTCGCAAAGGCCGTTCGCGTTGCGCTGGATGGCGTGCTGATCGTCAACCGTGTCGTGGTCAACAACCGCGACCCAGATACCAAGCTGTACCGCGTCGGCCTCGAAGCCGACTTCATCGACCAGCGCTGATTGCTGGTCATCCGTAATGCCGCCCTCGCGCGGCCCTTCAGAGGAAACTGCCATGACCGAGGGCGTCGTCAAGACCCAGGGCACCCATCTGTTCTTCGTTGACCCGAACGCGGCCGGCGGGCCTGCGATCGTCAAGTTCGCTTGTCCTACCGGGGCGTCCGGCTTGGGCGGCGCCGCCGACCAGATCGAATCCACCTGCCTCGATGCGACCGTGGACAAGGAGTACCAGCGCGGCCTGGGTAATCCGGGCCAGGTGTCCATTCCGTTCAACTATATCCCCAGCGACGCATCCCATGATGCGCTGTTCAAGTTAAAGGACAGCGGCGAGAACGTGAGCTGGTACATCGGCCTGAGCGACGGCGCTGCTGCGCCGACTCTCGGCACCGAAGACGAGTTGGTTCCGCCACTGGCCACCGCTCGCTCGGGGTTCCTGTTCACCGGCTACATCGCTGATGTGAACATCGACATCGCCACCAACGAGATCGTGCGCGGCACGGTCACAGTCCAGCGCAGCGGCCGCGTCACCCGCTACGGCAAGCCGCTGGCCTGATCCCATCCAAGCGCCCGGC
>NZ_JBEXMT010000140.1:0-1045 GCF_040610675.1 Nonomuraea sp. NPDC003804
CCCTGGTAAGCGAGGCGGGCGTGAACTCCAAGTATGGTGGCATCGGCATCGGCCGCGCCTGGGCCGAGTTCATCAATGCCCTGCTGGATCGGGTGTCAGAGGCATTCGATGCGGACCTGGCAAAAGCCGTTCTCGTCGAGATCCGGCTACCCTCCAATGCGGAGATGTTTGCCGGCATTGCCTGCAGCACGCGGGAAACACTGCTTCTGGACAACCTGGTCCGCATGCATCCCAAGCCGGAGGGGGGCCGGCTGGAGATGGCACTGCTCAAGGTCGCTGACTACAGCGTCGGGGATCTTGGCCTGGCCTGGGAAGTACTGTCGACGCAGCTCGAAGCGGATGCAGCCGCCCGCATCTTCCAACGGGGTAGCCACCGGGTGCTGGATGACATCAAAGCCGAGGCCACGCTGCCCCTGCACCACAGCCTGTTTGTACTCAACAACTTGTTCGAAAACACCGATCGCGGGGAGCTGGCCCAGTCGGCGCGTACCCAGCTCTGCAGCCACCACCTCCTGCTTTCCGCCTGGAGCAAACTGGATCCGGCGTCCGAGGAATTCCGTCTGCTGACCACAGAGTATCTGTGGATGCTGATCGATCCGCTGGACGATGCTGTGAAGCCAGCGGCCAAGGCGAGCATCGACGCCGCGTCGCTCGAGTTGCTCGAATTGCTCGAATCGCCGCGAACACGATTGATCAGGCTGCTGGACGGCCAGGACGTCCCGTCGGCCATTCTTGATGACCTGGTCTCCATGGCAGAAAGCATGGAACGGATCGAGCTGTGGCGGAAGGCGATTTCAACGGACTCAACGCTGCAGGCCGCTGGCCTGCTGCGCGGCGTTGTCGCTCATTTCGATCAGTCCCGCACTGACTGAACAGCCGCTGCGGCATTCCGGCAACGCTCGCCAGGCTGCCGTCCGCCGTCAAGCAGCCGGTCTCGCCATTAGCGAGGCCGGACCGCATCACAACGCGTCGATATCGCCCAGTGCACGGATCAAGCGCCGTGCGCGCTTGTCCGGCTTGTGCTCCGGCGGCTGGAAACCATCGC
>NZ_JBEXMT010000141.1:0-1038 GCF_040610675.1 Nonomuraea sp. NPDC003804
GGACTGACCGACGCCGACATCGAGCTGCTCGTGGGCTCGCACAAGATCAGGCACGTCGTCGACCTCCGCTGTCTCTGCGCCGGGCCGTCGTTCATTCAGTCGCTCGGCGAGCGCCCTGTACGTTATTCCTCGTAGAGTCAGCTCCGAGCGAAGCATCGCCGCAGCAGCGCGCCGGTAGCGGTCTTTGTTTGGACTACTTGCGTCAGCCATTTGAGTCCTGTAGAGTCGGGTATCGTCAGACGATACTTATGTATCTTTTGATGGGCGGTCACAAGGGGGAATGATGTCAGCAAACGAGTTGGAAGCACTTCGCAGCCGCCGCACGAGTATAGCAACGCGCCTCGAACGCCCGCGAACAGGGGCAATCCACCCACCTCATAACCGTAGGCAAGGCAAGTCACGCCCGCACTACTACGAGTACTCCGCAAAACCTTCCAGAGTCGGCAGAGGCCCTTCGTACGGACCTAAGTGGCTCAACCAGCTTTCGATACGAGAATTGATAAATCAATTCGACAAAAAAATCCATTATCAATTAATTGATAACAAGAACATCTCGCACATTCTTTTCAATTACTCGCCGATTGAATTGCGAGGTTTTCACCCATAACTCTTGAAAAATTATATTTCCGTGATACGATGCGCTCGTTTGACATGAAGTGCACTATCGACGAAAGAGGAACGAAACAAGCATGAAAGCATAAACTGTTAGCACGTCACGGGACATCCCGTTAGCGCCCCAAAAAACAAGGGCGCTAACGGGATGTCCCCGAGAGCGCCCTTGCGCCGACAGTCCATAGGACCGACGACCTGGAAACCGCAGTGTCCTATGAAACTACCCCGGTGTCAAGGCTGGTGTTGCTCGCCCCTCATTTTTGAAGGGCGAGCAGATATTACTCGACCGGAACAATAGGACTCTGCAATGAGAGGCCCCGACCAATCACGCCTGCATTATCCCGCCCAATATTCTCATCCATCGAGCGCCCCTTCGACCAATACCAAACGACGGTATTTGGTTAAAAGCATAATCCTTTCTCGCGG
>NZ_JBEXMT010000142.1:0-1036 GCF_040610675.1 Nonomuraea sp. NPDC003804
GGAAGATCCCAGCCTGGCAGGCGCCATCGTCATTCCCGAACGCGCAGCACTGGCCAGCTATTACGAACTGGGGGAAACCGTGTTCTCCATGCGAGGAGCTGGGGTGGACAAGGCCCGAGAAGACATTTTGCGGGTAGGTCAGGCTATCCAAAAAAGATTGGCCAACCCGGGCCGGTGGCAGGCATGATGGAGCTCCCAATGCTGCCCCTGCCGGACCTCATGGCTGCCAAGAAGACCCCCGCCAAGAACGCCGTTGCCAAAGCCCGCAAAGACCTGTCCAAAGCCGCGAAAGTGGTCCACGCCAAGCCGCAACGCACGTATGCGCCGCTCATTGATCTGGACCAGTTTTCCGAGGAGCAGCTGGCAGAGCTGATGGTGGCTGCAGGGGACGCGCCTGGGCGCAAGACCTATTTCGACTACAGCGAAGAGCAGCCCTTTATCCGGTCGGGGAAGAAGGTGTATCTCGAAGTGGGGCGTGGTAGCCAGATGTTTGACTATCGAGACGCCCAGGGCGTCAGGACCGAGAGAACGATGGTGACCGTGCCGCCCAAGCTCCGCGATCAGCTCCAGGATTTGACGGGAGAAGAGAGCCCGGTGATCACCACTGCGATCATCGCCTTGGCGTCCTGGGCCTGCCAGGAACTAAAAAGGAGCAAGCGGCGCTTGGTGGTGGCGACGGCGACCGACGACCTGGATCCGGTGCGGAAACAGGTCCGGAAGGCGATTGTGGGGCGGGCGAGGAAACAACGGTAGCCCTGGGTTGGTAGTGAACGACAGGCGGCCATCGGCCGCCTTTTTTATGGCTGGCGGCGGGTGGAAAGAGCAACGGCAAAAGCGGCATGGGGAAAAGGCGGGTGGGGCCTCGGCTTCCGCCGAGCCCGGTGCTTGGCTGGAAGTGTGAGGCGTTTCAGGGTTTTCGTGTCTTTTGCGGTTGCCCGTCACTTCTGCACTTTAGTCAAATAAATGTGTTGTTTTCGCCGACCTGATGACCGGCGCCCGCATCGCCGAGAACGCCGTCGTCGGCGACGAGTGCGTC
>NZ_JBEXMT010000143.1:0-1028 GCF_040610675.1 Nonomuraea sp. NPDC003804
AAAATTGCGACATGAGTCTTTCGTGCCGGGGTGAGCACCGCGCGATGGCATCCAGCTCGAAGAACCTCTTGATGTTGGCCACGCCCTGCTGCGGAGTGAACGAATACGATGCAAGCGCATCCCAAAATTCGGCAAGCGAAGGAAGTTTATCAACGCCCTGCTTACCGACATTTATTTCATTACCTTTACAATTTTGCCTGTAGTTTTCCATGGTGTTTCCGGCAGTTAACTACAGAGTATAGGAACCTCATCTGCCGGACTCGCTGCAATACACCATCTCGGAACCAGGTTAACGGCATCACGGCGCCAATTTTTAGGGCGCGCAGCAGAATTCCGACACCGCCTCTGGCGGCATACTATTATCCGCAGCGAATTGCTAATCGTCGTCGCTCCGCGTGCAGGTGCGCTGTCGCCCGAGGTCGCCGGCGAGACTCTGAGTGTCTCAACGCGGAGGTCCGTTTAAACTTACCTTGATTACTTACATTGCTCAACAGGCCCGCGTAATGTCTTGCAGCGGGTATGCCTATGACCAGCGCGGCAACCGGTGCCGATGCGTGTGGACGCAGAGGGTAACCGGCGTGGCTGGGTACGAGATGCCTCGCGGTGACATATTGACCTACTTGTACGAGATAGAGTGGCCATTGTGGGACGCCAAAACGAATGAAACGGCCGAGATTCGGCTGGCAGCGCCATACGGAGGGCGAACCGCGAAACCGTCTCAGCGTCGACCTCGATTCGCTCCACGACGGTGCTCCGCGTCAGCTCACGTTGCTTCCAGACGAATGTGATGAACGCCGCCATCGTCGGATTGCCACTTCAATATCCGAGCATTCGCGGCCCAGCGATAGGTTGTTAACAGGGCTATCTGTCGGTCAACTTCTCAGCCCACACCTTGAGTTGCTCTAGGAGGAAAAGCCGGTCCTCCCGCTTCAACGGGGCGAGGAGGCGGGCGATATCCGGTGCGACTTGCTGCGCGTCGCCAGAGCCCCCCTCCAACAGCTCCATCCATGAACAATCGAGAACCGAGC
>NZ_JBEXMT010000144.1:0-1027 GCF_040610675.1 Nonomuraea sp. NPDC003804
TGGCGGCCTGCTCCTCGTCGAAGGTCTTCTGCGCCTGCTCGATCAGGGTGAGGATGTCACCCATGTCGAGGATGCGGGAGGCCATCCGGTCGGGGCCGACGGGATGCGGTCGCCGTACATTCGGACCATCCGCAGGGCGGCCGTGAGCGTGATGTTCTGGCGGCCCCATTCCGGCCAGCCGGGCTCGCGGTTGTGGTGGTGATCAGCTGGCTGACGGTTCATGGCACCTCCGGGCGTGCGGCGAGCATGTCTGCCCATGCACCAAGCCTGTCGAACGTGTCATCGATCCGTTCGTTTCTGGGATAGCCAGCCTGCAACATGTCCTCAGTCGGCTCCACCGGCACCAGTACGTAGCCCTCCGGCGGCGTGAGGGCGGCGATGATGCAGCCCAACGCACGCCTGTCCGGCTTCTCCATGTACTGATTCGGATTCCGGATCACCACTGCTCGTCCACCCATGCCATCCGCCTCATACGCCGTGGCCAGCAGCTCCCGCGCCCGCTTCTCGATGGCGTCCATCACTTCACCCCCAGCGCAGCGCGCGCCTTGGCGTACTTCACCCGTAGGCGAGCCGCCGTTTCGGGGTCCAGCAGAGCCAATCGCGACTCGTCGCTGTTGTCGGCGATATCTGCCAACTTCACCTTGAGCGACAGCGGGCTCTGTCGAATGTTCCAGTAGTAGAACGCCTCACTCTTGTTCACGCCTCGCGTCAGATCGAACACAGCCTCCACCACGACCTGCGGGAACAGCAGGACCTGGGGCGCATAGGCCGGCTGGTCCTCCAGTACGTCGTGGAGCCAAGCCACCATTTCAGCGGCGTCATCGCCGGCAACCGCGGCCGCCACCCGACGCACATGCTCGATGTACGGCCGGCCAGCCTTGTCTGTTTGGGTGGCATGCGCCTCTTCCGCAAGCCACCGCGCCTCATTCACCCCCCTACCTGCAGACGACCCGAACGGCATGACCACCCGGCCCTCGCTGGCGGTCATCGGCACCGGCGGCCTGGCCAGAGCCGTCTGCTACGCCCT
>NZ_JBEXMT010000145.1:0-1024 GCF_040610675.1 Nonomuraea sp. NPDC003804
CTTCGATGCCGTAGGTTTCCGAAATGCGTGGGATGGTCGTGCGCGCGAGACGAGCGGCACGCAGCGCCGCCGCGGCTTGTTCGATACGGTCATTCATCAATTTGTCGCTCCCTCGCTGTGCGCAGCGGATACATCTGCCACCTTCCAGTTCTTGACCTGCCGGGCAAGGCGTTCGATGACGTCGCGCTCCGACGAGAGGCATGCGGCATATTCGTCAGCCAGACGGTCCACGATTGCCGACAGCGGTTCGACCGCCGTGACAGCGCCCACACCATGACCAGCCGACCATACGTCTTTCCAGGCCTTCGGTGCCGTACTGATGTCACCGGAGAAGTCGATCTTCTTCTCTTCGCCGAGTTGTGCCGCTGAAAGTCCCGCGCGATCGAGCGTCGGGCGCAGCCAGTTCGCGAGCACACCCGACACTGCCTTGGACGCAACCAGGTCCTCCATCGTGCTTTCGACGAGCATGTCGCGATATGCAGGCTGCGCCATGCTCTCCTCGGCGGCGATGAAGCGCGTGCCAAGCACGGCGAAGTCAGCGCCAATCTGCAGAGCGGCACGCGTATGCGCTCCGGTCGATACAGCGCCCGCGAGACCAAGCGGCCCACGCCAGAACTGGCGCACTTCATCGACGAATGAGAACGGGTGATATGTACCCGTATGCCCACCGGCACCGGAGCACACGAGAATCAGGCCGTCGACCCCTGCATCCACGGCCTTGCGCGCCATGACGGGCGTGCTGACGTCGGCCATCACGAACCCACCATATCCATGCACGTGCTCCAATACTCGGCGTGGACTGCCGAGCGCAGTCGTGACAATTTTCGGCTGATAACGACGCACCAGTTCAAGCTCGGCGTCAAAGCGGTCGTAGCTGCTATGAACAATCATGTTCAGCGCCCAGGGGGCGGTACCACCTTGAGCCACACCGTCGGCGATCGTGCCCAGCGCCTCATCGAGCATCGAAATGTTCCGCGCATTCGGCGCCGCATAGGTACCGACGATGCCGGCACGCGACGACGCG
>NZ_JBEXMT010000146.1:0-1023 GCF_040610675.1 Nonomuraea sp. NPDC003804
CATTTGCCGAGAATCTCGCATTGGACCCACGAAGAATTAAAAATGCCGAAGGGTTGACTCCTGACTCAGTTGAACACCATTTCGCGTCCGCAGTTTCCATTTTCTTTGAAGAGCTCTATCGGACATTCAAGACGGAAGGCGTCGTCTCGTTCAATCGACTCTTCTCACAGCTGTCTACCTCAGGAGACTGGTTCGACAAGGTGAACGGCGGTTCTCTCCTGACTATGAAGCATTTGCTCATAGATGAATTTCAGGATATCTCGCCCGTTATTGTGAAGTTTGTTGTCGCTATGCACGAGCGACTTCGAGCGGTATCCCGTGACTCCGACGCTCCGTCGGTAATGTGCGTTGGGGACGATTGGCAGTCCATCTATGGGTGGCGCGGTAGTTCTCCACAGTTTTTCCTGCATTTCCCTCGGTATTTCAAGGGAGCACGCGACCAGACGTACCGCCTTAGAGATAACTATCGGTCGTCGGCGTATGTCGTCTCCGCTGCGGAAGCTTCGCTATCCGACCTAACAGAGCAATTTCCCGGCAAGCAGGGTGGTATCGCGAAGGGAAAATGGCGTGACTTGAAGCATCCGGTTGCGCTCGTGTCGGAATTCAACGCCCAGGACGCAGTGGCTCTTGTACGTACGATACTTGACCGTCTACCCACTGATGAGCGTCTCTATGTGCTCACGCGTGGCTCAGTGAATCCCGTCTTCATGCAGATATGTGACGCGTTTAAGGGGGAGAGTTCCGAGCGGTTTCTTGCGACCACGTTTCACCAGAGCAAAGGGCTGGAAGCAGAGTACGTCATCCTTATCGGTGACACACAATACAGCTCGACCAATAATTTACGAAATTCGCTGTACAAAATGGCCGGACTAGGTTCAGTGAAATCGGCAACACCATATGACGATGCGCAGAGGGACGAGGCGCGGCGGCTGGCTTACGTCGGAATTACTCGCGCAATGAAGCTGTGCATTTGGTTGTGCGAGCCGAGCGACGATGGAACGTATGTTAGATTGCCAGAGGACG
>NZ_JBEXMT010000147.1:0-1016 GCF_040610675.1 Nonomuraea sp. NPDC003804
TGAAGCCTTTAGATAGGGTCGGCTTCCACGCGCCGCAAGTGGACTTGGCACGACGGCGCTGTGTCTCAGTCTGCGAGAACGTCTTGGTCGAGAACGCAAGATTATCCCTCAGATGCTGTGATTCCCATGCCCCGTCGAACAGTTTCCTGTCGGGATTGTTGCTTCCTTCAACGCAAGCGTGATGAGACCTACGAGTGATCCGGCGTGGAGACCGAGCAGTCCAGGCGCCACTCAGCAACTGCTTAAGCCGCGACGCGACGTGGCACTCGACTGCCAAGAATTCTGTGGCCTGAAAGGCCAGCTATCAGCTTACTATTAGCATCAACGCCTCAGGAGGTTGATATGCCAAAATTCGTCAAGGGAGGTCCCGTCGTTCCGGACGAGCTGGTTCAGTCGCTCGAAGATGATCGTGTAGTGATCTTCTGCGGCGCGGGCATCTCGATGGGGGCCGGCCTCCCGGACTATGTAGGCTTGGTCAAGTACTGCTATGACGACCTTGCCGAGACTCTCCCTCCGTCCAAGGCATCTGATTGGCTCTGGCCCGACCGTATGCTGGGTAGCCTTGAGGGTAAGTTCGGGAGAGCTCAGGTGCGAGACGCCGTCAAGAGATGTCTCTCTGCAACGCCAACTTCGCTGGACATGCACAAAGCCATTCTACGACTCGCAAAATTGCGTGGCGAGACTGGAGTTCGGCTCGTTACGACGAACTTCGATACGCTGTTTGAGCAAGCCAGCAGCGCATGGCATTTCGGCAGAGACTTGCACTCTGGGCCCATCCTGCCGATTCCGCGCAACGATAAAGCAGCGACTTGGCGCAGCGTGGTCTACTTGCACGGCAGGCTGGACGAGGCGGGTGCTAATGAGCATCTAGTCATGACAAGTGCTGACTTCGGGCGGTCCTATCTGACCGACGCATGGGCACTGGCCGGGGCGGTGGCGGCCCGCTCCTGGGGTGAGCGGGAGCAGGCGCTGTGCTCGGCCTACGAGCGGCTGGCCGCCGTGCACAACAGGATCGC
>NZ_JBEXMT010000148.1:0-1016 GCF_040610675.1 Nonomuraea sp. NPDC003804
CCCAGCGCTTGGGCTTGTCGCCGGCCACCATCGGCCTGGACCGCCGAGCCCTTCGCTTGGGGCGTGTCCTGAAAGGGCCAGAGCACCGCACCTTGCGCGGGCTGGCCCTGGACCAGGTTCGGGCTCGCTTGAAGGAGGTCAGCCGGGCTCACCTGGCGCGGGAACTCGGGGTGAGCAGTTCCGCCGTCTATCGCTACTGCGGGAAGGTGGGCCTCAGCCGTCCGTAGCCGAGATGCTTCTTGGCCCGCTGGTCGCTAAGTGGCCCAGCATATAGTTCGCGATCAGGCCCCGATCACGGGAAGGTTATTTCGATCAATGGCTTAGCCGCCGTTAGGCTTTGGAGCATTGGCCGAAATGCACCCGCTGAACGATACTTGGAGCCTGTTCGAGGGGATGTATTCGATGCCGCTGCTCAACTGGTCCGACCGTGACGAGGACCTAACCCGTTCCGCCCTGACGCCTTACCGCCTCCTGGAGCCGGTGGTCAGCTTGTCCTATGGGGAGGTGGACTCCCCCAACATGCTGATCGAGGGCGACAACCTGGATGCGTTGAAGGCGTTGCTGCCTTACTACGCTGGCCAGGTTGGTTGCGTCTACATAGACCCGCCGTTCAATACCGGAGCGATGTTCCCGAAATACGACGACAACTTCGAGCATTCGATTTGGTTGTCAATGATGTATGCCAGGCTCGAACTCATCCACGAGCTTGTTTCAGAGAAGGGATCTCTTTTTCTTCATCTGGACGATAACGAGGTTGACTATGCGAAGGTGATGCTGGATGAGATTTTTGGCCGGTCCAACTTCGTCAACAGGATAACTATCGCTGCCCGCTCGCCTTCTGCATTTAGCACTGTCAATCCTGGTGTATTCAAAGCATCGGAATACATTCTTTGGTATGCGAAGGACAAAGAGAAGTTTGAAGACGTAAGTGCCCGCATTCCACGCGGTGTTGACTATGCCTACAACCTTTGGCTGGAGAACCGGGATTTGCCTGAGAGTGAATGGAGGTTTTCGTC
>NZ_JBEXMT010000149.1:0-1010 GCF_040610675.1 Nonomuraea sp. NPDC003804
GTGCTGAAGAGCAGCACATCGTCCGAAGTCAGCAGCAAATGCGCCTCGTCCATCATCAGCAGCACGTCGGTTTGGCCCGGCAGCATTTCGCGCCACTTGTCCCCGTGCGCCCCACGTGCCCGAATGCCGTTCATGACACGCTGCTTGAGCAACCGCTGCATCATGTCGCCCGCTTCGCCGAACTGGGTGGGGGGCAGGAACAAGCCCACGAACTTCCCGTAAAGCGCCTGAGAGACGTCCACTTCCCCACGTTCGACGGAATGCCACGGGATGTCATCCGCCGTCCGGAGCTTTTCACCCCGAAGCAGTTTTTCGATGAGCCCCCGCGAGTTCAACGTGAAGGACTGGCGCTGCTCCTTATGCATTGCGGGAACGCCCAGCAATGCCCATTCCAGCGAGCTTTGCAGCTGGGACATGGGACGCAGCAAGTCGGGATGGACGGTCTCGGACCGGGTGGCCAAGCGGTTGTGGTAGTCCCGGGAGTAGGCGGCATAGGCCTCACGCTCTTCGTCCGTGCTAGACGTATCCGGGCGCTCCAACCCCAACCAGTTCACCAACTCCAGCACGCGAGCGCTGGCAATCTCCCCGCCACGCGGCGTCGGCACCACCTGCTCAACCATCGCCAACAGCTTGGCATGGTGGAATGGGGTGTAGAACCAGTTCCGGGAAGCCTCCGCCACAATCGCGTAAGTGCCCATTTGCTCTTCCACGCGAGCCAGCGCCGCTTCCAGGTCTTCCAACCCCAAGCCACGCTTCTCCAGCTCCTCCCGCTCCAGCAGCATCATCAACCGGGCGTGCTCCAACCCTTCCAGCTTGGCGATGCAGAAGTCTCGGTAGGCCTGCTCGTGCTCGCATGCGGCCTTCAGGACGATGCCGGTGTGGAAGAGGAAAGCGTCGCCGCCATCGCTCCAGAGCTTGGACTTCTCATCGACCTTGCCACCGGTCGCGCCGCGAAGGGCCTTGGTGATTTGATCCGGCTCCAGGCCCTCGTAGGGGGCCACCGACATGCC
>NZ_JBEXMT010000150.1:0-1002 GCF_040610675.1 Nonomuraea sp. NPDC003804
CGTGCTTCCAGCTATCGGACGGCTTTGCGGTGGCTGACACGTCGAGCGGTCTGTCCTTCTTCCAGTCGATGCGACGCCAGGTGAATGCGTAGAGCGTGGCCGCGTTCCGGCCACCCTGCTTGGTACGCTCGATGATCCGATAGTGCTCAAGCTCCGCTGCGGCTTTCCTGACGGTGTTCTCGGAGTTCCAATGCGCAGCCTGCATCAACGACCAGGATGCGCACAGGTAGCCGTTGTTGAAGCCGGTGTACTGGCGCGCAAGGTCCTGCACCAGCTTGTGCGCGAAGGGACTGAGTCGCGTGTAGTTCGGATGCCGCAGAAGGGTGTAAGGGATGACGAAGGCCATTCCCCCATCGATATCCTCCCAGCGGTTCTCCTTCTTGCGCCTAGCCATTGGACGCCTGGCACGGGCTCTTGAGAAGGACAACGCGCCGGCGGCCACCGGCCACCCGCTTTTCTTCGGTCCATCCGTGCGCCTCCAGTTCCCGGAATGCTCGTTCCACTGGGCGCTGCCCAACGCCTAGGATTCTCATCGCTTCGCGAACGCTGATCGAGACCACCGGAATCTGAAATGGTTGCTCCAGGCTGCGGAGCTCGATAAGCAGCGCGTGGGCGACAGGCTCCAGGGCGGCATATGAGGGATGTTTGATCTCCTGTGCAGTCACAATGGCGTCGTAGCGCTGGCCGGCTTTGGCTGTTGGAATGTGCATAGCCTTACGCCTCCACCGCGGTTGCGAGTGCCGACGCGTAGGCCTGCTCGATCTGCTCGGCAAGGGCCAGGCCCCGCCGGAATTCGACAACCTGCTTTACCGCTTGGCTGTGGACGCCTTGGAGCGCCTCGCGGGAGACTGGGTTGGCGGCCAGGGCCTTCAGGTCGGCACGCTCGATCATGCGGAGGGTGTCGTGCATCACCTCTTCGACTGATCGTTCGGCGGAGCTGCGGCGGGCAGGCTTGCGATTGCGGAAACGCTTCATCCGACCCTCCGCGTGGTGGTGTCGTAC